>JAFQBA010000067.1 GCA_017416845.1 Clostridia bacterium
GGTGAGTGAGTAAAAGGTACGCATAAGAACGTAGCCGCATGCGTCCGTGTTAATACGTCTTTCAAGACGTTGCTTGTATTCTGAGCCCCTGTGGGGCGTTTATTGAAAAGCCCCCGGCATTGCCGGGGGATGTTTACTTGATATTAATTAATTATCAGGAAAGAATATATACAGCTGTTACTTTCTTATTAACAATGATTGTAACAATACGTTTAGCATTTTCTCTACCCGCATCTTCATCAGAATCAATATAATCACTGAATGTAGGAGCAATTGCACCTGCAGATGTTATTTTGAATCCGTTTTTATTTTCAAATTCATAGTATACGGTAGAATCATCAATGTTGATTGTTTCATAATCAGCATCAACAGTAACATCAGCATCAATACCGGGGATTACTGAAATTGTATTATTATCAAGATCAAGACTGCGGACTGTTCCGTAGATTACCTGGTAATAATCTTTAGTTGTTTCATAATCCTTTGCAATATGATGGCCGTCAACTTTGAATGAACCTGTATCATTGAGAAGCTCACCGGCAACAAATACCTTCTTGATTGAAGTGATTTCGTTGTTTTCGGTAACAAATTTAATCAAATCACCGGGTTCGAGAGTATCGGCTATGTCAAGTGCATCACTGTCTATATCAACAAGCTTTTCTTCTGTCTCGGAGCTTCCTGCTTTGTAGTATACAATATTCTTTGTTGGCTGTCCGTCAGCGTTGTTTTTGTCACTGACTTCCTGAACAAGATATACAGGTGTCTGAGCATATATTGTAGGTTTAGATGAAGAACCGTAAACAACAACAAGTTTTGCGATTTCGCCATCTACATCATATGCCTCAACTTTATATGATGCAGTATTTGTGAAATATGAATATGTTTTCTTTGCATATCCGGAAGCTTTTGATAAATCGGAAGGAACAACAAAAACTGCTGTTGATGAGTTCATTCTGAACTGAGTGGAATCGTTGTGTTTGAATGCATAACCGGATTTTGAATATGTGAGTGTTCCGTCGTTTGCAAAATATTCTTTGTCGGAATTCACACTGTTTTTGAATGCATAAGGAACAATGTTTCCATCCTCGGGATCTGCAAGATCAATACATTCAATTTCAGTTACTACACTGTCACCATTGGAATTTGTCTTTGATTTATACTTGATAGGCTGAATTATATAGGATGGTTTTTCCTCATCATAATTGGGTGTATTGTTTATAAGGAATCCTATTGCTTCTTCAGCGGTCATTGTGTCGCCGTTAATTTTAACTTTTTCTTCAAGAAGGAACATGTCAAGATCTTTGGATGATTTTGAAATGTTCAGAGCATATGAAGCGTTCATACCTGTTGTAGATTTGTACTGAACAAGGAGAGCATAGGGATTGGTGGATTCGGTTTTTTCGTAGAATACAATTCTGCCAAGGTAATCAAGGTAGAATGTACCTGAATCGCCAACTTCAAAGCCTACATTTTCACCTTTTTCAAGAAGTAAATCAAAGTAAGGAGATGTTTCATAATATTCTGTTCCGATTTTGATTTTGCTGTAGTTGGAAGAAAGTTCATTAACAGTTCCTGTGAATTTAACAGAGGATACAAGAACTTTGGTTCCTTCCATTGTTCCGTAAGGAATTGCAACGCTGGTAATTGATTTTGCAGTTATTCCCGTAAGAGCAGAATCCGTAAGTTTTCCGCCTTTAGTGGAAACCTTCTGTACAGATTCAACATCATCTTTATCAAGTGAAAGAGCTGCAAGACCTGTGTGTTTCTGATATTTATCATAAAATGTTGTTACACCGTCTGCTGTTGAAACTGTATTTACAAAGTAAGTAATATAACTTTCAACAAATACAACTTCTGCACTCTTCTTATTGCCGTCATTACTGAGCAACTTGATGCTTCCGTTTTCAACATTCAAATATTCAGAAATAAATTCGTCATCAATATCATCTGTATCAACGATTACGCCATTGTAAACTACATAGAGGTCTTTATCGAAGCTTATCTTTGAAACTTCATCTTCGTCTTCCGCATCTTCATCTTCATAAAATTCAATACCGTCTCCGTCAACAGATACTATCTGCCAATCTTCAAGCTCTGTAACGTTGTTTTCGCCGGAAGCCTTCGACACTCTTGTAAGTTCAGGCTTTTTGGTATTTGTATATTTGAAGGAAACTGCATAACCAACAAGTTCTTTAAGTTCATCACGATCAAGATCACCTATCTGATAGATATCATCATCAATGAGAACCTGAGATTTTGTAATTGCAGTGCCGTCTAAGCAATAATCAAACACACCAAGAAGTACTCCGTCATCTGTTTCCTCATTTGTAAGACCGGTATCGGAACCCCAATTACCTGTTGAACCGCTGCCACCATTGGGAGAAGGAACATAGACCTTGCAACTCTGCATATTATAAATAAGCTGTGCTACAAGAGCTCTGGAAGCAGGTGTGTCGCCTTGAGCAAATGCATTTTTAGTAAGACCGATTTTGAATGCGATATCAACATAACCCTGATACCAAGGTGTTAAAGTTGTGTCAACAACAGAACCATAACCAAGTGTGCATACAATCATCTTTACGGCTTCGCCGTATGTAACTGGGTTTGTGGGACGGAATGTACCGTCTTCATAACCGTTGATAGCTTTGATACCTACTGCATATGCAATGTAGGGAATTGCCCATGCACTTGATGAGGTTGAGTCTGCTACATCAGAAAACTGTGTTGTTGTCTGACTGAAAGCTGTACCCACAGGTGTACTTCCAACCGCAAGAAGTTTTGAGAACTCAGCACGGGTAATTGTGGCATCGGGTTTGAATGTACCGTCAGCATATCCATTGATAACGCCGTCGGCAACGAGAGATGTAATGGCTTCATAGTAGCTGTTTGTTTCAGGAACATCGCTGAAAATGCTGTCTTCTTCCGCAAAAGCGGTAACACCAATCAGCGAAGTAAACACGAAAACCAACGCTACAGCCATAGCTGTAAGTCTTTTGAAAGTTTTCATTTTTCTACCTCCGTTTGTTTTTTATTATCTTTATAAAAATAAAGACACTTTCGTATTTTCGATTTTAACATTAAAACGTATTTAAGTCAACCTATAAATCATTTTGAAAAATAAATGTAACAATAAGTATTCCTTTCTGTATAATGCTTATATAGAAAAAGCAAACATCCGATTGTATGGTTCATCGGATATCTGCTTTTATTCAAAATGCTGATTTAATTGAGTTCTATATATATACCTTCAAAATCGCTCGGACTGTATCCTTCATATTTTTTGAAGGTACGCAGGAAATTGGCATAATCGTTGAATCCCGAAAGGAAGCACGCCTCCTTTACGCTCTTTCCAAGGTACAGATGCTTTTGCGCCTCGGCAAGCTTACGCATGATAAGATATTTGCTCATGGTAATTCCGGTTTCCTCTTTAAACACCCTGTTTAAATGATCACGGTTACTGTATAATTTTGAAGCAATATCAGCAACTGTCGCACTTCGAAAATTTTTTTCAATATGCTTTATTATCCGGTCAGTATTAGATATATTCTTTTCGCTCATATATTCCGCCTCATGAGGTTTTTCAAAGCATCCCTTCAAAAATGCCATGATTTCAACAAACACAGCAAGAGCCTCAAGATTTGAACCATTTTCCTCGTGGTTCTTATAAGATCTTATCATTGACATGAAGCAGTCATGCTGTCCGGATGAAAGGCGCACTTTATACGGCCTTTGGGAACGTTCCTCTTTAATCCATGCCATACTCTCTTCTGACTGACTCAGAATTTCAATAAGGTTAACCGCATACTCATCAATGTTAATAACACATCTTTCATATTCACATTCTTTTTTCAAAATAACCTTGTGCGCCTGAAGTTTGGGAATTATGATAAGATCTCTCTCCACGCATTTATAAAAATCACAATTCGCCATAAATCCCTTTGCACCGCGAATATTATAGTATATCTCATAATAGCCGTGAAGATGAGGCGGCATAACTGCAGAAAATGATTCTACGGAATAATTTACGGCTATATTATTTGACACACTCTGATAGCGGGAATTCTCTTCACTCATCTGCCATGCCACCTTTACGTATTTTTAAATTGTATTTTGAAATTATATTATTTTATTTCAAGAAGAGCACTGCTGTCTGCATCGCAATACATAATTGCATTGTCTTTAAGTCTGAGTATTGTAGCCGGACATTCTTCATTAATCTCACCCTCAACAGTCCTCTTCACTGCTACAGCCTTTGTAGGAGCAGGAACAACACAGAAGTTGTATGTTGCCTTCATGAGTGCGGGTACAGTGAGTGTAAGCGCACAGGTAGGCACCTGATCGATTGATTCAAAGCAACCATCATTAACCTGTTGCATACGGCAAACATCATCAAGAGTTACGGGTTTAACAAGTGCCTTATCATTAAAGTCTGCAACGTGAGGGTCGTTGAAAGCAATATGACCGTTTTCCCCAATGCCCATGCATACAATGTCAACAGGAAAATCGTTGAGAAGCTTGGAGTATCTCGCACATTCTTCTTCGGCACTGTTTGCACCTGCGTTAATAAGGTTTACGCTTTTGAACGGTTTGAGATCAAAAATATATCTTTTGAGGAAGTTGCTGAAGCACTGTGGAGCATCGGAAGCAAGGCCGATGTATTCATCCATGTGGAATGCATTTATTCTCTCCCATTCGATATCATCTCTTTCGCAAAGATGATAAAGCATATCATTCTGTGAGGGGGCTGCTGCAAAAATCATGTTAATTTCTGCTTTTTCGGAAAGACATTTTTTTATTGCAGCTGCGATATCATCAGCGGCACCCTTTCCCATTGCATCTCTTGTTTCAAAGATTTTCACATCAAGTTTATCTTTTTTAAAGTTCATATTCAAAATCTCCATTTCTTTGTATTATATTTAAATTTTAAATCAAACATCTGATTATTGTCAACACAAACACAGTGAAAAAGTCGTATTTCGCAATATTTAATCAATCTGTTGCATAAACACTGTCTTTTTTATATTTCTCTTCGTCCCTCAATAGCTTTGGCTAGTGTTACCTGATCGGCATATTCAAGATCACCGCCAACGGGTATTCCATAGGCAATGCGAGTTACCTTCACACCAAAGGGTTTTAAAAGGCGAGAAATATACATGGTTGTTGCTTCGCCTTCTATGCTCGGACTGATTGCCATGATTATTTCCGCAACCTCACCGTTTGAGACCCTCTCAAGAAGCTCCTTGATTTTTAGGTCCTCGGGGCCTATAGAATCCATAGGCGAAATGCAACCATGAAGAACATGATATGTTCCGTAATATTCCCTGGTTTTTTCAAGTGCAACCACATCTTTAGGCTGTTCGACAACGCAAATAATACTGCTGTCACGCTTGGGATTGGAACAGATTTCACAGGGGTTTTGCTCTGTGGTATTCTGGCACACCGAACAATAGCCTATTTTTTCCTTGGCATTTTTGATTGTTGCAATCATCTCCAGAACTTCATCATCGGGCATTGCAAGCACATGATATGCCATGCGAACCGCACTTTTGTTGCCCACACCGGGCATTTTGCGGAACACATCTATGAGTTTTGAAAAACTTTGTGTATAAAGCATGATTATTACTCCTGGTTTTTAATGATAGTGCGTATTTTAATAATCAATATTATAACATTAAATTCACAAAAAATCAATCCGAGTATGTAATATTTATTATTGCGATAAACAAAGTCCTCGCTTCTTGCTTTTTATCTCTTTTTATAAGTCAATATTCACCACTGTTCTGCTCTTTTTTCATTTTCCCTCTCCGCTCGGGGCGCCTACTCTTTTTGTTTCCTCAACAAAAGTCTTCGCTTTTGATTTCTACCAAACGTATCAAGAAAAGCGGCTTCGCCGCACCGCTCTGCGAGCGGAAGTGCGGAGCGTCATCGCTTTTCTTAAGCCATGTGCATTTTGAAAAGCTTTGCTTTTCAAAAATTTTGCACGGCAATATAATAAAAGTTTTTTGCTGTATAGGGACGAAGTTTACTATACAGCAAAAAAGCCCCCATTCGGGAGCTTTTTTATACGCTTGATAGGAATCGAGCACCCCAAGAGTACTTCCTCGCTTCTTGCTTTTTATCTCTTTTTATAAGTCAATATTCACCACTGTTCTGCTCTTTTTTTCATTTTCCCTCTCCGCTCGGGGCGCCTACTCTTTTTGTTTCCTCAACAAAAGTCTTCGCTTTTGATTCCCATCAAACGTATTAAAAAAGCCCCCATTCGGGAGCTTTTTTATACGCTTGATAGGAATCGAACCTACGACAACCCGGCGTCGGAGGCCGGTGCTCTATCCACTGAGCTACAAGCGCATATGTTGGCTGCCATATCAGGCAGCCGATATTTATAAAACTGTTTTAACCTTATCAAAAATCTCTTCCGAAATATCTTCAATTGCTCTCACCTTGCCGTCTTTAGCGCAATGAACCGTGTTCCAACCATATTTGTTGGCAACAAACACAGCATTGTCATATGACTGCTGAAGGTAACCTTCGTTTCTTTCGTGAATATCCTTAACATCTGAATTATCAATTTTATTTGCTCTGTTTGCCATGAGCTGACGGGCATTTTCCACAGGCATATCAAGGAAAATAACCATGTCGGGTTTTGGCAGGGAAAGCTTTTCATATTCCATGTCATAGAGCCAATCAAGAAATTCGCTTTTTTCTTTCATATCAGAAATTTTAGATGCCTGATGAACCATGTTTGAAGTTGTATATCTGTCGGCAATAACAATATTTCCGTTTGAAAACAGCTCTTTCCATGTTACCTTTACGGAAGCAACGCGGTCAACTGCAAAAAACATGGATGCCGCATAGGCACTCACTGCATTGGGGTCATCTCCGAATTCGCCCCCAAGATACATTTTGACAACCGATGAGCTGTCACTTGCATAATTGGGAAATTCCACGGAAACAACGCTTTTTCCCATGTCGGAAAGTTTTTCTTTAAGGAGAGACGACTGTGTTGCTTTTCCGCTTGAATCGACCCCCTCTATAACTATTAATTTAAAATCTTTTGACATATGTATCATTCCTGTTCCAAAAAGAGTTTCCTCTTTTCAAGCATTTTGCCGCAAGTCATTTTCCCTTCGGGACACGGACCGGCTACACATCTGGGACCTGAAACCCTGAAAATTGTGGGGCAAACCTCTTTTACGAGCTTAAGCATTTCACATGCAAGCTCTCTTATTTCCCACTGGGCTCTTTCGCAGCAGCGATGATGAAAAAAGTTTATGAGACTGCGAGCATTGAATGTAGCAATCATTTTTGTTTCGCAAGCATTGGGAAGCACATATCGTGCATCTTCAATGGCTTTTTTTTCAGCCATGTTTGCTGCTTTTTTCTCGTCAATGCCTTCTGCGAGAAATGCCTTTAAATGTTTGGCTTTCAAGATATCTGCAAGCTCATTGTATGTCTTTTCATCGTCTTCCATGGCTTTTATGAAAATCGCTTTGGCTTTTTCATCATTTTCTATTTCATGGGGAATGATATATTCAAACTGACCTTCATTTACATATCTTTGTGATTTAACGCTGTATGATGCAATACGGTGACGGGTAATCTGAGCCAAAAGACTTCTTGAAACGCCCTCAATCCCAAATGTAAAAGCAATGTGTTCAAGAGGACTTTCGTGCCCCATACTCATGAGTCTTTCAATAAAGCTGACGGTTTTTTCTTTGTCGAGACCGTTTAAAATGCCGTCAATTTCCGATGAAGAATAACAAAGTTTTGCCGATGCGGCAACAATTTTTTCGGCATCGGGATTATATTGCAACAATTCTACATTCATATTAAAATTCCTTTCATAAAAAGAATTGATATCATTCGTCTTTATCCTGCGGGAACTTTTTGCCTTTCATAAGTACCTTAAAGCCAAATCGGGGAAGTTCGAGCATTCTCACAAAGCGAGAGGGTTGTTTGATGAGACGGTAAAGCCATTCAATGCCATGTTTGGTATAGAACTCGGGAGCACGTTTGACTGTGCCCGCAAAAACATCAAGACTTCCGCCAATACCAAGACACGCCCTTGTGCTGAGCTCTTTTTTGTGAGCCGAAATCCATTTTTCCTGTTTTGGAGCACCAAGGCAGACAAAAAGCATATCAGGATTGCATTTGTTGATGTCTTCTATAATTAGTTTTTCTTTTTCGTCATCAAAATATCCGTCACTGAAGCCTGCAATTTTAACACCGGGATACTTTTTGGTTATATTTTCTCCGGCAGTTTCGGCAACACCCGGTTTTGAACCGAAAAGATAAACCGAGCCGCCGATTTCGGCAAGCTTTTCGAGGCTGCGACATGCAATATCATAACCGGGAGCTCTTTCAGAAATTGGATTTTTGACAATTTTTGAAGCATAAACCACACCAATGCCGTCGGCTGTTAAAAGGTCGGCGTTATTGAGAAGTTCACCAAACTCTTTGTCACGATAACCCGCCATGATAATTTCGGAATTAGGGGTAAAAACGCTGATGGTTTCACCTTTGTTTTTAATGTTATCTATAATAATATCGGAAGCCTGTTCTATGTTGACTTTGTCAACCTTGATTCCCAATATATTAACCTTTTTGGGCATATAAGCACCTCCTAGAAAATACCACTTTATTATATAATAAAATCCGAAAGGTGTCAACTAATTTATTATTTAACAGCTCAACAAACTCCGATTTGACTCCCTATTTCCTATTCTCTTATCCCTATTCCCTATGTGGACAAACTCCAATTTATCTTTCTGATTTCAGTCTCTTGAACAGTTCCAAAAACTCGTCTCTGACTACTGAAAACTCTTTAAATTCAAAAACAGGTTTCGAAAAAATGTGAGGCTTTTCGGAAAGTTCAATGCCCATATAGTGATAAAACTCATAATACAAAAGGTCTTTATCAATGGAATAGACAATTTTCTTTTCTTCCTCCGTGAGCTCACCGACATATTTTTTAAAAATGAGGTCAATGAGTTTATCTTCATACTCTCTGTAATCCGAAAGTTTATTTTTCACCGGGGTGGTAACATCGGACATGTAGCTTTCTGCTCCATCATGCAAAAGACATGCAAGACAAAGCTTGGTTTCAAGCCCTCTCGCCAATGCTTCATTTGCACATTCAATTGAGTGCTGTGCCACAGAATGAAAAAAAGGGAAATGCCCGTTTGCTCTGGAAAGCATTGAAAGAGCATGGGCAATATCACAAATGTCAATATCTTCAATTTTTGGATTTAATGGATAGAATATTTTCTTTGAAACTGTGTATATATAATCCGCCATGTTAATACCCCAAAATGTCAAGTCTCATTGTAACACCAAGCTGGAAAAATGCCGCAAGAGTTTTTGAGATATAGTCTTTTGCATCGGAAAGCGGGAAATAATCTTTTAGGGCAACAACCCATTTTTCGTAAATTTCAAGAGAAAAATTTTGAAAGTCCTTTTTATCATTGTCAGACGTCATTTCAAGGAGAACAAAAATATTATTCCATACTCCGCCATCATATATTTCATCATATTTGATGTTGGACAATCTGTCTCCACCATCAGCCCAAGCATCTGCGCAAAGCATGCCGCCACACAGACAATTAACTGAAAGCCCGAGATAATAGCCAACATTATTTCCTTTAAAAGTTTCAAAAAATTCGGAATCAGAAAGCCACTGATTTGAATATTCAAAGCCTTTTGTAAGAAGTTCTTCAACCATGATAGCTTCTTTTTCAATATAGTTTTTTTCAAGAGCAGCTTTATGAATATCTACAATAATTGATTTGTATACTTCACTTGCCGATTTAGCATTGTTACTCATAGTTAATACATACCTCACACATGTTTTGTATCTTTTATAGAAAGCTCCTTGCCTTCATAATTTTCAATATAATCAATAATGTCCTTTTCGTTGTCAGTTACTTCATAAAGACTTAATGTTACATCGGTAATAAAATTCTCTTCAAAAGCAACATTCATAAACTCCTGCAGTTTATCATAATAACCGCAAATATTGTAGATAACAATAGCTTTGCAGTGTCTGCCAAGCTGTTTGAGAGTGAGAATTTCAAAAAACTCATCAAATGTTCCCACACCGCCCGGAGTAATAATGAATACATCTGCCTCATCCTCCATGCGCTGTTTACGCTGACGCATGGTATCGGTTCTGACCATTTCATCACATTTATCATAAAGGATTCCATCGACATCGAAAAAGTGCGGCACCACTCCTATTATATGTCCGTCACCTTTGGTGAAGCCACGTGCAGCAGCACCCATTAATCCGCTTCCTCCGCCGCCGTATACGAGAGAATGCCCTCTTCGTGCCAGCAATTCGCCTAATCTTTCTACTGCGTCAATATACCTTTTATCTGTCTTTGTGCTTGAAGCTCCGTAAATACATACTCTCATATTGATTCCTCCTCATATCATCTTATTATTTATGTTCTATTACATTATATACAAATCATAAAATAATGTCAACCAATCTACGAAAAAATCCCTGCCGGAAATTCGGCAGGGATTGTCCAAACTTGAATTATTTAACAGCGTCTTTTAAAGCTTTACCAACTTTGAAAGAAGGAACTGTTGTAGCGGGGATATCGATGATTGCACCTGTCTGGGGATTCTTACCCTTTCTTGCTGCTCTCTTCTTTGTTTCAAAAGAACCAAAGCCAACGAGAACAACTTTGTCACCTGCTACGAGAGCTTCTGTAACACCATCTACGAAAGCGTTAAGAGCTTTTTCAGCATCTTTTTTGGATAATTCAGCTTTTTCTGCTATTTTAGCAATTAATTCACTTTTGTTCATTTCTACCTACTACCTCCTAGAATTTTGGTCTACAGTTATTATAACAGATAATTCCAATTGTTGCAAGTGGAATTATCAACAATTTTATAGTCAAATTGCATAAACTTAAGTCCTTCAAATTGTTGCAAATGTCGAATTTGCAGTTCACAAACACTAAAAATGCTTTAATGTCACATATTATCACAAATAATCTTGGGATTATTCATTCTGCAGCATAAATAACAACAGGCAATACCGCCAAGTCAAATATATGACAGCTCCATGTTGCATTAGACTTTGTCGGCATCCGACTATATGTGGCATTATCATAATCAGCGTTATTCATCATAAAGTTCACTTTCATCAAACATATTATCACGAATAAATTCTGAGTTATTATATCTACTCCATAAATAACATACAAACAGAACAAAATCTGTGACAATGTTAAGTTTGATTCCAAGATACAAATTCAAAAAGTCCCAATATTGGATTCCCAGTTCTTTTATAACCTGAAGATACGGAAATGCAAATATCATTGCAAGCGCACCGAACACCATAGTAACAAAGCTTGTTATTTCAAAAATAAGCGGTGCCACTTCTGCACTTCCCACTTTTCGGGCAGGGATAATGTTACATTTGAGAAACAGACCGTTGACAAAATTTATCATGCCCACAAGTGCAAAATAAAATATATACCCTATTGTCATGTCATATGACAAAATAACTATAAATGCAATATTTAAAACAATTACGACCGCTGCAGAAATTTTAAACATCATTCCCAAAAATATATGTTTAAAATACAATATGTGATATACAACCATAAAAGCACTTGTTACTACCTGGGGTATGAATAAATACCACAAATCGTAGTATATGTCATTCTGTTCATATACACTGAATATATACATAACCAAGTCTACAAGGAATTTAATAAAATATGCAATTATGGGAAAATTAGCAAACTTATTAATTTCATTATAACTCCAACGGCTTCTGAATTTGCTTATAAATCCATTTCCGGAACCGTTATCCATGTTATTGTTATTATTGTTATAATTAGCTCCGGTGTTATAATTATTGTCCATATTCAAAGCCTCTTTTCAAAATCAGATTATCTGACTTACAAAGATGTTTTCAAAGGGGAAAAATACATCATCAAGTTTTTTTCCTGTGTTTACATCGAGATAAATCTCATCACCGTTTACAAGAGGATAAGCTCCGATGGTTTCATCTGCGCAGTTTATAATATCCGAAAGTTTAGTGGCGTGAGCTTTATCCACAATTTTAAGCTTAATTCTGAATGTATATCCTCCGCTTGTTTTTACGGCAAGAACAGGATTATCATATATTTCTATCTGAATACCCGAATTTTTGCAAAGTGTGTACCACTGTTTAAACATGGTTTGGAAAATACCGTCAAATACGCTTGTGGTTTTGTAACTGTCTTTTGGAAGCTCTACAGCATCAACAAACGGTTTCTCATATACATAGGCAGGAATTGTACTTAAAATCATTCTATAATCCGACGCATTTGAGGGATATGTGGATAAAACGGTGTTTAATTTATAATCAACATATCGCGAATTTGCGGAATATCTGTATCCGCTGTTAAAGCCTGAAAAACCGTCAAATTCAATGAGAAGACAAGCAAACTCCTTGAGAGTTATTGTTTTGTCGAGATTAATTGCCTCGGGCGATGTGAAGTAAATACCATTTTGATATGCCTTTTTCAGAAGTGCATCCTGAGCATCGTTTGCAGGATTGGCATTTGCATATGTTGTGCCATTTTTATCATAAGAAATAGGCAAAGCGGATGTTCTCTGAGTTGCAAACATAAGTGCCATTATTGCATCTCTGACTGTTGCGGTTTTATCTGCATATGCCACGTTGTCGTTTTCACTGCCGGCATAGTAACGGGAAATCATATTAATTGCCTGAGCATAGGGGTGTTCAAAAGATATTGTCGCAGATACTCCGGGATAATCCGGTTTATCACTGCCCGAAAGAATACGGGCTGCAGCCATAGCAACCTCACCCATTGTGAGTGTTGCATCTGCACTGTATTCCTTGTCAACTACACCATAAGCATTGTATGCAATTTCAAACAAATTCTGATCTATGGAATCCATGAATGTAACTTTTTCACTTGATGCATTAATCTGACGAGAACGCACGATAAGGGCAGTAGCCTCAGCTCTTGTGAGAGTATCATCCAGTCTCAAATCAATGAAATCATCACCGTTCATGATTTTGTAGGTATATACCCACGAAACCGCATCATAATTTATGCCTTGTGCAAAAATAACCGGAGGCGCAGTAAGACCTTTGGGACTACCTGCTCTTGTCCAGAGTATTGTTGCAACTTCTCCTCTGGTAATTGGCTTTGAGGGTTCAAAAAATTCACTGCCTGTTTCAAAGCCGGAGGTCATAATATATTCATATGCCCAGTGACTATTGTCAACATCCATATAATCTGATGTTCTTCTTGTGTTGCCTTTACCAATCATTTTAACAAATTCAGCTCTTGTTACTGTGCCGGCAGGTCTGAATGTGCCATCTTCAAATCCGTTGATTGTTCCGTCTGACACAAGAGTGTTTACATATGAAATTGCCCAGTGATCATTCGGAAGATCAGAAAAAGACATTGCAAAAACCTGTGTAGACAATGAAATTGTCATACAAAAAACAATCAACAATGAGATAAATTTTTTCATGATAATCATTTCCTTTCTGCGTTATTAAAAATATATTCCTTTGCAACCTGTGCCGCTTCTGTGTCCATATTACAAGAAAGAGACAACAACTGCACCTTTTTGAATATCTTGTTAACTGTATCAACTGTTTTTGCAAGCATAACCGGCGAAAGAGGTGATACGAGTCCTTCAAAAAAATTTTTTATTGCATTTTGACAATCAATCGGTTCAATATGATTGTGCACAGATCGTGACAAGAATACCACTGCTTCAAGAGGAACAACAATATTTGTGTTAATACCGGTTGTTCCTGCCCAGGGAGTCCCGCAAAGGATAACATCACCATTATTTTTCACTCTGATAACGGGCATGTCATCATTTACCATTACGGTTTCAGGATAAACTTGTTGCCACAGTCCTGTATGGGTGGATTTTCCTGTTCCCGAAACTGCCGAGAAAACTACTCCTCGACCATCATATGAAATTGCAGAAGAATGAAAAACAACAGCGTCATGCATTCTCATGCTGTAATGGATGGCATTGCCAACAAGGTTAAAAATGTAGCGTTCATCGGAAATGTCGTATATTTGTTTTACATCGTGAGCGAGTATTTCAATGTTTGAATAATCATCTGAAAATGTGATTACTGCCATAATTTTTTCAGAATTATCATCATAGAAAATAACTCTATCTAACCCATTATGATTACAGTAAAATTTTCCATCTGTAATTTTTGATACGTTGATATATTCATTGACAATAATTTCCTTGGTTTTATTGATATTTATTTTAATATCTGCACTGCCATCAAAATCATTTTCATACTGCGAAAGAGATTCTGTTAATACTTTGTCATAATCAGAGTCAACTGAAATTTTGAAATCTGCAATTAAATATTTTTTCATAATTGAAAAATCCTTTTTGGCAAATACGTTTTGTATGCTACCATAGCTTTATTCAAAAAAAAGGCTGACAGATTAAGTCAACCTTTTTTGAATTATTATATTGATTATCGTTTACGCTTCTGCGGATGTTGTAACAGCAGTAAGATTGTATACTGTTAAGGGAACACCGTTCTCTGTTGTACCGGTAGAATCACCTGCAACAACTGTTTTGCTGATACCTGCGGGAAGAGCAGCCATGTTCTCTTTGACAGAAAGTTCAACAACATCAATAGTGGGTTTTACATATTTTTTCATTACTATATCTCCTCTCTGTCAACATTATTCAACGGGCTGAACAAGTGTAAATTCAGTGCCATCAGCGTAGTAATATTTACCGTCTGCTTTATAGTATGATTTAAATTCGGGTGCATCTGTCTGAGCTGTTGTTTTGTAGTTTGTGGGAAGAACAATTTTTACAGCACCATATCCGTCAGCATTTGTTTTAGCTGCGGGATAAAGCTTGATTGCACCTTTGAAGAGAGCAAACATAAGACCGTATTCTTCAACGGATTCATTTACTTTGAACACCTGTGCATAGCTGGGTTCTTCGGGATTTTCAAGATCTGCTACAGGTTCATCATCGGGAGTAAATTCAGGAGCAACATAAGCCGCTTTTGTTGTAACTACAACTGCAACACCGTTAGCTACTTCATAGCTTGCATCAAAAGGAGCAACCTGAGCTACACCACCGATTGTTACGGATTCAATTTCGTAACCCTGTTCAACTTCAATAGTTGCAATAGTTGTATCACCATTACCTGTGATAGGTTTGTTATAAGTGATTGTGTAGTTTTCACCTTCTACATTTGCATAACCATACAAATCAAGTTCATCATCGCCACCTGTAACAGCTGTAGCACCGTCTGTACCGTATGAAACATCTGTTTCGAGGTTTACGATTTTGCTACCGGCAATTTTGTAGTTAAATTTAACTGCACCGGTTGTAGCATCTGCTGTAGCCTGATCAATGTACACGATTTGATCGCCTGATTTTACGAGGTATGTAACCTCTTTACCTGCTTCTGCTGTAACAGTTTCTTCAACAATTACTTTACCGGTTGCCAAATCATATTCTGTTGTTGCTGCTGCAAAACCTGTCATAGCAGTCGCCATTACTGCAACTGCTGAAAGAGCTGCAAGAATAGCTTTTAATTTTCTGCTTTTCATTTTGACATACATCTCCTTATTTATGTTTTTCGTTATAGCCATTTTAACAAATTAAACAAAACTTGTCAATAGTTTTTCGAAAAAATTTTATATAATTAATGCACAATTAACTCAAATCTGTTTTGGTTATTTTTACAACAAGTGCTCAAATTAATTTATTTTGTTTTAGAATTAATTATTCCGTCTGAGATTGTGAGAGTGAGGTCACTAATCTCAAGAGCACATTCCTTGTGGGATATTATGATGCAGGTTCTGTCATTGAGAGCTTTTATGTTGGAGAGCATTTTTTCCTCGGTTTCCTCATCAAGCGCCGAGGTTGCCTCGTCCAGAAGTAATATTGGAGCTTTTGAGCAAATTGCCCTTGCCACTGCAAGACGCTGAATCTGCCCTTCCGAAAGTCCGCTTCCGCCTTCGCCGAGCCTTGTGCCGAAGCCTTCGGGGAGTTCGGCTATAACATCATATATGCATGCTATCCTTGCCGCTTCTTCAATGTCTTCATCAGAAACCCCATCGCACACAAAGGCAATGTTTTCTCTTATTGTTCCCGAAAGAAGCATATTGCCCTGGGGAACATAGGCAAAAAGTTTTCTGAGCGATGCATCGGCAATGTAGCTTTCGCCGTTTTGGCATTCAACACTGACCGAACCGACAGAGGGTTCGATGATGCCGAGAATGAGTTTTAAGAGAGTGCTTTTTCCTATGCCGGATATTCCCGCAATTGCCGTAAGAGAGTTTTTTGGGATTGTGACAGAGGCATTTTTGAAAATCTGTTCATCTCCGTAGGCGAATGAAATATCTTTAACGCAAATCGAATTCATACTATTATATACGTCATTCGCATTTATGTTGTCATATCTTTTTTCTTCATCGGGCAAGTTTTCCACTTCCATAATTCTCTCTGCCGAAGCAGTGGTTGCAAAAAACTGCGGAATGACCGATGCAAGCTCCTTAAATGGAGTCTGAATTTGACCGACAAGCTGAATGACTGCGGTAAATGTGCCGACGGTCATTATGTCGAGAGAAATTTTGTAGGCACACCAGCCAACGGCAAAATAGTAGCCTATTGTGAGTGATATATAAAAAAGAATATTTGCAATAATACTCAGGTATCCTCTTTTCATTATCACCTTAAATGTGTTTTTCTGAAGGCCTGCAACCTTTTTTGTCATGCTTTTTTCTGCACCGTAGGATTTTACCACGAGAATATTCCTGAGGGATTCAAGAATAAACGAATGAGTTTTGCCCATGCAGCTCTGCGCCTGCTTGTGAAGGGGTTTTATTTTTTTGCTGTAGATACGCGCAACTATCATCACAAACGGTCCGACAACCAAAAAGATGAGGGCGAAATCGGAATCAAGGACATAGAGCGCGGAAAAACTGAGAACTATTCTTGAAACAAAAGCAAAAACATTGGGAACAATTTGTAAAATATTTGTTGTCACAATGCCTACGTCTCCGTTTAAACGGTTCAAAATTTCACCGGAGTGAAACTCTGACAGGGACGACCACTTTTTGCCAAGTAATTTTGAATAGACTTTACGTTGCAACCCTTGTTTGAAAACTACTTCGGTGCGGAGAAGCAAAAGTGTGTAGCCTGTCTGAAGCACAAGCTGTATAACCACAAGTATTACAAGCTTAACTATCTTATCTTTAAGCATATGACTTGCCGAAGCATTGGTGGCACAGTCAAGAAGCTCTTTTGACACCAGCGCAAACCGAACAGAAATATATGAAACCGAAATTGCACAAAGTGTTAGAAAGATTATGTGTGCATATATGCTTTTGGCATTTTTAAAAAGCCATCTGACAGACGGATATTCTTTTTTCTTTATTTCAATCACTTCCCCGAATTAATCCTTTTTCCGATTTGCACCAAAAAGTTTTGAACCAAAGTGCAAAAATTTTCTGCACTGTTTCCTGAAAGGAAAAAATGCAACCCAGAAAAAAGAATATACTTTGTACCACAAATCAGAAACATTACTTTCTTTTGAATTTCTTTCAAAGGATTCCATGACAGCAATGCAATCCGATACATTGACCTGATATTCCTTCACAGTTTCATTGTCACCCGCAATGGTCAGCATATTCCCCTTTTTTTTGACTATGCGATGAAGCACATATTGACCGTTTTGTCTTTTGTAGAAAACAACATCTCTTTTTTTTAGTTTTTCAATTGGTGAAAGTACAGCCCTGTCGCGTCGGTCTTTAAAAAGCGGATACATGCTGTTGCCGGTAACTGTCAGCTTAACTTTTTTTCCGTGAGCTATTGCTTCTTCAATATGCGGTGCAATGTCTGTCATGCCGGGGGTTATTTTTCCTGCAATCATCAGCTTTACTCCAAAATATTATTTTCCTCAAGCATTTTAACAAATTCTATGATGTCTGCCTCAAGCTCTTCGTCGGTAACACCTTCATATTCCGATTTGAGACATTCGCAAAGCTGTTTTATATCGGTTTCATTTTCCATACATTTCCACAAAAATGCCCCTGTTTCATTTGTTGTAATCATGAGGCTGAAATCAACCAAATCGTCGCCAACAGGCACTACAACAAAGGCTCCGGCAATTTCTTTCAGGGCAAAACCTTCTTTTATTTTCATTAATATCATTCCTTTCTATATGAAAACAAGTCTTTTGTCTGATGATATGTAATCGGGTATTTTAACATTTTTTAAAATTCTGCATATTGCTGCGGATTCACGAACAACCGTTTTAAGTTGCATTGACTTTTCATGAAAAGCAAATGCTTCAAGGAGTTCATATAAACTGAGATAATTTATGTCATTTAGTCTGCCAATGTGCTCTTTTGCAACAAGAATTGTGCAAAGTGACCTCAGTTTTTCAAGAGCTTTTCTTATGTGATGCGAAGCATGCCGCATAAATCTGTCTAAACCAAAGCCTTTTTCAAGACAACGTACGGTCTCGTCAATAAGAGATATGATGCAATCTCTTTTTACGCCCACAATATAAAAACTGCTGTTTCCGTCATATTTTGTCGGCTGAATATTAATTGCTGAAAGATTCAGCACAAGAGTCTTTGCAGATACGGATATCTTTCCGGCCTTCTTAAGTTCTTTGTTTCCCGAAAGTTCATGGTTCAATGACTTCATTATTTCAAAATCAAGAAAACTCTTTTTAAACAACACTTTCAATATATGAATAAATTTCGCATCGCAAAACACGGAATTCGTACAATAATAAAACGGATTTGAAATCAATACTCCGCTGTACGAAACAAGCAAATTTAAAATATCGCATATAAAAGATGCTTCTAAGGGCCTGGGAGTCTTTGTAAAAAAGAGTTTGGTAACATTTATGCACATACAGTTGCAGTTCTCAATTGTAACGGGAGTAGGCAACCACACATTATTGATGGGTTCAAATCCGACATACTCTACCCCTGAATCTCCAATACTTTTCCACATAACGCATACAGCTATTTTTTGTTTTTGTTCACATAGCTTCAAAACATTTATTATCTTTTTCAATAAATCGGTATTTGCCCATTCGTTTTGTACGCTTGAACTTATTCTCTGAACGGCTCCCGAAAAACGATCTGCAGTATATACATCTCTTTCGCTTGCATACTTTTCAAGTTCAAAATCATCTGTATGAATCAGGGTTATCTGTATTTTTCTATAATCTCCGTTTTTATCTGCACTCTCAACATAGCCAATCATTCAAATAATACCCCATATATAATTATAATATCATTGTATCATTAATCTCCCATAAAATCAAGAGTACTTTATGAATATGACAAAAGAAGATACAAAGCTGTAATCAATCCACACAAAAGGCATTTTTTATCAGGTTTACTTCAGAGACCAAAAAACCCGAATGTAAAACCTCTCCATATACTTCAACAACATCAAAACGTATGTCACATGAAGGTGAATATGAAGCCATATAGCTTCTTGCACCAAGAATCATTTTGTCTCTCTTATTTGAATCGACAGCCTCAAGCCCCAAGCCAAACTCTTTGTTTTTGCGGGTTTTAACTTCTACAAAGCATAAAACCTCTCCATCCTTGGCAACAATATCAATTTCGCTGAATCTGGTTTTGTAATTTCTTCTGATGATTTTATATCCGTTTTGTTCAAGATACTTTGACGCATACATTTCGCCAAATTTTCCGGATATATTCTTTGCACTCATTTTACGTGCTCCCTTACTCCGCCAAATGTAAGCCGGTGAATTGGGCAAGGTCCATATTTGGCAATAGCTTCGAGATGCGCCTTTGTACCATACCCCTTGTGTCCGGCAAAACCGTATTCGGGGTAGATTTTGTCTGCCTCTTCAATATATCTGTCACGGGCAACCTTTGCAAGAATTGATGCCGCCGCAATTGAAAAGCTTTTTGAATCACCCTTGACAACAGTTTCATGGGCAACCTCTATACCTTTGGCACGATTTCCATCTATGAGAACATAGTCAGGCTCTATTTCAAGACCTGCGATTGCACCCTGAAAGGCTTTGTAGGTAGCATTTAAAATATTAATTTCATCAATGACTTTTTCATCCACCGAAAAAATACAATATGCCTTTGCTTTTGCAATGATCTCATCATAAAGGGCATCACGCTTTTTGGGAGTGAGCTTTTTGGAGTCATTCACACCTTCAATGTATACTCCCTCATCAAAAATAACCGCCGCTGCATACACAGCACCTGCAAGCGGACCACGACCTGCTTCATCAACACCTGCAATGAGCTTATAACCGTTTGCACGGCACTTGTTTTCATATTCAAAAATATTTATATCCATATACAGCATCCCTTTCATCATGGTTTTTCAAGAGTAATATTTCCAAGTTTTGCAGCTCTGAATTCATCAAGAAGAATGTGAGCCGCACGTTCGGTGTCAATTTCACCGCCCGACACAACAAAACCTCTTTTTTTGCCGAGATATTCCAGCAGTTCGTAGCCTTCCATGCCTTCAAAATCCGTCATTTTGTATCTTTCGGCAAGAGAGGCGGGATAATTGTCTCTGAAAAACGCAAGCAAATGGCAAGCAAGCTCTTCGATATCCATTATTTCATCCTTAACAGCACCGGTAAAAGCGAGACGAAGCCCTACCGCCTCATCATCAAATTTTGGCCATAGAATACCCGGAGTGTCAAGAAGCTCAAAATTGTTTTTAAGCCTTATCCACTGTTTGCCTTTGGTAACTCCGGGACGGTCTCCTGTTATGGCACTTTTTTTACCGGAAAGCTTGTTGATAAAGGATGATTTGCCAACATTGGGCACTCCGCACACCATAATTTTGATGCTACGGTTTACAATGCCTTTCTCTTTTTCTTTTTCTATTTTTGAACTGAGCAATTGCTTACACTTATCAAAAACAAAATTCAGATTTTTACCCGAGGTCGAGCTTACGGCCGCTGCCATAATTCCTTTCGACTCGAAAAACTTTTCCCATGCAGCTGTTATTGCAGAATCAGCGATATCCGCCTTATTAAGAAGTATCAGATGCGGTTTATTTCCTACAAGCTCATCAACCTTTGGATTTCGACTGCTGAGCGGAAGTCTTGCATCTACAAGTTCAACGACAATATCAATTAATTTGAGATTATCTTCCATCATCCTGATGGCTTTGGTCATATGACCGGGAAACCACTGTATATTCATATTTTACCTCCTGCTTTTTCTTGCTGAATTATATTATAGAAACGAAGTTTGGTATCCTATACAGTAAAAATAGAGAAAAGCAAATCTCCATACAATATATGATTTACTTTTCTCTATATAAAAGTTCTACAAAAATTTTATAGTTTGCCAAACTTAGAAAACGGCCACAATCTGAACACGATCTTACCTATTATACAATCTTTCGAAATCTGATTGTCCTTGCACAGAATCATGTATTCTTTATTGCGGTTATCACCAACCGCAAAAAGATATCCGTCTTTTACCTCTCTGATCTGTTGCTCATCCGGCTCAAAGTTTTGCATATCTGATTTTTCGTTATGGGGAATAAGTGAAAATGTTTCATCTAAAACATTCCATTCGTTCTCTCCGCACTTTTTAACATAAACCTCACCGTTTTCACTGTCAATCCAAACCAAGTCGCCGGGCATTGCTGCAATTCTTGAAACAAAAATCTTCCCATCTTCCGTTTCGGATTCATAGGCAACAACATCACCGTAGCCGGCATTATATTTTTTTCGTGCGGCAATCAAACGCTGACTCTTTTTAAAGGTTGGGGACATAGAATCGCCTCTGACTTTTATTAAACGGAAGAAAAATTTATTGCAAAAAGCCAAAACAACAAACAATACAGCCACAATGAGCAGCCATATCCCCACAGTCTTTAAGGCTTTTGCCTCAGGCGAATTTTCGGAATATACACTTCCAAACTCAGAAAGGGGCCACCATCTGAAAATCGCCTTTCCCACAATCGTTGAATTGCTGATTTGTCCAACGCTGGGATCACGACTGTCACGACTGTTATTACGATTATCCCCCATCGCAAACACATGATTGTCTTTTATAAGAAGACCATTTTCAGGCGAATCATCTGCGTATTTTTGTGCTATGCCTATATTTCCTCTTATCTTTTCATTTATATACGGTTCGTCGAGAATTTCCCAAGTGTCACTGCCCTTTTTCAAAAGGTGAACATCACCGGTCATTTCATCAATCCAGATACGGTCACCCTCTGTAGCAATAACCCTTTTTACATATGCAGTCTTGGGATTGTGATTGGGGTGAAAGATAATGATATCTCCACGCTCGGGGGTGTATGAAATAATACGTGTAAACAATCTTTCTTTGTGTTTGAGTGTGGGATACATGGAATCACCATCAACCATGACCATTGTAAAAACATGATTTCTGAGAACAAAAGCAAATACCACTGCCACAAGAATACAAGCTATCCAACTGACTACCTCTTTTAAGACTTTTTGTCCCGAAGAAACAGGTAAAGAACAATCCTTATCCCCGATAGTTTCGACAGTTTCTTCACGATTATCCGCAAAATTACTCATTGGATTCTTGTCACCGCAATTGTTGGAATTATTCTCCGTAATATTGTTTTCTTTGCTTAAATCTTTTTCGTTTTCAAAATCTTTCATAACATTCCTCTTCCTAATAAAACTTCAATATTAAACAAAATGCAATGGCTGATATGCCATTGCAAGATTTCGGGATTTGTTTATAAATCGGAAGGCAGAATATGCCCTCCGATTTATAATGAAAATTATTTCTTTTCTTTAACTCTGGTTGCCTTACCAACTCTGTCACGGAGATAGTAAAGTTTAGCTCTTCTGACTTTACCCTGTCTTGTGATTTCGATTTTGGCAATTTTGGGAGAGTTCACAGGGAAGGTTCTTTCAACACCTACACCATAGGAAATTCTTCTAACGGTAAATGTTTCCTGAATTCCGCCGTGCTTTTTAGCAATAACGGTACCTTCAAAAACCTGGATTCTTTCTCTGTTACCTTCTTTAATTTTAACGTGAACCTTTACAGTATCACCAATGTTAAACTTAGGAAGGTCGGTTCTGATCTGATCGCTTGTTAAGCTTTCGATAATGTTCATTTTTATTTTCTCCTCTCTTTGAGACGTTCATGCAAATTTACAAATCCATCTGCAGAGGACCGCCCATATACGATAACTATATTAACACAACTTTTACCAAATTGCAAGATTTTTTTAAAATTTTGTGAAATGTTACCTTTTCCGCTTACGTTTCGGCGGTGGGTTAAGCTCTATTTCATAATTCTGTTCATCTTTTGCATACAAATCCGGACGTTTTTCCTTTGTTATAAGAAGTGATTCGCGTCTCCTCCAGGCGGCAATTTTGGCGTGATCACCCGAAAGAAGAACCTCAGGAACCTCTCTCCCAAGAAATATCGGCGGTCTTGTGTAATGGGGATACTCAAGAAGACCGTCATAGTGCGATTCATCCGTAAAGCTTTCTTCGTTGGATAAAACCCCGTCTATCATGCGGCTTACCGAATCAATAACCGTCATGGCAGGAATTTCACCACCCGTCAGAACATAATCTCCTATTGAGATTTCTTCATCGACAATTTCATCAAGGACTCTCTGGTCTATTCCTTCGTAGTGTCCGCACAGAAACAGAATCTCATCATATTTGGCAAGTTCGATTGCCTTTGCCTGTGTAAACACTTTCCCCTTGGGGCTCATATGAATAACATGTGGTTTGGATATGCACTTATCTGCGACACTCATATATGCATCATAGACGGGAGGAGCCTGCATTACCATGCCTCTGCCTCCGCCGTATGGAGCATCATCCACACGGTTGTGCTTATTATTTGAAAAATCTCTGATATTTATAAGATTAAACTTCAATATACCTTTTTCCTCAGCTCGTCCGAGCATACTCGAATGGAGCACAGGCTCAAACATCTCAGGAAAAAGTGTGAGTATGTGAAATGTCATTTTAATCAATCAACCCTTCGGGAATTGTAACCAGAATATATCCTTCATCAATATTTATTTCACGTATAACGCTTTTCAGTGCCGGTAAATATAAGATGTCATCGCCCGTTTTTTCAACGGTATATACATCATTACTGCCTGTTTGAAATACATCTGTAACTTTGCCATATACACAGCTGTCATCTCTTACTTCAAGTCCTATAATATCTGCAATAAGATAAGTCCCATCCGGCAATTCGTCAAATATACTTTTGGGAACATAAAGAACCTCCCGACGCATTGCCTCAGCTTCTTCAACGGTGTTTATTCCGCGGAGTTTAAGTATAACAGTGTTTTTATGATACTTTATACCGGTAATTTTATAATATGTACCGTCTTCGGTATATACACCGCTGATTTCTTCAAAAAACTCAGGATAATCTGTTCGCGGAGAAACCTTTATCTCGCCTCTCAGTCCGTGTGTATTGACAATCTGACCTACATCAATCAGTTTTTCCATAAGTATTCTCCTTGAATAATAATACTAAAGGCTGCACAGCATTAATGCTGACAGCCTCTGATTATTACTGTACGATTTCAACAATCACTTTTTTATTTTCTCTGCTTGCGCAAGCTTTAATGACAGCACGGATTGATTTAGCAATTCTGCCCTGCTTACCAATAACCTTGCCCATGTCAGCCTCACTTACATGAAGTTCCAAAACGACTGATGAGCCGCTTTGCGATTCAGTAACATATACATCATCAGGGCTGTCAACGAGAGATTTTGCAATAAATTCCAGTAATTCTTTCATGTGTTTTACCTCCCGCGTGCTTAACAATTATTTTATAGCACCGCTGATTTTGAGAAGCTCTTTTACAGTATCTGTGGGCTGAGCACCCTGACCAAGCCATTTTGCAGCTTTTTCGTTATCAACTTCGATTGTAGAAGGATTGGTAAGAGGATTGTATGTTCCGATCTGATCAATAAATCTACCATCTCTGGGATATCTTGAATCTGCAACAACGATTCTGTAGAAAGGAGTCTTTTTAGCACCCATTCTCTTTAAACGAATTTTTACCATTTTAAATTCACCTCCGTATTTTTATTATTTATACAAATAGTAATTATTTGAAAAGATTACCGAAACCACCCTTAAAGCGTTTCATCTTTTTCGGATTACTAAATTGTTTCATCATTTTCTGCATCTGGTCAAACTGTTTCAAAAACATATTGACATCCTGCACTTTTGTACCGCTTCCGTCAGCAATTCTCTTTTTTCGGCTTGAATTGAGAATTTCGGGATTGGTACGTTCCTTTTTGGTCATTGAGGTTATCATAGCCTCAATTCTGCCAAGCTTTCTTTCATCTATATTTGCATTTTGAAGAGCCGCCGAATTGACACCGGGAATCATTTTCAAAAGATCACCAAGCGGACCCATTTTTTTCATCTGCTGCATCTGAGCAAGATAATCATCCAAAGTGAACTGAGACTTCAAAAGTTTTTGCTCAAGTTCTGCCGCCTGCTTTTCGTCAAAGGCTTGCTGTGCCTTATCGATGAGAGTAAGCACATCGCCCATGCCAAGAATTCTGGAAGCCATACGATCAGGATAGAACCAGTCCATGTCGGTTAGCTTTTCGCCCTGACCGACAAGCTTTATGGGTTTGCCGGTTACTGCCCTTACAGAGAGAGCCGCACCGCCTCTTGTGTCACCGTCGAGCTTGGTAAGAACCATACCCGTGAAGTCGAGCTTTGCATCGAAAGCCTCGGCAACATTTACCGCGTCCTGACCAGTCATAGCATCAAGAACAAGAAGAATTTCGGCCGGGTCAACGCTTTTTTTGATGTTCTCAAGTTCGTCCATGAGCTCTTCATTGAGATGAAGACGACCTGCAGTATCTATGATTACAACATCATTGCCGTGACGCTTAGCGTGTTCAATACTCTGAGATGCAATGTAAACGGCATCATTTGAATCGTCAATTGAAAAAACGGGGATATCAAGCTGAGAACCGACAACCTGAAGCTGTTTCCTTGCGGCAGGACGATATACGTCACAAGCAGCAAGCAACGGTCTTTTGCCCTGCTTTTTTAAAAGTCCGCCGATTTTACCGGAGGTTGTGGTTTTACCTGCACCCTGCAAACCAACCATCATGATGACAGTGGGAGATTTTGAAGAATAGTTTATTTTTTTTGCTTCGCTGCCCATGAGAGCAGTGAGTTCTTCATTAACAATTTTGATTACCTGCTGTCCGGGAGTGAGACTCTCTAAAACATTTGCACCGAGAGCTTTTTCGGAAACAGATGAAATGAAATCTTTAACAACTTTGAAGTTAACATCGGCTTCAAGGAGAGCCAGTTTAACCTCACGCATGGCAGCCTTGAGATCGGATTCATTGATTTTGCCTTTGCCCCTGAGTTTTTTGAAGGTTTGTTGCAGTTTTTCCGCAAGATTTTCAAAAGCCATTTTAAGCTGCCCCTTTCTAAAATTTATATTTTGGAGCGAATTGACTCCAATTGAGAGAGAATTTCTTTGTCGTCGATTTTCTTTTCTTTTAAAACTTCTTCGATTTTATCGATGGAATCGGAAATTTCAAGAAAGCGATCCATAAGCATGAGCTTCGACTCCATAGAAAGAATTTCCTTCTCTCCCCTTTTGATGTTGTCATAAACTCCCTGTCGGGTGATACCGACAGAAGAAGCAATTTCTGCAAGTGACATATCCTCCTGATAATACATTTCGAGAATGTCACGCTGTTTGTCTGCAAAGAGGTTTCCGTAGAAATCGAGAAGGTAAGCAACCTTGAGATTTTTCATTGTAACCTCCCCTTCGAAACACATGTAAAGTAAATTGCTTTACAGATATAATAATATATTTTTTCCACATTGTCAAGATTTTTTCATAAGTTTCGGAAAAATTAGCACTTTGAACAATTTGCACCAGTGCAATGCTATGGCTTTGTGATATTTGACGGCAATTGAATATGTAGTTTTTCAGATAAGCCCCAATTTAAGCAAGTCGTTGTTTCAAGTGCTACACAATCTCAACCGTCTTAAATATCAAATCAAAACCCGACCTGATTCGGTCGGGTTGTTTTTCCAAATATATTAAAATAGAGCTTTTGCAAAATCTTCGGCTGAAAAATCCTGAAGATCGTCTATGCCCTCTCCAACGCCGACAAGCTTTACAGGAACTTTTTGTTCGTGTGCAATGGCAAGAACAATACCGCCCTTGGCGCTACCGTCAAGCTTTGTCAGAATGAGACCTGTAATGTCAGAAGTCTCAGCAAAGAGTTTTGCCTGATTAACGGCATTCTGACCTGTGGTTGCATCAAGAACAAGTAGAGTTTCAACAGCTGCGCCGGGGAGTTCGCGGTCAATAATTCTTGAAATTTTAGCCAGCTCATCCATAAGGTTCTTCTTGTTGTGAAGTCTGCCGGCAGTGTCAAGAATGATAACATCGCTTCCTCTTGATTTTGCCGCAGCAATAGTATCAAATACAACAGAGGCAGGATCGGACCCTTCCTGATGTTTTATGATGTCAACACCGGAGCGGTCTGCCCAAATCTGAAGCTGATCAATGGCGGCTGCTCTGAATGTGTCGGCGGCTCCGAGAATTACCTTTTTGCCCTCAGCCTTGAAACGTGAAGCCATTTTTCCGATGGATGTGGTTTTTCCGACACCGTTTACCCCTATAACCATAACTACGCATGGAGTGGTTGACATATTGAGTGAAGTATTGTTTTCCATAAGAAGCTCAGCAATAATTTCTTCAATTGCACCCTTGACATCTTCTGTTTCGGTGATTTTTTTCTCTTTAACCTTTTTGCGAAGCTCTGATATTATATATAGAGATGTATCCACACCGACATCAGCCATTATAAGAGCTTCTTCAAGCTCTTCAAAGAGTTCTTCATCAACTTTTTTGAAAGCTTTTAAAACAGAGTCAATTTTTGAGTTGATAGAATCACGGGTTTTTGCAAGCCCGTCTTTAAGCCTTGTAAAAAATCCTTTTTTCTTTTCGCTGACAGGAACTTCAACCTGTGTTTCTTCTTGACTCTCAGATATTTTAGGATCATTTTCAACAAATCCGGAAGTATCGTCGGATATATCCTCTTCGATACCTTTCGAATTTATGTCATCAATAACTGTTCCCTGTTCTTCGATTATTTCATCGGTTTCTGATTCCATAGCTTCTACATCAGTTGTCACTGCGCTGTCTGAAGCCTCTTCAACAACAATTCCTTCGTTTTGTGTTATTTCCTCAGATTCTTCTTTTGATGAAAAGCCAAAAAATCTGCCGAATTTCTTTTTGAATCCCATTAATTATATTCCTCCAAATCTTCAAATTTTAGTTTCAAAAGCTTTGAGACACCTTTTTCCTGCATGGTTACACCATACATAATATCCGCTGCTTCCATTGTACCTCTACGGTGTGTTACGACTATAAACTGAGTTTTTTCACTGTATTTTTTTATGTAATCAGCAAAACGATATACGTTGTTATCATCAAGTGCAGCCTCAACCTCGTCGAGAATACAAAACGGAGTAGCTCTTACCTCAAGTACGGAAAACAGAAGTGCAATTGCGGAAAGAGCACGTTCTCCGCCGGACAGAGCCATCATATTCTGAAGCTTTTTGCCCGGAGGCTGAACCTCAATGTCAATACCGCTTTCCAATACATTGTCGGGATCGGTAAGCGAAAGTTTTCCGGTACCCCCGCCAAAAAGAGCCTTGAACACAATATCAAACTGTGAACGGATAATCTCAAAACTTTCCTTAAACTGAGCAGTCATAATTGTCTGCATCTCTCTAATGATATCTTCCAATTTTTTCTTGGTTTCATCAAGATCTTGCTTTTGAGTTGAAAGATAATCGAAACGCTCTTTAACCTCTTTGTACTGTTCTATGGAATCAATGTTGATATTCCCCAGAGCTTTTATCTGAGCACGAAGCGATGCCGCTTCCTTCTGAGATTCTGTCATATTAAAATCTTCTCTCTTATATTCAAGAGCGGCGTTATATGTAAGCTCATATTCATCCCAGAGTTTCGTGGTAACGTGCTCTGTTTCAAGTTCAAGTTTCGAATTCTGATTTTCAATACGTGAAACCTCAAGCTGAAGAACATATATCGTCTCGTTTTGATCCTTGAGACTTTTTTGTCCTTCCACGAGCTTTCTGGATGCTTTCTCATAAGCATCAGAATTGTCATTTATAACCTTCGAAAGCTCTTTACTGTTTTGACTTGCAAGCTCGATTTCAGATTTTATTTGTTCAATTTCAGCCCTAATAGTTGCGTTCTCTTCTGAAATCCTTGTTTTTTCGGCAGATTTTTCAATGCTTGATACTGCCGCACTCTGTTTTTCTGCGTTGAGTGTTTCTATCCTCTCTTTTGAAATAGCAATATCCTTTTCAATGTTGGCAAAGGCTATCTTGTCATCTGTTGCAGAATTTGAATATTCCTCACGTCTGCCGGTGAGTGTTGCCCCCTCTTCCTGAACGACTTCAAGCTGTTTCTTCACTTCTCTTACAAGCTCTTCATTATCTGCAATTTTCGCACGACAAGCATCTTTTTGCTTTTCAACATCGTCTATTTCACCGAGAACCGATCCGCTTTCATTTGTAATGAGACTTATGTTTCGTTCAAGCTCTCTGATTATGCGGTTATTATTTTCTGTAGCAGAGTTGATTTTAACTCTTGTATGATCGCATGAAGTAACCGCTGAATCAAGGGCTTCCTTTTGTTCCGCCATCTTTTTAACCTTTTGGCGATAACCGTTTATCCTTTCGTCATTATCATCTATAATCCTGTGTAGTTCTTCTATTTTTCCCGAAAGTTCCTCGATGTCCTTGCTACGGCTGAGAAGACTTTGGGTTTTATTGACACTGCCGCCGGTGAGCGAACCGCCGGGATTAAGAAGTTGACCGTCAAGGGTAACTATTTTATACTTGTAGCCACTCTTTTGAGCAAGTAAAACAGCATTGTCGATATTATCCATAACGATGCATCTGCCTATGAGGCTTTTGAAAACTCCATCATATTTCGAATCATAACTTACCAGCTCGGAGGCGATACCAACATATCCTTTTTCTTTGACCGGTGGTTTGTCAAGCAAAGATCCCTTTACTGATGTAAGCGGCAAAAATGTTGCTCTTCCGAGTTTGTTTTCTTTGAGATAAGCAATACATTTCTTGGCTGCATCTTCATTCTCTACAACAATATTTTGAAGAGCACCGCCAAGAGCAATTTCAACCGCGGTCACATATTTATTATCTACCTCAACAAGCTTCGACACAACACCGTGGACATTTTTTATACCGCTTGTAAGTATGTTTTTAACACTTTTTGCATAGCCCTCATATCCACGCTCAAGGTCTTCAAGAACATTTTTACGTGACTGTAAATCATTACATTTTGCAACAATGGAATTCTGCTTTTCTTTCGCTTCGTTCATTTCATCGGTAAGAGCAAAATATTCATTTTTCAGCTTTTCAAGACCGTCTACAGCCTTTTGTCTTGCAGCTTCATTTTCCTCTTTATCACGTGCAAGACTTTCGCGCTCCGTTCCGGCTTTTTCCAAGGCTTCATTTTTTATTTCAAGGTCTTTTATAAGCGAACTTTTTCTTTCATCAAAGTTTTTGATGAGAACATCAAGACTGGATATTTTTGCTTTGAGTGCCGAATTGTCATTCAGATAGAATACAATTTTGTCTTTAAGCTCTTCGCTTTCTGCCAGTTTAGCTGCAATTTCTTCATCCAGCTTTTGCATGGCACCGTCATGATTTGCAACCTTATCCTCAAGAAATTTTATTTCTTCATTTTTTTTGGCAATAAGCTCAGTTAATCGCTGAGTTTCTGTGTCTCCCTCTGTAATTTTCTCGCCGAGAAGTTTTATTTCTTCATCAATCCTCTCGCAATTGCGAAGATTATTTTCAATATTATTCTCAAGTATATCGATTCGATGTGCAAGACTTCCGCTGTTTTTTTCGAGATCAAAGTTTTGCTGACGAAGTTCTGTTATTTTTTCATTCAGAGTCGACATGCTTGCAGTTTCTTTTTCTATGAGGCTTTCAATCTCTGCAAGTTTAATTTTTTCTTCATTAAGCTGATTAAAGGCAAGGGTAAACTTTTGCTGTCCTTCCTTTAACGCCTGCTTCTGTTTATCAATATTTCTTATGGAAATATTGATATCAAGCCCTTTCAAAACTTCTCTGAGGTCAAGATATTTACGGGCTTTTTTCGACTGATTCTCAAGTGGGCCGACCTGAGACTCCAATTCAGAGAGAAGGTCTTTAATTCGGAGAAGATTCTCATCTGTCTGAAGAAGCTTTTTCTCAGATTCTGCTTTGCGGTATTTGTATTTAGTTATACCAGATGCCTCTTCAAATATATTTCGGCGTTCTTCGGCTTTGTTGGAAAGAATCTGATCAATCTTACCTTGACCGACAACGGAATATCCTTCCTTACCAAGACCTGTGTCCATGAAAAGCTCATGAATGTCTTTGAGTCGGCATTCCTTATCATTTATAAGATAATTACTTTCACCGCTGCGGTGAACACGACGTGTTACCTTTACAGTGTCATAATCAATTTTGAAAATATTATCTTTATTATCAAGAATTATGGAAACCTGAGCAAAACCGAGAGGGCTTCTTTTCTGGGTGCCTGCAAAAATAACATCTTCCATTTTTCCGCCTCTAAGGCTTTTTGCACTCTGTTCCCCCATAACCCATCGGATAGCATCGGAAATATTGCTCTTTCCGCTACCGTTAGGACCTACAATAGTTGTTATGCCCTGTCCGAATTCAAGATTGATTTTATCGGCAAAGGATTTAAATCCCTGCACTTCTATACCTTTTAGATACATTGATACACCTCATACATATTTATACACATAATCTATTTTATCATATCACAACCGCCGTTTTTTTTCAAGTGTAAATTGAAATTTGATGAAAAAAGAGGGATGAAAAGAAATTCACATAAATTTCTTTTCACCCCATCACTGTCATAACAGTGTGTATTCAAACATTTCACAATGAATTTTACTGCCGACATCTGCCCCGACGGGCAAAAGTGCAAGAGCAATAAAGATTTCGTTGTCGCTTTCAATATCTTTCAGGTAAGCATATTCGCCGTCAATCCGAATTAATTCATAATCTTTGGGTTCCACGTTTAATCTCCTTAATCAGTTTCTGATCAGTTACGTACACTTTTTATAATTCAATTATCCGAAGCGTTTTGCTTTGCGGCATTGAGCTTATGGTGACGACGCATTTTAACCTCATCACTCATAGGCTTGATGTCACCCGCAGCAGTAAGTGCCATTCTTGTGAAGAGCGGTCCGAACAGTTCATAGATGAGAACCGCAAAAAGGGTTATATTTCGAATAAGTGCACCATCCGTACCGAGTTCCATTGCAGTAAAGCACATTCCCAGCGCAACACCTGCCTGAGGAAGAAGTGTGATGCCGAGGTATTTGCATATCGACGGCTCGCATTTTGTAGCTTTTGAGCTGACATACGATCCGAAATATTTTCCGAGAGAACGAAAGATTATGTATACAATGCCGATTACAACAATTACCCAATCGCTGAACACTCCAAGTTCAAGCTCTGCACCACTGATTACAAAAAAGAGTGCAAAAAGCGGCGATGTCCATTTGTCTGCCATACCCATGAGATCATGAGAAAGCGGACATGTGTTACAAAATACCGTGCCGAGCATCATGCATACAAGAAGCGGAGAGAAACTGATATGTACGGCGCCCGCCGGAATTTCAATCATCGAAAGAGATACGGTGAGAAAAACAAAAGCAATTGTCATGTTGAGACGGTTTGTATTTGAATTGAACAGTTTTTCAAGCCAGGTTAAAATTATGCCCATGACTGCACCAAGACCAAGGGAACAAACAATTTCCACAAGCGGATTCACAACAATGGACACAACATCCATAGCACCCACTATGAGTGATTTTGCAATACCAAAAGAAACTGCAAAAACAATGAGTCCCACCGCATCGTCAAGAGCGACTATAGGAAGCAAAAGACTTGTGAGAGGACCTTTTGCCTTGTATTGACGAACAACCATAAGGGTTGCGGCAGGTGCTGTTGCAGTTGCAATCGCACCGAGTGTTATCACCTGAGGCATTGTGAGCTTATCGGGCATAATAAGATGTACTGCATAGAGAGCAAGGTCCACAAAAAGAGTTGCAACAAGTGCTTGAACGATGCCGATTATAGTTGCCTGCTTGCCTGTTTTTTTAAGATCTTCCACCCTGAATTCATTTCCTATTGAAAAAGCAATGAATCCGAGCGCAACATCGGAAATAAGCTTTAAAGCTTCAAGTGCTTTGTGTGACTCAAAACCAAGACCGGGAATATGTCCTCTTCCCAGACAATACGGACCTATGAGAACTCCCGCAATAAGATATGCTGTAACCGACGGAAGCTTAAGCGGCTTAAAGACTCTCGTCATCAAAAGTCCTACAAGAAGAGCTATTGATACAGATAATAAAGTGCTCATTATATTTTCTCCTTTAAACATAAAAATAAGATGCTGTACACACCGCAGATTATTATATCACTTTAATACGAAATATTCAAGAGTTGTTTTAACAAATAAGAAATGAAATATGATATGTTATTTGTTGTTTTTGTTAATGCCGATAATATATCTCCGGCTCAACTTGAATTTATTTTAAAAATATGATATCATGTTTAAAACAACAAATAAAAAGGAGAGATTCGGATGAAAATACAATACCTTGGAACTGCCGCAGCCGAAGGCGTGCCGGCACTGTTTTGCGAATGTGACAACTGCAAAAAGGCAAGAAAGCTTGGCGGAAAAAACATCAGATCAAGAAGTCAGGCAATTGTGGACAATCGTCTGCTCATTGATTTTCCTGCAGATACATTTATGCATTTTATTGCTCATAACATTCCGCTTTATGCAATCAAAAGTTGCATAATAACACATTCTCATCAGGATCATCTCTATACGGATGACATAAGAATGAGAGCAAACGGTAACTTTGCCCATGTGACCGACACCGAGCATCCACTCACCTTTTATGCAGATAGGGCAGGCTACGAAAAAATCAAACTCAAAACCGATGCTACGTCCAAAAAGGATGTAGATGCGGTATTGATTACCCCCTATGAAAGCTTCGAAGCCGAGGGATACAAAATAACTCCTCTCAGAGCTTCTCATGCCGCAGAGACAACTCCGGTGCTCTATTTAATTGAAAAAGACGGGAAAACACTCTTTTATTCTCACGACACCGGAAAATACAACGACGAAACAATGAATTATCTTGAAAACCTTGAAAAGCCGCTATCGCTTGTCTCTTTTGACTGCACCTCGGTTTGCAATGACAACATATTTTCTTCGCATCTGAATTTTGCAGAGTGCGTGGAATATAAAAAAATATTTCTTGAAAAAGGCATTGCCGATGAAAAAACAATCTTTGTGATTAACCATTTTTCACACAACGGCAAGCATGTGAATCACAATGAACTGAAAGACATTGCCGCAAGTGAGGGATTTCTTTCCTCATATGACGGAATGGAAGTTGATTTTTAATAACAAATTACCCCTGATTTCTGCAATAAAAATTGCAAAATTCAGGGGTTTGTTATTATGCTTATAATTTCAGGTGTATTATATTTCCGGCAAAGCTTCGATTGCCGAAACAAATTCGCCGATAGTTTTTGACTTGTTTATGGCTTTGCCAATCTTTTTTTCGTTTGGAAAGTTCAGCATCATATATACCCAGATTTCTTTGAGCTTATGAAGCGTAAAAGTTTCGGACTCAAGCACGGTCATATAGTTTTTGCAAAGTCTTTTTGAAAACTCCACAAGTTCACCCGTGGAAAGGGGGGCGCCGCCTTTTATCTCTCTGAAAATTGCAGGATTTTGAATTGCACCTCTGCCAAACATAACAGAATCGAGCCCGGGAAAGGCTTTTTCAATTTTTTCAAAATCCTCTTTTGAGTTCACATTGCCGTTGAAGCACAACGGAATTTTTGAATTATCAAAGCATTTTTCAAAAACATCGGTGTGAACATTTCCCTTGTAGAACTCTTCACGGGTTCGAGGATGAATTATAAGGAGCGAAAGCGGATATTTGTTATACACCTTCATAAGATTTTCCATTTCATCGGGCGAATAAAAGCCAATTCGTGTTTTTGCCGAAATTTTGACCTTTGTGTTTGAAAACACTTCATCAAAAAAGGCATCCATGTCGACGGGGTTGCACAAAAACCCCGAACCTCTCCCCTTTTTGGTGACCATTGTCACCGGGCAACCGAGATTGACGTTTATTTCGTCATAGCCCATAGGGCGGACTTTATCTTCAAACTTCAAAAATGAATCGGCGCGGTTTGTGAGAACCTGCACCTTTATGCTGATGTCTTTGTTGTTTTCGGGCAAAATGTCTTTTATGCCCTTCTTGCTTACCTTTTCCTGATCGCTGGGATTTATGAAAGGGGCATAATATGCATCACAGCCCTCAAACATCTCCTTGTGAGTGTTGCGGTAAGCATATTTTGTGATACCCTCAAGGGGTGCAAAATAGAGTTTCATTTTTTTATCCTTTAATGTATTCCACCAGGTCCGCAATCTGAGCTTTATCTGTAAAATCACCGTCGGCATCACAAAGCTCAATGAGAAGTTTTTCCATATCAGTGGGGTTTTCTTTTCCGCTCATGATTTTTTTGAGGGCTTTTATGGCAAGGCGATGCGGAATCGAAAGCTCCGCAAGAATCATTTTTCCCATCAAATTGAATATCTTCACATTTTCGGGAACACCGTCTTTAAAATTCTTCTCCAAAACCTCGCCGTCATAGTATGCACGGCAATCAAGAGGTGTTATGCCCGTTGTGAACACTGCAATTTTTTTGTCTTTGAGTTTTTCAATATTTTTGGTAATAAGCGTTACTCCGGCAATGATTTCAGCATACAAGCCTCCACCATATACAATTTTGTCATAGCCGAGAAGTTCATCTGCCTTAACACCTTTTGCGTCACGAACCTCACATCCGAGAGCTTCGCCAATCCATTCGGCATAAGATTTTGTTGAGCCGTATTTTGTTCTGTAGAGTACAATTGTTTTCATGTTATCACACACCTCATTAAAATATTAGAAAGCGAAAAAATACAGGGTAGCCTCAAAAATCAGAATGCAAGGAAAACCAATAACAAATTTAAGCTTTTTGGTTTTATGTCTGAATGCTCTCATGCCCGCAATTCCGCCAAGACTTCCACCGAGAAAAGCACAGGCAAAAAGACTTATCTCGGGAATTCTCCATTTTCCTTTCATAGCTGCATGCTTATCCTTGAAAAACATGATGAAAGTTATCAGGTTTATCAAAACAACATATATTAATGCATATCTATTCATTTTATCCGCCAAAATATGTGTATTATGATTCATATTTTTTATGAAAAACGATATTCGGTTGTAAAATCATATTTTTCCCCCATCTTTAAAACAGGAGATGTAAAATGAGAAAAGCTTGTGGAATTGGGATAGAACTGTGTTTCAAGACAAAGAGCACCGTGTTTGGAATAGAAATGCCCGTTTTTGCACATTCGGTCTTCTTTGATCGAATTGCCCGTGTAGAGCTGAACTGCCGGTTTGTCAGTGTACATCTCCATGACAATTCCGCACAAATCACCCTTAACCGTAGCAGCTTTTCTGAAACCTTTGTTTCCTCCATGAAGACTGTTTTTGCCGTTGTTTGCATCAAGAAAATACTCCGTGCCGTTCAATTCAAATTTGCTGTCTCCGATTCTGTTGGCAAAGCGCCCCACTGCTGCACCAAAATAACCGTCATTGGAAAAATATTCTTCGGCAGTGTTTCTGCCAAGAACAACATCAATAAACTCCCCGTCTTTGTTTTTTACCCAAAGACTTTTTATGATGCCTCCGTAATTGATGATTTCTGCTTTCAGGTTTTTACCGTTGTCCATTTCAACGATAAATATTTCTCTTTTATCCGGCATATAGCCGAAAACGCTTTTTTAATACTCATAAACTTCTGCCTTTCAATTAATTTTCAAAATGTAACTTCACTCATTATGTTAGCCTGCCTTTGTCATAAGACCCCCAAAAACGTTGATGCTGTAACCTGTTTCAAAGGCTGTTTAGTCACCCGGCTTTTTAACTTTTTAGTATTATCAGTAATAGTGTCTGTCACTAAACTCCTGGCATCTTGAGCGTTTGGGTAATATTCTTCTGACCTCATTGATATTCTCCAGATGCAGTCCACTAATTTTGCTTTGTGAGTTTACATTGGAATACGTTTTAATCCACAAATCCAAATCGGCACCCATCAACATATTTGCTTCATCATCGGTAATAAAAGCACATTCCCAGTTTGTACCGTATCCTCCGGAATCGGAAAAAGAAAGCAAGCAATAGCGGTTTTGATAAGTACATAAATAAAACCAATCATCAGAGCCATAACCGCTTACAGATGACTTATTTGGTTTGTAATTCATAATTCCTCTGTACACGAATTCGTATTCATCATTATTCTTTTTCATTTTAAAAGCCATTATTTTTTCCTCATATCATTTATACCAATATTATATAATTCGAAATATCAAACCTGTATTTAGCTTAAAAGTGCAACCGCTTCAACATGGCACGATGCCTTTAAATCGATGTCTGCACTACTTTTAGAATTAGGAAACATTTCAATACTTCAAAGCAAAGATGTCATATACATTGGAATATACATAATATTCTTGTCTTTTGAAAAATCCTTTGTATATACGATGTATTTTTCCGAAATTCGGTCCGAGAATTTTTTACAAAATTCATCAAGAGATGTATGAGCTTTGTACCCTGATGATTTCACTTCAATTGGGCAAATCTTGTTTTTTCGTGTGATAAGGAAATCAACCTCATAGTTATGTTTTGATGTTTCGTTTTGCCAACTATGATAAAACAATTCATTTCCGTTTGCAACAAGGGTCTGGGCTACTGCATTTTCATACAAATAACCCAGGTTTGCCGAAAGCTTATTGTTTAATAATTTATCGTAAATCTCATTTTCCGTAAAATCTTTATCCTTAAACATTAAAGTGGTAAAAAGACCCGTGTCTCCGATAAATAGTTTGAATAATCTTAAATCCTTATTTGCAGAAAGACCGGAATTAGGATCATTTGCTCGGTACGATATAAGAACAGTTCCGGAGTTAACCATTTCTGCCAATAATTCAAGAATGCTGTCTGCTCTTTCATTCTCAAGAACACTTGACACCTGATATCTGGAAGCATTCTTGTTAAGCTGTGCCGGAATAGCATTAAACAACATAGCGATTCGTCCGGTAGGATCAATTTTTCTAAAATCGTCATCGTAAAGCTTGAGAATGTCTCTTTTTACCAGATCGACTTTTCTAAAATTATTAGTAGTGATGTACTCATTCACTGCTTGCGGCATACCACCAACAAGCATATACAATCTGAAATCACGCATCATCTTCCTGCTCATGGCATCACCTAACGGAATTTTAGCATCGTATGTTTTTTTGAGCAGAGGAATTGTTGTATTATCTCCAAGTGCCCAGCGAAATTCTTCGTAATCCATAGGAAACATATTTATTTTTCTTTCTTCACTCGGAATAAGAATGTTTTGTACATTTTTCTTTATGCTGATAAGCGAACCTGTTTCAATATAGTCATAGCGATGATCTTTTACAAGCACTTTAATTGCTTGTCTGGCATGAGGACAAAACTGAACCTCATCAAATATAATCAGCGACTTTCTTTCTATCAAGTCCACATGATATTGCAATTGTAGCTGCAAAAAGAAATAATTCAAATCTGACATATCAAGAAACAGATCTTTTATGGATTGAGGTGCAAAAGCAAAGTCAATTAAAATGTAACTCTCATATTCTTTTTTCCCAAATTCTTCGACAACTGTAGACTTACCGACACGTCTGGCGCCTTCTACAAGAAGGGCTGTATAACCATTAGATTCCTTTTTCCATTCAATTAGTTTGTCATAGATTTTTCTTTTAAACATAGCTTCACCCCAAAACTCAAAATTAATCTAATGACATTATTGCAAAATCGCAAATTGTTTATATCTATAATACCACAAAATCGCAAATTGTCAAGAAAAAACAATTACTTTATAATGTGTCATCTGCCATCTTCAAATTCAACAGAAGCCGGATATTTAATCTGACTTATTTCAGCTTTCTTTTTAATAACTGCTTCCAAATCTATATCATATATATTAGCAATAGCTATTGCGTAATATATAACATCCCACAATTCCTCATCTATTGTTCCTTGAATTTGATCTATGCTCTCGGCTTTGAGATTTTTTCGGATTGCCCGTGAAAGCTCTCCGACTTCTTCGGATAATTTTAAAAAATAATCTTTCAAAAGTTCAGGATGAAAGTCCTTTTGCTTTATGTAGTTCTGCAAATATTTAACGGTTGTTTTTCCATCCATGATAACCACTCCTCACTTTGATTTTTAATAGCATTCACAATTGTAAAACAGGTATATCAGGGATATACATAGGATTTCATTTCGTGCTTGGCTTGTTTATTTTTTTGACATCAATGCTACCGCCTCAACGTGCCCCGTCTGCGGAAACATATCCACAGCGCACGCTTTTTGAAGAATGTAGCCTTTTTCTTTTAAAATAACAAGATCACGGGCAAGAGTTGCACTGTTGCAGGAAACGTACACAAGTTTTTTTGGTGAAATCTTTTCGACGAGTTCAAAAAGCTTTTCGTCGCAGCCCTTCCTCGGAGGGTCAACCACAACAACATCGGCTTTTTCGCCACCGTCTATGAGCTTTGTTACCACCTCGGTGCAGTCACCGCAATAGAACTCGGTATTATTGACATTACTTAGTTTTGCATTTTCCTTGGCATTTTCAATTGCCTGAGGAACAATTTCAACACCAATTACTTTCTTTGCTTTTTTGGCAAGATAAAGGGAAATGCTTCCCACTCCGCAATACAGGTCAAAAACAACATCACTTTCGGTTATATCCGAATATTCAAGTGCTTTTGAGTAGAGCTTTTTCATTTGCTGTGTGTTGACCTGAAAAAAGCTGTGGGGATTAACTTTAAAGGTAAGGTCATCAACCTTTATGTTTATACTGCTATCGCCATACAAAACGATATTTTTGTCGCCTAGAATAACATTTGTTTTCTTTGTGTTCACGTTCTGAACAAGGCTCTTTAGTCCAAGCGGAGAAAGCTTTTTTGCAAGGTCTTCGCTCTTTGCAAGGCGGTCATTTGAATTTGTGACAATGCACACCATAAGCTCACCGTTTTTTTCGCCGTAGCGAACATAAATGTGACGCACAAAGCCCTTGTGTGTTTTTTCGTTATATGTGCTTATGCGGCAGTCATTAATATGCTCAAGCACGCATTCTACAGCCTTGTTTATGGTTTCATTTTGAATATGGCAATTCCCGCAAGGAATGATTTCGTGACTTTTTGGTGCAAAAAAACCGCAGACTGCCTTTCCCTTTGAAATACCAACGGGGAACTGCGCCTTGTTGCGATAGAAAAATTCATTTTCTGCCCCGATTATTGGTTCATACAAAAATTCTTCTTCGCTGTAGCCTCCAAGTCTTGTGAGGTTTGAAAGCACAAAGTTTTGTTTGTATTCAAGCTGTGCCCGATAGCTTGTGTGCATGAGAGTGCATCCTCCGCAAGCAGGAAAAGACGGACATGGTGGTGTCCGTCTGTAATTTGATGGGGTTATTATTTTTTTGAGTTTTCCAAAACCGTAGGTCTTGTTTGTCTTGGTGAGCACAAAACTGATTTCGTCACCAATGACAGCACCCGACACAAAAACGGGATATGAGTCGATTTTAACAACTCCGTCACCGTTTACGGTAATGTCGGTTACCTTGCCTTCATACGTCATGTTTTTCTCGGGCATATTATTTCTCCGTTATTTCAGCCGAATCAAGAAGTTTTATAGCATATGTAGCATTCTCTTCGGCCATTTTCTTGAGTTTTTGATTTGTTTCTTTTAAGAGCTCATGTCTTTTGTCTTTTTCAAACATAACAGTGTCAAAAATAGACATTGCTTTTTGTGTGTCAAAGTTTTCAACATCAACCCAATCAGGCTGACTCAATGATTCCATAAATGCGCTGACCTTGGGGTCATAGACAAGTGCCATTGCAGGAATTGCAAGGGTTGTGGCATAAATGAGGGAATGAAGTCTCATGCCGATGATTGCCTGAGCCTCCGAAAGCACCGAAAACATTTCGGCAACAGAAAGCTCACGATTTATTACATAGGATTTATTCTTCATGTTTTGCATAACCCTTTGAGAAATATCCATATCGGCAGGATACTGCATTGGAACAAAAAGCGGATACACTCCGTGAGAATTTACCATATGATCGCAAAGAGTTGCCATTTGCTCATCAAAGTTTCCGGAAAGGGTTTTGAAATCACGTATGGACACCACACAAAGCTTTGTTCCGTCGGGAACACCTGCACGGTTTGTATAATATCTTCCCGAAAGAGACACATCTGTATCTATGGTAAATGCAGGATCGGCAGTGATTATTATTTCAGGTTTTGTAACCCCGAGACTTCTAAGCTCTTCATCGGAGCGGTCATCCCTGAGGGTGATAATATCTACCTGATTAAGAATCTTTGCAGCAAAGCGACGATTACGCTTTTTAACAATCGGCCCTATTCCGTTGGCATAAAGCATTGTTTTCATTCCGCACTTTTTTGCCATTGATATTATTGCAAGATAGTAAAGAATAGATTTGCTGCTTGTGACATCCTGTAAAAGGCTGCCGCCTCCGAAAAGAAGCATTTTGGACTGCTTCATTTCTTTTTTAATTTTATGAAAGTTATATCTGTATATGGATTTCACGCCATATTCCATGGACGTTTCCTCAGGCACTTTAGACAAAACCGTAACATCAAGATTACTGCGTTTTTTTCTTAAAGTAGCAAGAATTGCATACAAAAGCGCTTCATCACCGGAATTGGAAAAGCCGTGATATCCTGAAATAATTATATCAGACATTATTTTATCCTCATATTAACTCAGAAAATTTGCTTTGAACTTTTTTATTATTTTGACAATAATAAGATTTCCTATATATGCCGCAACACTTACAGCAAGACCTACAAGCAACCCGTTTATGACTCTCATGCATATAAACGAATAGTCTGTAAATACATGACAAAAGCTATTTGTTACGGATGCGGCAAGAATTGAGGAAGCTACTGCCAAAAGCCATTTTATAAGTTTTATATCAACATGCTTGGTGTAATACACAAAAAGTACAAGAGCCGGATATCCTATAAGAAATTCTTTGGTACGCGGACGAGCCGGAAACAGTTCGGTCATGGTATTTCTCAGAGCTGCTTCAAGACCGCTGATTTCTGTAACATTGCCGCTCCGTATAATATAATACAAACCTATTATACCTATTACTCCACCTATAATCACCCAATAAACCTTAATATCAGCCATCAATACACTTCTGATATCCTTTAAAACATCAGTTTTGTCGGTTTTTATAAACATCAGATAATATGCAATCGCCGTATATGCAACGGGGACAAGCAGAGACAGCTTAATACCTCTGAAAATAAGATTGTTCATGTAGTAATCTATGCCGGAAAGCATTGCTCCCATTCCAAACGAAGTAACAAAAACAGCAATAAGCATAGTAAGTATTGCTCCCGCAATCAGAATAAGTGCATTAAATTTATCTTTAAGTTTTTTTATAAGACACAGTGTTAGTGTCAGTGCAAAACATGACATAACTACACTGTACAAAGTGGGATACAGCGCCAGAAGCGAAGCCGGCATTTTAAAGGTAACCGCAAACGAGACAAGTGCAAGAATTATTGCAGCAACGGTGAGCTTGGTATTTCTCTTCCCGAACACCATCTCAAACATGAGCAATACACACATCACCATTATAACAGCACCAAATGCAGACGGCAAAACATTATCTGTTTTATAATCATACGGAACCACATCGCCGTTTACCGAAAATCCTTCAGCCATGATTTTTTCTTTGTAAAGTTTTGTCGCTTCAAATGTATAATCAATACATTTTTCGTATGACTCTCCATCTATATATATCTGAGTAATATTTATAAACCTGATATTTCTGTCAACGGTAGAATTAAAAAACTGTTGAGTTCTGAACAAATAGTGACTTCCATCATCCTGAGAGCTGTCATATGTTTCATACGAACGCAAGACCTTTCTGCTTCCGTTTTCACTCATTACAGCATCAAAAATCTCCTGATATCCTAAAGTGTGCTGATTTGAAAGCTGATCTACGTTTTCTGTTACAACCAATGTGAGGTTATTTGAATTTATTATATCGGCTATGCCCATATAACATTTTTCAATATTCGCATCAGAAAAAGGCTTTGCAGCTTCCTGAATATTCAGGTATTTTATATTATACTTTTTAACAAGCTCATCAATAATTGACAAATACTCTACAGAGCCGAATCCATTCACTTTGTGCATAAGTGAAATTTCAAATCCGCGATCATGCAGACTTTTAATTAAATCCTCATCATACCCCATCGGAATCTCCCAAAGATCCCGTCTTCCGTCATAGAAAACATAAATATCCATAGAAGCAATATCCCTAATAACACAGCAGTCCTTGTCTGTATAATACATAGGAATTGCTTTGGCTATGCGTTCCCTAAACTCCGGTCTTTTTACCATAAGAACATAACTGTCATCAGAAACATTGGGACACGTTTTTTCGATTTCTTCGGCAATGCCCATGCTTTCATCGTCATATTTGTGACGCAAAACATTATACTTTATGCATGTAACGTCTCCTTTTGATACAAGATAATTAAGGTCATCCTCTTTAACCATTATCCTATCTATGCCCATTGCAAGATATTTGTCAAGAGTCTCATCGATTTTAGTTTTTGATGCTGTCGATGCAAGATTCTGATAATACAGTGATATAATCACATTATTATTCCCGGCTTCACTGCTGATTCTGTTTGCAAGAGTCGGCATAACCGAGACAATCGCTGCAATAAGAATTATCCACGCAACTGATTTTTTAAAAAAACTTTTCATGTTATTCATGTCCTTTCTTCTGACTTCTTATCAAATGCCTCAGCACACCGCTGAAATATAAACCTGCAATATAAACCACAGCACACATCCCTATCGGAATTATAAAGCTTATTGTACCGTGTGTCAGACCGGGAGCTGCAATTTCAAACACAACATATACAAGTCCGGCTAATACTCCGGCAAAAAAGATTTTTGCTACATTTAAAATAAGTCCCTTTTTCCAATACGGACCAACAACCGTCTTTATTCCAATCGATATGACAACAGCATACAGTGTAAGCCAGAAAGATGTTGAAACAGCCATTAAAGTGACATGCGAAAGTCCAACGTTTAGCGGTACAAATGTCTCTATGAGATAATTGCTGAGTGCGTTTACAATTACAACCGCAATGGTTCCGATTACCGTATACTTGTATTTTCCCGCAAGGTATAAAACCTTGTTGAAAAGCTCCTGCGAAACGTATCCGAGTATTCCGAGACTATATATAAAAAATATCGACGATACCGCCCGGGTTGACTCTTGCGTAAATGACCCATCCTCATATATCAATCTTATAATATCACTTCCGAAAAGTCCCGAAACAAGCAAAAACGGAAGAAAAATTGCACACATGACAGTTATAATATACTGCAAGATATCATTGACATATTCCTTATTTCCTTCCTCATAGTTTTTTGAAATTGAGGGGAAAATAACGGTGGACATTGCAACAACAAAAACACTTGCAACGGTAACAAAGAGATTTGAAGCATAATTTAAGGTCGAAATCATTCCCTCTTCGGAACTAACAAAGGCTCTGTCGGTGTAAAAGCACAGCTGGAACATCATATTTGATATAAAAATCCATATAATTTCAGGGTTTTTATCCTTAGATCTGAGCCTTTCGGATTTGGCCATAAAAAAGGAATATTTTTTCTTGTAGAAACTCGGAAGCAACATTACGATCTGCAAGAACCATCCGACAGTTGTTATTGCACCGACAGCAAGCGGAGTCAGATCAAATAGCTTTGCCGCAAGAATAATTATCACATTAAACGGCAAACTCATAACAGAAGTTATAAAAAAAGCTTTTTCATTCTGAAGTATGCCGGAAATTATATATCCTATGATAACAAAGCTCATAGACGGAATCATCACATACATCATATTTACCGCAAGATTAAAGTCCGCGCCGGAAAGTCCCGGAAGAATTAGCGAAACAATAGGTTTTGCCAACAATGCCGCAACAGCCATAGCCGCCACCAGATAAATCATGCATTTTACGAGAAACTGTGAAGCATATTCACGTTCTTTCCCATTATTTTCAGCTTTATTTAAATTCTTTATGACAAGAGTTGAAAGTGCAACGCCTACTCCGGTAAAAATTAAATTAACCAGTCCGAAAACCTGGAAATAAATATCACCACCGACATTGCTTGTACCGAACATTTCCGCAAAAACCATATCGCGGTAAAATCCGACACCCTTGGCAAGAAGTATTCCTAACACCACCATAAAATATGCGTTTCCCATTGTAGTTTATCTCCTTGTATTTATATTAAACAATTTATGTTATGATTAAATAAACATTTATGCATACATAATCATTTTATAACAAATCAGATTAATAGTCAACTGTTTTATGATAAAATATATCTGTCACTCCTATAATACAATGCCATAAAATAAAAATTACAAATTCATTTCAAAAGTTGATTTGATATTTTACATATGTTAAAATATATACACAATATATGAAAGGATGATAACATGAAGAAACTTATTATAACAATTCTGATATGTGTAATGACTATTCCGTGTACGGAATTATATGCCTCTCCCATTCACAGCTATAAAGAAACAATTAATATAACAGACAGTATTACTCTTACAAAGGTCAGTGAATTCTACGGAGATCACCGGATATCCTATTCTGTTATAAAAGCCGATCTTTCGGACAATTCGAACTCACTTAAGCTTCTAACCCCACAAAACGGAATAGATACATTTGCGACTGTAGAAAATCTTGCACAAACCGAGGAAAACACCGTTGCTGCACTCAATGGCGACTTTTTTTCATATCAAGGCTCCAAAGGGTTTTCATTGGGAATAGAAATCAAAGACGGCAAGCTTTTGCAATCACCTATTAACCCCTCTACAATGGCAACAGTATCATATGCTGACGCCAAACTTGCCATGTCATATCTTGATTTTCACATTATGGCAGTTGCTCCGAACTGGCAATATCATGAAGTGAGACACCTCAACAAACATACCTCATATTACGGCGATATACTGATGTATACAAGTGATTTTAATGGTGGATTTTCCCCTGCTCCGGGGGGAGAAGTTGCAGAAGTGGTAGTGGAAGACGGGAAGATAAAAGAATTCCGCAGAAATCAGCCATCGGTTAAAATTCCCGAAAACGGTTGCGTGCTCGTTGTATCCGAGGGGATGAATATGTTTCTTGCGAATAATTTCAACGTGGGAGACGATATAAAATTTGACTACTATATTACTCCGGACATTTCAAAGTCCGAAGCTGCATTCGGCGCAGGTGCAATGCTTGTGTCGGACGGCAGGGCTTTGACAAACTTTTCTCATGTAATATCAGGTTATCAGCCCAGAAGTGCCATCGGCGTAGACGAATCAGGCAAGACTGCATATCTCGTTGCCGTTGATGGCAGACAAAGCATCAGTCGCGGCATGACAATGATCGAGCTTGCAAACCTCATGGCATCTCTCGGATGCTACAATGCGGTAAATCTGGATGGTGGCGGCTCAACACGAATGATTGCATCAACCGAATGGAATTCAAATCTCACTGCAGTCAACTCCCCCAGTGAATCAAGAAAAGTTTTAAACGCAGTGGGAATCGTTTCCGAACCCGGAAGTGATAATGCCTCCTCTATTGCAGTGAAAGGGGACAGAAATGTTGTTTTTGTCGGCGACAGCACAAAGATTACAACATCTGTTCTCAACGAAAAAATGCAACCAATAAATAAAACTGCATCACTTCAGTCCGAATACGGATATATCAGCGATAATTATTTCATACCGACACAGGGAGGTAAAGTTACCGTTGATGCGTACTGCGATAACGCATACGGCAGTGCAGAATTTTACGTGGTGGACAAAATAAGCGGAATAAATTTAAATAGCTATATCACTCTCAACATCGGAGAAAGTAAAAATCTCGGAATAAGTGTTTTTGATAGCCACGGTTATCATGTGGCCGTTGAAAACACAACCAATTTCCACATTTCTTCGTCTGATCCGTCTGTGGTTTCGGTTAAAGGGCAAACCCTCACCGCACATAAAAACGGAAACGCTATCATAACGGTTCACAAAGACAATGCCACAAGTTATGCCTCTGTGGTTGTGGGGCAGTCAAGTGAAACTTATACTGATACTCTTGATACGCTTGGAGGCAACTTTGTTTCTTATCCGTCATATGTAAATGGGAGTGTAGAACTTAGCAGTGAAAACTATTTTTCAAACGGCAAATCCATTAAGCTGAGTTACGATTTTTCAACTGATAATGCTGAAGCTAAAGCAGCGTATTACGCACTGTCTCCAAAATTAGCTATTGATAACTCATGCAAGGAAATTTATGTAAAAATAAACTCACCGGAGGCGTTCAATCACTCTGTAAGAGCACAGTTTACCGATGGCATGGGCGAAGTGTTCAGAGTTGAAATGTGCAAAAATCTCCCTTCCGGAAGATGGTTCACAGCATGCGCTCAAATTCCCGATGATGCAGTTCGTCCAATAACTCTTGACCGCATATATGCTTTGTATACGGATGGGGAGGCGAAGGACAACGGATATATATATATCGATGATTTATCTTATACCCGTACATCGAAAGAAAAGCTAAAATTCCCATCTGCCCCTGCGAACGTATATGACACAGCACAATATTCACCATCATCAGAGACATTTCGGATAGGCTCTCTCTCTTTTGGAAAAAAGACAATACTCACAACACTTACAGACACAAAAATGTCACAGAAGGTAAGCGAAGCAAGCTCATCGATGATGCTTGGGAATCTTTCTGCGTTTAGCAAAACAGAAGATGCTAATGCACTGTATATTTCATTGAACACCGCAAAAGGCGGAATCGGAGCCACCGATTCAAAACAGTGGACAAATCTTTCAAACGCAATTGCGGAGACTTCAAAAAACAATGTTTTTATAATATCGGATTATTCTCTCTTCGGAAATGACACCTTTGAAAATTCGATAATAAAAGATTATCTCGCATCTCTTGACAAAAACGTTTTTGTGATTACCGGTGGTAACCGTCACACATACACAAACATTGGCGGTGTAGGATATTTCACACTGGCAAACACCGAAAAAGAAGCACTTTCTCCAGAAAGAATCAAAAATATTATGTATCTTGAGTTTTCTCTGAACAACAACCCGACCTTCAGATGGAACAGTTTATATTAATTTATAAGACTACAAAAACAGTTGGTGTAAAAATCCACGCGGATTTTTACACCAACTGTTCTTATATGTAATAAAAAATTTTATTTACATCCGTTATTGTTTTTTGTAAAACATATTGCCAAAAGTGAACTTATGCACAGCAGGTACGGATAAAAAAGCTTTGGAATGATGTCAAGAGCTGAAATTTCTGCACCAAGTGAAGAAACTGCCGAAATTGCCACAAGCATTTGGGCACCGTAGGGCAAAATTGCCTGAAATACACATGAAAATGTATCAAGGATTGATGCCGATTTTCTTGGTGAAATGCCATATTCCTTTGCAATTTCTTTGGCAATGGGGTTTGCCATAACAATTGCCACGGTGTTGTTGGCAGTGGCAACATCCAAAACACCGACAAGCACACCCATGCCAATCTGACCGCCTTTTTTGCCGCGAAAAACTTTTTTGATGCCTGAAAGGATAGCATCAAATCCGCCATATTCACGAATGAGCGCACAGATTGCAGAAACCAAAATTGTAACAATAATTGTTTCGAACATTCCCGAAGCTCCCGATCCCATATTGGAAAGAAGATTTGTAAACTCTGTGCTTCCGGTGGACAGCATTATGGCAGAACCCGAAACAATGCCGATTAAGAGAACAAGAAAGACATTTACTCCTAAAATACCACCAATAAGCACAAGGACATAGGGAATTATCTGTACAAGGTTATAATCATTTATAACCGCACCCGATATTTCGGTTTTAAGTGACATAATCAATATAATTACAATTGAAATAAGTGCCGCAGGCAGTGCAATGAAAAAGTTTTCTTTGAATTTATCCTTCATCTGACACCCCTGACCGTTGCAGGCGGCGATGGTTGTGTCGGAAATGAACGAAAGGTTGTCGCCAAACATTGAACCGCCGATTACCGTTGCCACGCAAAGCGCCGTATCAAAGCTCGATGCTTTAGAAACAGCAACAGCTATGGGAGTTAATAGTGTTATTGTACCCACTGATGTACCCATTGCCAGCGATACAAAACAACTTACCGCAAAAAGCACCGCAACTGCATATTGAGCAGGTATTGCCGACAGCATAAAATATGCCACACTTTCAGCACTTTCTCTGCCGACAACGCCAACGAAAATTCCCGCTTCCAAAAATATGAGTATCATGGTGAAAATATTTTTATCGCCAACGCCCCGCCCCATAATTTCGAGCTTTTGTTCAAGCTTTAAGCTTCTGTTTTGAATACACGCCACCAAAAGTGCCGCTAAAAATGCCACAACAATGGGAATATTGTAGAATCCCATTGGAATTTTCATAACATATTCAAACAAAATTCCAAGCCCAAGATACAAAACCAAAAATACTCCAATAGGAAGCAAAGCCTTTACATTTCCTTTTTTCATATCGCTTCTCCTTTGTTAAAAAATCTGACAATGTCTTTACGCTTTAAAGACTGTTAAATTCGTTAAGGATTTTGTCTATATTCCACGATAAAAATATATACATTTTCATTTATTCTTATTATCTGGCATGGTTTAAATCTACCCTTACCGTTGTGTAATCATCAACGCCGTAAAGCAATATATCGTTATAAATGCTTATATTTTTAACACTATCCGAGGATACAAAAACATCGTTTTCGCCATCCCCGTCAATAACGAGAAATCTAACCTTATCTTCATATGCTTCGCCGGAAATACTTACCGTAAGATTGTTATCTGTTACCCCTACATATGTTCCCGTTACTGTGTCCATTAACACTGCTCCGTTTATACTTGCATCCCCCGAAGCATAACATGAATATGCTTTTACAACTGTTTTGTTCCCGCCAATGGTCTTTAGCACTGCATAAACCGTATAATCTCCGACAGCATCAACAAGTATCATGTCGTCGGCATTTTTATCATCAACAACTCTTATATCATTGTTAATTTCGGTGTAACGCATAACTGAGCCGTTGTTATCATAAAAAATCATTGTGCTGTCTTTTTCTTCTTCGTTGACCCATCCGGTGTAAACATGAAATCCGCATACTCCGTCTAAGAGCTTTTGGGTTTTCCCTGTTGTTGTATCAATTACATACAGGGCACTGTCTTCTTTCTTGTCAAGATCCACGCCTGTATAATAAATCTTTCCGTTATATATCTGAACGCATGAACTCATGGCGGCTTCTACAAGACGACCATCTCTTCGTCTGCCAAGTCGTACACGTCCTTCAGGAAGCTCTGCTTTGAACTCAGCTCCTCCTATTGTATAAGAAAACTCCGTGGGGCTGTCAACATACTGATTAACACCTTTTATATTCATTTCTTCGCTACGCAAAGTAACCTCACTGTAGCCATGCTTGCCAAGCGAATAAGCGGAAGGTGTTTCATTTATCACGGAACCATCATCCAACACCCTATAAGAATAAGCAGTGCTCATTATGGGACTTGTGCCGGCAATATATGTAATATACACATTTCCGTCAGCACTTACAAGATCGGCTTTTTGGCTCAGATTTGTATCCGGAAGTTCGAGTATAATCTCTGTTGCTTCTGTATTATCACAAGGCGCCCTCATAATTACATTCTTACCGTTTTGGTCTGCATTGTAATAATAATACTTACCATCCGTTACGGTATCACCGGTAAGATGTGGAAGTTTGAGGTTTTCTACCCTATGATTATCAGATGATATGGAAAGACCGGTATTCATATCAAAATTATATTCCCAACCAAATTCATCAACAGCAAATCTCCATGTTAACGGAAAATAGGTTACATCTCTGAAAATAAGAAGAGGATATTCCTCCTTTGAATTATCAATCACCTTACCATTAACCATTATATTAAAATCACACACAGAAAAATCTATCACGCTCGGATTTATCCAATCCCATGTATACTCACGGTATGCCGCATTAATATTTTCCTTGGTGATTGTAAGGGTTCTTGTTTCATTGTTCCAGTCTGTTGTAAGTCCAAGATGACGGCAATCATAATAAGTCATTGGAAAATACGTTATGTCTTTATGCACAATCAACGGAAACTGCCGATAATCACTTTCAACGATTTGGTTATTAAAAGAAACATCAAAATTTGGCAATACAGCCGTTTTGCCCCCAGCATAAGTCACGGTTGCCGAAAACGTTAATATAAACACCAACGCCACAAAAAATTTTTTCATAGTCATTTCTCCTTTTGCATTTTCAGCATTAATCTGTTAATATAATTTTAACTCATATATAGCTTGTTGTCAACAATAGTCTTAACAATCGACACTAAAGTGCTTGTTCAGACTAAACAAAAAGCCATCCCGTAATTTACCGGGACAGCTCTGTTTTTTAGTCTTACATATGAGAAATGATTTCTTCAGGTTCATATTCCTGAAGCTTTGCAAGAAATCCGCATTCTTTCAGCTTTTTTTCAATTAAATCAAGAGTCTGCGCATTTTCTGCCAATACAGTGTGATAATGATAACCGGAAGTAACATTTTTAAGCAAACTGGATTTCCCCGATGCAATACTGTTGACAAATACCTCCACATCATGTCTGGACTTTATGCCCATGGGAGCAGTTACCTTGTTGTAAACCTTATGATAAACAAATACATCATCTACTATTCCTCCAAGATCGACAATCAGATTAAGCTCTTTTTGAACATCTTCATCTGAATGTATAACCTTGAAAACCTTGGAATTAAGAGTTTTTGTATGCAAAACATATCCGCTGTGAGTTGATAAAATCTCATAACCTGCAGCCTTTAGAGCAGAAATGTCTTGTACTATGATTTGTCTTGAAACACCAAGTATTTCAGAAAGATGTCCTCCGGATACCGGTTTATGCTCCAGCATCATTATGCCGACTATTTCTTTTCGTCTCTGTTCCGCATTCATAAAAATCACCTTCTCAAACAGCATGAAGATTTTTAAGCGAAAGGTCAAGAATCGGAGATGAATGAGTTAACGCACCGCTGGATATATAATCAACACCGATGTCTACAAGCCTTGCAACATTTTCCTTTGTAACGTTGCCGCTACACTCAGTTTCCGCCTTCCCCTCAGTGAGCCTTACCGCCTCTTTCATATCTTCCACGCTCATGTTATCAAGCATTATAATATCTGCACCTGCTTCAAGTGCTTCTTTTAACATATCAAGATTTTCAACCTCAACCTCAATTTTACGAACAAAGGGAGCATATTCCTTCGCCATTGTTATTGCTTCCTTTACCCCGCCTGCGGCTCCGATATGATTGTCCTTCAAAAGAATTCCATCGCTCAAATTAAATCTGTGGTTATATCCTCCGCCAACCTTGACTGCATATTTTTCAAAAACTCGCATATTTGGAGTGGTTTTTCTTGTATCAAGAAGTTTTGTCTTTGTACCCTTAAGAAGGTCTGCAATTTTTCGGGTATATGTTGCTATTCCACTCATTCTCTGCAAATAATTGAGTGCTGTGCGCTCGCCGGAAAGAAGAACTCTTATGTCACCGCGAACCACACCAAGCTTTTGTCCGTTCTTGACCGAATCACCGTCCTTGCAATTAAAGAAAACTTCTGTATTACTGTCTAAAAGTTCAAAAACTCTCTTAAACACCTCAAGTCCTGCAATAACTCCATCTTCCTTACAAATCAATTCAACCTCGCCTGCTTTATATTCAGGCATAACAGAGTTTGTGGTGATATCTTCACTTGTGATATCTTCTTTGAGGGCTGCCAAAATCATTTCATCTGCATTGATTTTCATTGTTATGTTATTCATGACTGTTTTTCTCCTTTTCAATTGAATCTAAAACCAATTGTCTATATTCTTCACGATAATTGTTATACTTTTCGGTATTTACCTCCGGCAAGCTGTTATCTTTCAATGAATTGTAGTTAAGATTTATGTCTGACGCAGCACGCTTTGCAAAGACCAGGCTCTCCAGAAGCGAATTGCTTGCCAGACGATTTTTACCGTGAACACCGTTGCAGGCAGTTTCTCCAACTGCATAGAGTCTTTCCATACTTGTTTTGCTGAATCCGTCCACGTCAATACCACCCATAAAATAGTGTTGAGACGGAACAACGGGAATGGGTTCTTTTGTTACATCATACCCCTCATCAAGGCATCGCTGATAAATATTCGGAAAGTGCATCTTGATTTCTTCTTCGGGAATTGGCTCAAGTGAGAGCCAAACATGCTCGGTTCCTTCTTTTTCCATTTCAGCAAAAATCGCCTGAGATACAACATCACGGGGCAACAGCTCATTTACAAATCTTTCTCCGCGGGAATTAAGAAGTATTGCTCCCTCGCCTCTTACAGATTCAGATATTAGAAACTCTCTTCCGTCCTTCTTGGTGAATAAGGTTGTCGGATGAATCTGGATATAGTCTATGTGTTTAAGCTTAACACCATACTTAATGGCGAGGGCAAGGGCATCACCGGTCAGATGGCGGTAGTTCGTGGAATGTTCAAAAAGACCACCAATACCACCTGTTGCAAGCACCGTATAGTTTGCGGTTATGGCTTCAAAATTACCGTTTTTGTCATGCCCGATTATTCCTCGGCATTCATTGTTATCACAAATCAGATCAACCATTGTGAAGTTCTCTGTTAGTGTTATATTTTTTCTGTTTTTTGCAGTTTCCAGAAGATGAGATGTTATTTCTTTTCCTGTTTCATCCTCATGAAAAAGGATTCTCGGTTTGGAATGTGCCCCCTCTTTTGTATAGTTAAAGGCTTCGCCGTTCTTTTCAAAACAAACACCAAAGGACACAAGATCCTCAATAACTCCTTGAGAAGAACGAATCATAATATCAACAGATTCGGGGTTATTCTCATAGTGGCCTGCTTTCATTGTATCTTCAAAAAATGCACGGTAGTCATCTTCATCTCTCAAAACGCAAATACCACCCTGTGCAAGATATGAATCGCTTTTTCTTGCTATATTTTTTGTTACAATTAAAATGTTTCTGTTTTCGGGGAAATTCAGAGCACAGTACAGACCTGCAACTCCACACCCCACAATCAAAATATCTGTATTCATATTATCCGGCACACTCCAACATTCTGTTAAGCGGCACAAGTGCCGCCTCTCTTGTATCTTCGTCAATTTCTACAACCTTATCTTCTTTCTCAAGCACCGAGAGAATATTCTCAAGGGTATTTAATTTCATATCCTTACAGCACGGAGCCGGAGATACAAAGAAGAATTTCTTATCCGGATTGTCGCTTGCAAGTTTACAGTTTACTCCATCTTCCGTACAAATAATAAATTCCTTGCCTTCAGATTTTTTCGCATAATCAATTATATCGGAGGTACTGCCTATGTAGTGAGAAATTTTCAAAACTTCAGGTTCACATTCGGGATGTGCCAAAACCTCAGCGTAAGGATGTTCATTTTTTAAAGCCTGCAAACTTTCTTTTGTGATTGCGGCGTGAATCGGACAAAATCCATCGTTTAATATTATGTTCTTTTCAGGAACCTGCTCTGCTACGAATCGTCCCAGATTACGGTCGGGGATAAAGAAAATGTTCTTGTTAGGCAAAGCTCTTACTATTTTAACAGCATTTGATGAAGTTACACAAACATCACTCTGGCATTTGAGCTCTGCTGTCGAATTAATATAACACACAACCGCAAGATCGCTGAATCGGCTTCTCATTTCTTCGATTTTGCCCGGCTTTACCATGTGTGCCATGGGACAATCTGCAGACAAATCCGGCATCAGCACCTTTTTTTCGGGATTTAATATCTTTGCACTCTCGCCCATAAATGAAACACCGCAGAAAACAATAATATCTGCCGTGGTTTTCTTTGCAACTTTTGCAAGATAAAAAGAATCACCAACATAATCGGCAACACGTTGAGCTTCTTCGGGTGCATAGTAATGAGCAAGTATTACTGCTTTCTTTTCGTTTTTCAGTTTTTCAATTTGTTTCTCCATTTTGTATTTCACCTCAAAGTGCAACAAATTCTGTTTCAATATATGTTAACACATTAGTTTACATGTGTCAAGTTATCTGTAAACTTTTGTATATTTGTACAAAATAAAGCGGTTTATGATACAACAAACCTATCATGATATGGGAAGTATACTTACCATACAAGGAATGAAAACCTTTTTATTGAACATATTTAAACCTCCATTGCACAATTGCATGATATAAGTTAATTCACTGAAATGGTAAAAGTACTATGCCAACCTATGAAAATACTGTCGTGAAAAGATAAGACACAAACTTAATCAACAACAATAAGTGCAATGAATGCAAGCATTTCATCACCGGTGTTTTTGATGGAATGACCTTCTCCCGATGGAGTGAATGTCACCATTCCGGGCACCGCTTCAACTTTTGTTCCGTTGTCATTGTAGATACCTTTGCCCGAGAGAATGAAAAAGGTTTCGCTCTCTCCCATGTGCATGTGATATTCCACTTCTTCCCCGGGTTTAACCTGAACAAGCGAAAAAAGTCTTACCTTTGGATCCCATGCATCAAAATCTGCAAGATTGGTTTTGAGCATTTTTTCAAACCCTTCATTGTTGAGTTTTGTTTGTGTTTTGAGTTCTTCTAATCTTTTGTACATGATTTTTCTCCTTCGAATATTTTATTTAATTATTGTCGATTTATCTACGGGCAAACTTAAAAAGGCGTTTTGCAAGTAAACTGTGTTGTGTGCAATTTTTGCTGTTGTTTGTTCACTGTACAAACCATTTTGATTGGTATGGCGCACATAATGAGCGTTGTCGGCAGAGGATATATCTATCCTCAAGCGTTCTCCTTTTTTGATTAAAAATGCATCACAATCCCACTTATTTTTATTCGATACAGTAAGCGACTGATGAAAGTCTCTTTGCTGATTGTGTCAGCGATTCAATATAGGCAAATTCACCCAACCCGTGTATGTTTCCGCCCTCTGTTCCGAAGCCATCCAGACATGTTACTCCCAATTGTGTTAAATCTGATGCATCCGATGCTCCAAGAGAATATATCATTTCAACATCATCTAAATTGCTGTCTTTATATATTTTTTTATTTTTTGAAAAAGTTTCAGATTTTCCTCGCTCTCATACATTGCACATCTGAAACTTGCAAGTGTGACACTGCATGTTGTGCCTTCAACAAAAGAAGTCTCTGCAATTTTCTTTACTATTTTGTCTACTTCTTTTCTCTGTTCTTCGTTATTAAAGCGAAAATCAGCTGTAAATATACATTTTTCGGGAACAGTATTTTCTGCCACACCGCCATTTATAAGACCACAGTTACACGTGATAGAATTCCTATCCTTATACTTTTCAAGACGGATAATCTTTTGAGCAGCTTCGCAAATTGCACTAATTCCTTCATCACATGAGCTTGCGTGTGCCGCTTTACCTGTGATTTCAAATTTATATTTTCTTATTCCCTTTCGGGTAATTACAAGCCCACCCATATATGATTCAGTATTTAAAAATGCAACACACCCCTTGGCTTTTTCATACATATATTCAACTGTAGTTTTATTGCTGTTACGACTTCCATTTTCTTCGTCACTTTGAAGAATTAACTTTACAGGACGCTTATTAAACCCACATTTTTCAAGTGCATCCATAGCCATAAAACATGCCGCAAGCCCGCCTTTACAGTCTATAACACCGGGACCGTATATTTTTCATTATCCAAATGAACCGGTACATCTCCAAAAGAACCCACAGGATGAACTGTGTGCCTCTAAGAGATTTAACTCGATAGCCTACTGAAATTATCACATCGAGGTTGTAATAATCAAGATTTCTTTCAACTTCTCTGTCGCCTTATATTTGAACTGTTGCAAATTTTGCAACAGTTGCCTCTGGCAGCAATTCCTTGTCGGAATATACATTTTTTATATGTCTGGAAATAGTTGACTTATCTCTTTCAAACAAAGCTGCCATTTGGTCTATAGTAAGCCAAACAGAATCATCATAGAATCTTACGTCAACTTTTATCTGTTCATCTTCAGTTTTGAAAAATATGATATTGTTATCCATATATAACCTCCGTCAAACATTTAATTATTTTGACACTATTTATCACATTTTACCATCATTCGACACAATTCGACTCGTGTCAAGTCAGGCAAAAAAACAATCCACTTCAATTTTACCCTATAAAGTGGTTCTTGTCAACAAAAAGAGAAGCCGTCTTGCGATTGCAAAACGGCTATTGAAATTAAAGAATTGTAAGATATTTTTCGTATGCTTTATCCCATTCGGATGCATTTTCGGGAGCATAGGTTGCAATGTCGGATGAATCTCTGATGATGGCTCGCGCTTCTTTGATGTCTTTGATATCACCTGATGCCATGAGCTGAACAGCAACATTACCAAGTGCCGTTGCTTCAACAGGACCTGCATACACATTGGTGTTGCAGGAGCTTGCTGTCATCTGACAGAAAAGTGTGGCATTTGTGCCGCCGCCTACAATGTGGATTCCCGCAAAGGTCTTTCCGGTGATTTTGCCAAGGTTGAGAAATGCGTGTCTGTATTTAAGAGCAAGGCTTTCATAAATACAACGAGCAATCTCCCCTATTGTCTGAGGAACATACTGACCTGTTTTTTTGCAGAATTCCTGAATTTTCTTTGTCATGTTGCCGGGTTTGCCAAATTCCGGATAGTCGGGGTCTACAAAGCATTTGAAGCCTTCAGCCTTGAGAGCTTCGTCTGCAATTTCGCCAAAAGAAAGGTCGTGACCCTGCTTTTGCCATTCACGGCGTGCTTCCTGAATGAGCCAAAGTCCCATGATGTTTGTGAGATATCTGATTTTTCCGCCATAGCCGCCCTCGTTGGTGTAAGAAGCTTTAAGACCCTCTTCGCTGATGAGAGGTTCGGAAAGCTCTGTACCGAAAAGTGACCATGTTCCGCAGGAAACATAAACAAAATCGTCCTCGGTTGTGGGAACGGAAACAACAGCAGATGCTGTGTCGTGACCGCCAACCGCAATAACGGGAACGGGGTCAACATCAAGCTCTTCACAGATATCGGGAGTGAGGTTACCCAAAACCTTGCCTGTTTCAATGATATCGCAGAGAACATCGGTGGGAATGCCGAGCTTTTCGAGAAGGTCTTTATCCCATGAACGTGTGTAGGGATTAAGCATCTGTGATGTGGAAGCGATTGTGTATTCACTCTTTTTAACTCCTGTGAGGAAATAGTTTAAGAGGTCGGGAATAAAAATGAACTTATCGGCACGCTTTAACATATCACTTTTGTATTTTGCAAGATAATAAAGCTGGAAAAGTGTGTTAAAGTTGAGAATCTGAATGCCTGTTTTATTGTAGAGTTCATCTTTGGAGATTTCTTCAAAAACTTCATCGGGGATGTTATCTGTACGGGCATCACGGTAGTGAACGGGGTTACCGATGAGGTCACCGCATTCGTCAACAAGACCAAAGTCAACGCCCCATGTGTCGATACCGATGGAGTCAAATCCTCCTGCAAGGCGAGCCTTAACTATGCCCTGTTTAATCTGGTCAAAAAGAAAAACGATGTCCCAATAGAGAGTACCGCGAACATTAACTCCGTTGTTGGGAAAACGGTGAATTTCTTCAAGAGTAATTTTGCCGTTATCGAGTGTGGCAATGATGCCTCTGCCGCTTGATGCGCCGAGGTCAAATGCAAGAACTTTTTTCATAGTGTCCATTCCTTTCATATGCAATTATTCTGTCACAAGTTTTACGTTGTTATCACGAAGAGCCTCAACAAATTCTTCGTCGGGCACTTTTTCGGTTATGAGGTAGTCAATATCACTGAGAGATGCAAGCTTGGCAAAGCTTACTCTGCCAATCTTTCCGCTGTCGCAAAGGAAATATTTCTTTTCGGAATTGGAAAGCATGTTCTGCTTGATTCCGCATTCCTGCTCATTGCTCTCCAAAATACCTATTTCCTTGGTAACACCCTTTGAAGAGAAAAACATTTTGTTTGCAAAATAGCATTCTTTGATGCTCTTTTCGGAAAGAGAACCGACAAAAGACTGATTGGCACTTACTATTCCGCCAACGGAAATGAGCTTGATGTGTTCGCAGGAGCTGAGCTCTGCCACAACACGAAGCGAGTTTGTGATTACAGTTATATTTTTGAGTCCTTTAATCTCTTTTGCCATAAAAAATGTTGTTGTGGAAGCATCGAGAAAAATTGTGTCACCGGACACAACATAGTTTGCCGCAATTCGGGCAAGCTCTTGCTTGGCTTCAACATTTGTGGATTTTCTTTTTTCAAGAGAGAGCTCATAGGACGTGTCGTCAATAGGTACGGCACCGCCGTGAGTACGCCTGAGAGATTCTTGCTTTTCAAGCTTTTCAAGGTCACGTCTGATGGTTTCTTCAGTAACCTCAAGGCTTGCCGCAAGCTTGGAAACGGTTACGGCTCCGTCTTTGTGAAGTTCATCTAAAATAAATTTCTGTCTTTCGGGTGCAAGCATTGTATCACCTCTTTAATTTTAAAAATAACGCGGAAATATTAGCTGTATTGCCGATTTAATTTCCGCGTTAGATTTTTTAATAAAAATATTTTGAATGTTGTTCGCAATACAAGCTGTAAAATCTCATATCCTTGCGAATTGAATATGGGAAAATCCTGTTATTTTCTTATGATTTGAACTCTTGCACCGTTTTTGAGTGCCGCAGAGTTGGCATCGTCTGTGTCGATGTGCATTTCCACATTGAAATCGTCACGAACTCTTACCTGAACATCATAGAATCTTGTGGGCTTGATGCCTTCGATTTCAACATCCACATAATCATTATCCTTAATGCCCTGTTTTTCGGCATATTCGGGAGTGAGATGGATGTGACGGTTGGCAATGATTACGCCTTCCTTGAGATATACGGTGCCTTTGGGACCAACAAGCACAAGACTTGCACTGCCTTTGATGTCACCGGAGGGTCTCACCGGGGGACTAACCTTTAATACAAAGGTGTCGGTACGTGAAATTTCAACCTGAGTGTGTTTGCGCACAGGTCCGAGTACTCTTACCTTTTCGATGGATTTGAGCGAGGGACCAACAAGTGTTACAAACTCATCGGAAGCATATTCTCTGCCCATGAGATATTTTTTAACAGTGAGCTCATAGCCTTTGCCAAAGAGGGTTTCCAAATCCTCCTGGGAAAGATGCACGTGACGCTGTGAAACACCAACCTTGATTTCACCGTTATTTTCTCTTATATCATTTTGCATTTCAAGAATTACATCTTTAACTGCGTTTTGAATATCATTAATATCGTACAAACTAATTACCCCCTTACATGTCTATGAATTTGAGAAGCTCTGCATGGGGATTGGGGATAACCTCTTTTCCATACACTTTGCCAAGCTTTGATGCCGCAACCTCACCTGCTTCAACAGATGCGGTAACTGCCGAAACCGTTCCTGCAACAACAAGTGTTACAAGGCGTCCGCCAAGTCTCTTCTCGGAGTGAACAAGGTGAACATCTGCCGCTTTAACCATGGCATCGAGACCTTCGATTGTAGCAACAAGACCGTCGATTTCAAGAATACCGAGAGATTCTTCGCTTGTTGCTACACGTTCGGGAGTTTCAACACCCAAAAAGCTCTTGGGAAGCTTTTTGTTGTATTTATCTCTGTTTATGTCAAGGAGATACGCCATTTTTTCTGCTGTTTCTGCAGGGCGGGCAATTATGTGATGAACTATGTATCTGTCTTTTGATTTTGCATAGGCAACCGAAGCTTCAACTGCCGCTTCAACTGCCGCTACTTCACCTTCCATTTTTACCACCATGATAAGGGGTACGGGGAATCCCGGTGCAAAAGGACGGTTACGGTCGAAGGCAATGATTTTAACATCTGCCGACTTTGCCGCAAGGTCTGCCACATAAAGGGCTGTGGTGAAGCTGTAAACTTCTATCATTCCAAGTGCTTTCATTATAACACCTCTTTGTTAACGTGATTTATCAAACAATGTGAAGTCCGTCTGCCATTACACATCTTCTCTGACGTGTGAAGGAGTGAGTTGCTGTGAGACCTTCACCTGTGGGACCTGCAATTGTGAAGGTTGTGTAACCTTCACCGCCTACGCCGATGCCGGCATATGAGGGAGCATTTTTAACAAAAATTGTTGTTTCAACTGCTCTTGCAAAGGCTGTGAGTCTGTCAACATTTTTGGAGTGGATGTGAGCTGAGTGTCTGCATCCGTGTTCAGCCTGAACTGCAAGTTCAATTGCTTCTTCAATGTTTTTAACTCTTACAATTGGAAGAATAGGCATCATCATTTCAACCTGAACAAAGGGATGATTTGCAGGAGTTTCACAGATGATAAGTCTGGGATCTGCACTGATGCCGAGTTCTTTGAGGAAGAGACCTGCGTTTTTACCAACCCATTTTTTGTTGATTGAATATTTGCCGTCTTTTTCAACAAGAGCAACTTTTACGAGCTTGTCTATAAGGTCACCCTTAATGAGATAAGCACCGTTTTCGGTCATATATTTGATAAGGTCGTCTGTAACCTTGCCAAATGCGAAGCATTCTTTTTCTGCAATACAGGGAAGGTTGTTATCAAAGCTTGCACCTGCAACGATGTCTTTTGCAGCTTTTTCGATGTCGGCTGTGTCGTCAACGATAACAGGTGGGTTACCTGCACCTGCACCGATAGCTTTCTTTCCGGAAGAAAGAAGTGTTTTAACAACACCGGGACCACCTGTTGCAACAAGCATCTTAACATTGGGACATTCCATCATCATTTTGGATGTTTCCATTGTGGGTTTCTTAACCGAAACAACAAGATTTTCGGGTCCGCCTGCTTCGAGGATTGCACGGTTTACAAGGTCAACTGCATAATTTGCAACCTTGCATGCATTGGGGTGAGGATTGAAAACAACCGCGTTACCGCCGGCAATCATACCCATTGAGTTACAGATAACTGTTTCACTGGGGTTTGTGGAAGGAGTGATACTTCCGATGATACCAAAGGGTGCCATTTCGATAAGAGTGAGACCGTCGTCACCTGTGATAACAGATGGAGCAAGATCTTCGGTGCCGGGAGTTTTGTTTGCAACAACCTGGTGTTTGATGATTTTGTCTTCAACTCTGCCCATGCCGGTTTCTTCAACACCCATTTTTGCCATAACTTCGGCTTCTTCAAGAGTGAGACGGCGGATGTTTGCAATCATTTTTTCTCTCTGAGCTACAGTGTAGTTTCTGTAGAGCTTATATGCCTTTGCAACTGCTGCAAGAGCATCTTCCATTTTGTCAAATACGCCAAGCTGATTGCCTTCACACTGGGGGCAAGCACCTGAGCCTGATATGTTTTTGATTACACTTTCAACTAACTGGCTGATATACTTTTCGTCTAACATAGTTACACCTCATTAATTATAGTATAGATCTTTTACATTATATTCTTCCATGTTTCGGAATCGGGATTTGCAATAACAGAGCTGTCAAGATACATTGAAGAATCTTTGAGTCTTTCTTTCACTGTATCGATTGATGCCTGAACTGCAGAAACCTCACCGGTAATGAGCATATAGGATTTTCCGCACATACCCTTTGCTATGCGAAGCTCAATGAGCTCAACATCTGCGGTTTTTGAAGCGATGTCGGCTGCAACAATGATTGATGCGGCACTGTAGGTTTCAAAAACTCCCAGAGCAGATGGGTTTTTAACATCGGTTGAACCGTAGATTGCAGGGAAAATTGACTCATCGGGATTTCCAAGCACAAAGGAATCCACAAGCTTCGCGGGATTTTGCGCTTTTGCATTTTCAACTGCGGCATTAACCGCACTTAGCTCACCCTGAATGAGTGCTATGTATTTACCGGGGCAGACAACATGAGCCTCGATGATTTCTACATTTGCAGTTTTTGCCATTGTGTCGGCGGCAGTGATACCTGTTGACACTGTGAGATATTCAATCATGCCGAGTGCTTTACTCATTTATTGCCTTTCCTCCTTTTTATTATTACATACATATCGGTAACTTCCAGAACCTTGCCGTCAACGGATGAATGAATGTCACTTCCGAGCTTGCCCTCGGTTGAACCGATGAGCTGACCCTTGGTAACTGTGTCTCCCTTTTTGACAACGGCTGTTGCCGGAGGACCAATATGCTGATTAAGCATTATTTTAACTTCTTTAAAATCAAATTCTTTTTCGTCAAGAGTTGCCGGAACATAGTAGCCGGTGACACCAAGCCTTGAACGAAGTCTTGTCATTTGAACCTTTTTGTATTCACGGTCGGGAGCAACGCCCTGAAAATCGGGATTTTCAATTGGCGGTACACCCTGTTTTCGAAGCTCTGCCCTAATTGCACCAATCAGTGAACGGGGTGACAAATCCTGCGGGCAGGAATAGAGCTCGCAAAGACCGCACTGTGAACAGTACATTGAATTGAGAACTGCCTCACAGTCGGAATCCATTCCCTTTGCCACAGCTCTCATGAAAAGATGTGGCTGAATGGGATAGCCGAGAAGATTTCTTGAGCAAAGGTCTGTGCATGAGCGACACTGACAGCAGGAGCTCATGGCACGTTTTATGTTGATGTTTGTTTTTGCAAGGCGTTTTTGGATTATGGGACTGTTTTTGGGAAGAACCAAAACAGCATTGAGCTTTTTGGTTACGGTGTCGTTGGGATAAACAACATTACCCGTCATAAGTCCGCCGCCGAGATACATATAATCTTTAATCTTTTCGCCGCCGGTGAGAGCAACTGCTTCTTTGATTGTGATGCCCACGGGAACCTTGAAAGTGCCGGGGTTTTCAACCTCACCGGTGATTGTTATATATTTTTCGGTAACATTTTTGTCTTCTTCAACAGCATAATATGTGTTGAGCATTGTTTCTACGTTATAGACAATTACTCCCTCTGTTATGGGAAGCTTGCCGGGCTTAACAACTCTGCCCGTTGTTTCGTAGATAAGTATTATTTCATCTCCCACCGGATAAATCTTCGGCAGAAGGGATATTCTAAAGCCATCAAACGAGGGGAGATAGAACTCCACTCTGTCTATTGCTTCCTTGTAGGAAGGTTTGAGTGCAATTATAACTTGTTTTGCACCGGTTGCTTCTTTCACGTGAGAAAGAGCTGTTAAAATTTCGTGAGTGTAGGTTGCAAGGAGCTGTCGGTGGAGCTTGAAAAGAGGTTCGCACTCGGCACAGTTTAAAATTATTGTGTCTGCTTTGTCCGAAAGCTTTGTTCCCGAGGGAAAACCTGCACCGCCGGCACCGATTATGCCGTGGGACTTCATTGTTTGTGCCAAAGTTTCAATATTCAAATCCACTCTCTCCTTTCGATTGATAAATTAACTGTTATCAGAGTTCGTCTACAATACCGACAATTGCTGCGTCAACTGGTGAATTTTCCTGATTGCAGCCGATTCTTGCCGCAGAGCCTGTTGCAACGAGAACGATTTCTCCAATGCCTGCTCCGACATTGTCTATTGCTACGATTGTGTGATTGATACCCATTTCTTTTGTAGGCTCAACAATCATAAATTTATTTCCAACAAGATTTTCATTTTTGCGTGTTGATACCACGCTTCCGGTAACCTTGCCTATAATCATGGAACGTTCTCCTTTCAAGTGATATCCGGCAATGCGGATTTGCTCCGCATTGCCGTCACTTTGTTAACTTTCTTGGGTTGCCCGACTATTATTTAATAGAAGGGAGAATTTTTTCAACATCAGCGTGGGGTCTGGGAATAACGTGTGTAGCAATGATTTCGCCGAGTTTAGCAGCAGTTGTGCCACCAGCCTGAACAGCAGCGTTAACAGCACCAACGTCACCTCTTACCATAACTGATACGAGACCGGAACCGATTTTTTCTGTTCCAACGAGAACTACGTTTGCAGCTTTAAGCATTGCATCTGCAGCTTCAATTGCAGCAACGAGACCTCTTGTTTCTACCATACCTAATGCTTCCTGTGCCATTTTTACTTCCTCCTTTTTTTCTACTTTAACTTCCTGTACTTCTTCTTGAAGTACTTCTTTTGCTTTAGAGCTTGTTTTTCTCTGTGCCATTTATATCACCCTATTAACCTATAGAAGGTAATATTTTTTCAACATCAGCGTGGGGTCTGGGAATAACGTGTGTAGCGATGATTTCACCAAGTCTTGCAGCGGTTGTGCCACCTGCCTGAACAGCAGCGTTAACAGCGCCAACGTCACCTCTTACCATAACTGATACGAGACCTGAACCGATTTTTTCTGTTCCAACAAGAACTACGTTTGCAGCTTTGAGCATTGCATCTGCAGCTTCAATTGCAGCAACGAGACCTCTTGTTTCTACCATACCTAATGCTTCCTGAGCCATGATTAAATACCTCCAAAATTATTTTGATATTTTAATTTTTATTACTTATGAATTTGAGAGCAACTAAAAACGATATTATTCGTTGATGATTGCAATTTTGAGACCTTCCATCTTAAGGTTTGTCTCATGCGCTTCGTTAATCTGTGAAAGCGGGAATTTGTGTGTGATAAGCTTTTTCAGCGGAATGCCGATAGCCTGAGCACGTTTGAGGAAATCGAATGTTGTAGCATAGTCTCTGAGTGTGTATACCCATGAACCAACTGTTGTGATTTCCTTGGAGCAGATGTCGAAGTGAGGATTGATTGTAGCGTCGCCGCCATTGATGAAGAATCCGAGTTCACAAAGACCGCCGCCCTTGCGGATGAATTTGTAGATGTTTGCGTGAGCAACGGGAGAACCTGTGCACTGGAACGCAAAGTCTGCTTCATAACCGCCGAATGCATCTTTCACAGCACCTGCAAGAGCTTCAATGCCCTTGTGCTGTGTGAAGTTAACGCTCTTGTCTGCACCCATTTCCTTAGCAAAGGAAAGACGCATTTCCTGACCGTCAACTGCAACGATGTTTTCGATACCCATTGTACGAAGAATTGCAATACAGATAAGACCGATAGGTCCGCAACCCTGAACAACAACTCTTGAGTTGAAGCGGAGGATGCCTGTTGTTTTTGCTCTTTCAACTGCGTGGATAAGAACCGCACAGGGTTCGATGAGGATACGGCTTTCGAGGTCAAGGTCTGAAACATTGAACACTGTTGAACCGCCTCTGATTACTATGTAGTCTGCAAACCAACCGTTGAGGTGGATGTCATCATCGGGAATGAGACCGTATACATCGGAACCGTCACCAACATTTTGTTTGTTGAGATCGAACATTGTGATGTTAGGGTCATCTTTGAAAATCATGCAGGTAACAACTTTGTCACCAATGTTAAGGGGTTTGCCTGCACTGTCTTTCTTAACATTCTTGCCCATTTTGACAATTTCGCCTGTTCCTTCGTGACCGAGAACAACGGGGATAAGACCGAAGGGGTCACGTTTGAATTCGTGAGCGTCAGTTCCGCAAACACCACAACCTTCAACTTTAACGAGGATATCGTCATCGCCGAGCTCGGGGATGGGGAATTCTTTTATGTCATAATGTTCAAGAGATGTGAGCATAGCAGCTTTTGATGTAGCAGGAACTGCACCTGCGGGTTTTGAAGCTTTGGGAGCAGCGTCGCCGGCAGCCATACCTGCAATAACTTGCTTTACAATAGCTTCGATATCAATATTGTTCATGCTTGTCATCTCCTTTAAGAATTTATTATTTCATTAAGGCACTTGGCACCATATTCGGAAAGCTCTATGTCCTGATCTTCGGAGCCGCCGCTGACACCAATACCGCCTATGATGTTTGAGTTGTAAATCAGAGGATCGCCACCACCGAAAATCACGAGCTTGCCGTCATTGGTAAACTGGATTCCGTAGAGCGACTGTCCCGGCTGACTTAAATTTTTGAGTGTGAGTGTGGACATTTTGAGAGCAACAACGGTGTATGCCTTTTTAACGGCAATGTCATAGCTTGCCAGGTATGAACCGTCCATGCATTCAACCGCAACAGGATTTCCTGCAGAGTCGGAAACCGCCACAACAACACTAAGGCCCATTTCTTTTGCTTTTTCTTCAACCTTTGCAATGAGGCGCTTTGCCATGCAGAGATTGATTGAAGAAACGGAAGCCTTTTGGGAAACTTCTTTGACAATGGTTTCCACAATATTTGCGATGTTATCGTTTGTCATGATACCACCTTCTTATTTTCCGAGCTTTTCCATAACCTTGCGTGTGATTTCAGCAACCATGTCAGCATCGGCATTGTTATCGGTGATAGGTGTTTTAACACCTGCAGCAGAGCAACTTGGAACTCCGCATGAGTGACAGCTCATGCCGCCTGCTTTAGCACTGGGGCAAAGGTCTGCGGGGTGTTTGCCGGGAAGACCGAACTGTCTTCTGATTTCATAGAGTCTCTTAATCTGTTCTTTGTCAAATTCCTTGGGACCGCCAAGCTGTCTTGAATGGAAGAGGAGCTCTGCATAAAATTCGAGGGATTCCATCTTGTGGTAAGCCGCAAGAAGTGAATCGGAATATGCAAGTGCACCGTGATTTTCAAGAAGAACAGCGTCAAAATAAGGAAGATATTTTTCAACGTTGTCGGGGATTTCCATTGTGGAAGGTGTACCGTATTCAGCAATGGGCACGCAACCGAGAGCGATAACAGCTTCGGGCATGATGGGCTGAGTAAGGGGGATACCTGCGATTGCAAAGCTTGTTGCATAGATGGGATGAGCGTGAACTACAGCTTTAACATCAGGTCTCTTCTGATATACTCTGAGATGCATCTTAATTTCGGATGAGGGTTTGAACTTGCCGTTTGCCTGAAGCACATTACCTTCGCCGTCAATTTTGCAGATGTACTCGGGAGTCATGAAGCCTTTGGACACGCCGGTGGGTGTGCAGAGGTATTCATTATCGCTGATTTTTACGGAAATGTTTCCGTCATTTGCGGCAACCATTCGTCTGTCATAAATTCTTTTGCCAATGTCGCAAATTTGCTTTTTGATTTCGAATTCTGATACCATTTGACATTCTCCTTTTTTATTTAATGTTTTTCTGTGTTTGTTTCTTGTTTTGTTTATAAATTCTTTTGATTAATTACATAATATCACATAACTAATCAATTGTCAACTTAATTTTGTGGGATTTTCTTTGTTTTTCTTTGAATTAATTGTTCAAAAAGTCCAATAACTCTTTTATCCCCTTCCCCGTTTTGGCACTGGTGTGAAAAACCTTTTCACAACCTGCAATGCGTAGCCAGTTTTCCGCCATGTCGGGACGGGCATCGGGGTGATCGATTTTCGTGACGATTCCGATGACCTCACGATTTGCCATGCCCGTTATGTTTGGCGGAAAAAGGCAATAGGGCTCGGTTGCGGAAACGAGAAGTCCGCACACATCGGATTCGTAGGCATAGAGCGCAAGGGCTCTGCCAAGCTCTCTGTTTTCGGCATATTCGCCGGGGGTGTCGATGAGAGCGTTATAATAGTTAATGTATTGAGTTTTTTCGTATGTAATCTTTTTGCCCCTCAAAACCTGGGTGAGGGTTGTTTTGCCGCTTTCACTGCGGCCAAGAAGTATGAGCTTTTTCATGTTCTTGTTATGGGACAAACGGTGAAGCCGAGAGTTTCACGGGTATAGTCACAAAGAGCCTTAAGTGAGGATTCAACCTCCGAAACCGTTCCTGTGACAATGAGTGTTCCGCTGAAACGGTCAACAAAGCCAAGCTCTATGCCCGATGCCTTTGTAGCTATGTCGGCAGCGATGATTGCAGTTTCCGACGGAGACATGGTAACAATGCCGATTGCCGCTTTTGAATAGTCAATTGCAGGGTCGAGACCGAGCTTTTTGTAGAGAATGCGGTCGGGGTTTGCAATGATGTGAGCAAGAGAAATCTGTTTACCGGGAACAAGCTCCTGAATTATTCTCATTTTATCTGTAAGGTTTGCTTCTTTGATGTTATCAAGATTCATTTGTCACCCTCCTGTATTTTGCAGGGATTACATCACCTGCACAAACGGTTGCAAAGGAAAATCGTTTTTCTACTATTATATATAGAAGTAATTATTATCCTGACTTGCAACCGGAATTTGCTTTGTGTAACCAAAATCCAAACAAATACAAATTCAGTCATAATAAATATACACCATTTCCAACAAAAAGTCAATAGGTTCAAGCAAAAAAATGAAAAAAACAACATAAAAAAAGAGAGAATCCCAACAAAAGCAAAGATTCAAACAGATTGCAAATATATAAATCATCAAAATTATACTCTTAATATTAAAAATAAGGACATTGTTGTACGGATTTTACAATCCGATTTCCACAATGTCCTCAGCCTGACAGGAGCTACATACCAATATATTCAATTTTAAGATGTATAATGTTTAGCCTACAAATACGGTAAGAACGCTCCACGCCTTTATGCTTTTGATTTTAATTACATAATCATTTCCCTGTTTTTCAAAATCAAGCTCTCCCTCACCATCATATTGAGACATAAAGCTGAATTTTTCACTCACGGGATTTCGTATCACAAGTTTAAGCTCACCGCTGTCTCCGATTGTACAGTTAGTCACAGATACACACACGGTTTTACCCTCTTTGTCACATCGGGGAAGAACAACCGCCGGGAAAGGTGTTATAAGCTTTGATACAAGATTATTGCCGCAAATAAAATCAGCTCCCCGAAGAATCTGTTCACGTTTTTGGTAACTGATTATCCCCTTCCACGGAACATAACCATATATTGCCCACTTTCCGCCTTTTGGATTTGTTATTATTGCAGATGCTATTCCAAAAGGATATTCATTCATCTTTGTGAATTTTTCAAGGGGAAGAATGTTTGAATAGTAACCGAGGACATCTATGGGGCATTTGGGATTTTCAAGATAATATCTTTCGTTCTTACCTTTGACAAATGAAGATGCAATGTAGCTTTCCATCCCTGCATTTATGGGATTTTTCGTCATTTTTTCCTGACATTTTCCGGCTACGGAGGGCACAAGCTCTTTTGCTTCAACACCAAAATCAAAACCTCTTTTGGAAAGGATGCTGATTGTTTCGCCGTCTGTGACAACATTTTTTGCCATGAGGTATAAAACTTCTTCATCACTTATAGCGTATGCACAGTCGGGATGCAACAAAAACACTGTTTCATCATCTCTGTCATAAGCTATGGGGAACCCGTCTCTCGTAAGGATAAGTGCCTTATCGTAATTTTCATTTTTCAGTTCGAAAAAATCACCGTCATCATTCAGTTTCTTTTTATAGGTTTCTTTTGAAACAAAAAACTGCATACCCGCCTGATGGCTGTTCATATTATACCGGGAAAGTTTATCCCAGTATTTACGGTAATTTTCAAAAAGCCTGAATTCCTGTTCGTGCCACTCTATCGGTTCACGCATAGCCATCATCATGGAATATGTCATATCAGTGTTGCCGTTGGCAAAATAATATGAGGTTTCAAAGGCTGTGCCTGCAGGACTTTTGCCATATACACAAAAGGGCAGATTTTCAATTTCGGGGCATTTTCTTTTAACATAGTCCGGAAGGCAGGCATTTTGCCAGTTGAGAGTTATCGCTTTTTTTATGAATACGTTAGGATCGTGGTCATCATATGCTCCTTCACCCGGACGACTCATGGGAATAAGCCCTGTACCATCCTTCATTGCATCGTAGACAAATCCATTTCCAAAGCCGGTGTATGCACCAAACAAACCCTGCTGAAGCCCCATAACAGTCTTGGGCGAGATTCTGTGAACGGTTTCGGAAATTTCACGCATCAAATCATACATACCATCACGAATGAATTCAATCCAGTTTTCTCTTATGCTTATCTCGCCGTGAAGTATTTTGTGGGCAAGTTTTTCACGGGTAAAGCAATAATTATATTTTTCATTGAAATTGGCTATGCAGTCATCGCAAAAGCAACCAAAATCTACCGGTGCATGGTTAACCGCTCTGAAATCGTCATCAACCCACAGACATTCGGGTTTCAAAGCTTCTATATAATATTCAATTTCACTCAAAAGGTATTTCTTGAAATATTCACCTCTCCAGCAAAAACAATAGTGGGACACACATCCGTCAGGACCAACAATCGGACGTGCCGGAGAATTTTCGAAAACGAGTCCGGTGCAGTCTTTCGAAGACATATACTGACCGTGACCTATGGAATTACTGAGCTGTAATGACACCGTCACTCCTGCCTCTTTAAACTTTTCGCTGTATTCCTTAAGCTTTGAGGCGTGACTCTGATGAAATTCCAAAGGCGGAAATCCGTATGGAGTTGCAAACCATATGTTATCACAGCTTTTCGGATATTTTTTTATTGCATTTACATAATCATCTATATATTTATCATTTACTGCCGAGCCTAATCTTTGCATTAATTGCATGGTACATCACCTGATTTCAAATTTTCTGTTATAAATACACTCTTATTGTCGATACTAATAAAGGGGTGAAAACCCACGTGGAATCATTCACCCCTTCTGTCTTATACAGTATATTTTATTTTAACTGTGTTTCCTGTTTTTGCCGATTCAACGATTGCCCGACAAACCGTAACCGTGCGTGCACCTTCACGGCCCGTGGTTATAAGGGGTTTATTCTCAAGAATTGCTTCTCTGAGCTGTTGATGTTCAGCTTTTACATTGTGGTTATTTACAGGTACCTTGATGCAGTGCTTGATTCCTCTTTCGGCATTCTCGCCAAAATAACCGCCTGCAAACATATCTCTGCTGTCGTCCTTTTCAAGGAAAAGCTGGAACTCACTGCTTGTATTATCCACTATTATAGTTCCCTTTGTTCCGTAGACAACAGTCCTCATTGTGTAATTACGTTTGCATCCAAGAGATGTGAACACCTTGCCGATAACATCATTGGGGAATTTCAAGATAGCAACGGTTGTATCATTCACAGGCCAACCGGGAAGCATTTTATGATTACTGAATGCGCTGGTTTCTGTGGGATCCCCTGCGAGCCATCTCAAAAGATCAATTGCATGACATGCACCGCCGATAATAGGCTCACGATCGGCATCAACTCTCCAGTCATCAACACCTCTTACATTAAGATAGTCGTGAGCATATTCGCTTTCAACAAAATACAAATCTCCTATGAGGCCGCTTTCAATTATTTCTTTTGTTTTTACAAACGCAGGAGCACAGCGACAAACCTGCCCCACCATAAGAAGCTTGCCTGATTCATCGGCAGCCTTTACCATCTTTTCGCATTCATCCACAAAAAGCGACATAGGCTTTTCACACATAACATGTTTTCCTGCTTCAAGTGCTTTTATTGTGCATGGCATATGACCTTTGTCTGATGTGGCAACAACAACCACATCTATGTCTTCGTTATTTAACATTTCATCCATATCAGTGTAGCAGTTTGCATCAAGTCTGAATTCTTCTTTTTTCTTTTCACACTGCTCCATGTGAACATCACAAAGTGCAACAATTTTTGTGTGTTCCATGCTTGTGAGTGCTATAAGATGAGAGCCTCCAAATCCTCCGCATCCTACAAGTGCATAATTTAAAGTCTTTTCCATTTTTGATAATCCTTTCTGATGTTAATTAATTATTTGTTATTATTATTGTACCGGGATTGGTGTAGGGACTGAACACCAACACCTTTGAAAAATCAGAACCCACACTCAGATAATCTGCAATATCTGAAGCAGATGCCAAGGTAACCTTCGGTTTACCTCTCTCGGTGGTATACATATATATGGCGTATTTTTCGATGGCAACAGCCTCATAATCCATCATGCCAAGCTCAATCCCAGAATCTTCCAAGGGGTTTTTGGTAAGTCTTACAATACCTTCGGAATTCGAATACACATTTGCTCTGAACATACGGTTACTGCTTGTGAGATTGGTTGCCACATCAATGTCATTTTTTATGTAATCATTTTCTTTTTCGTAGAACAGTTCGATTTCTTCAATCTTGCCTGTTACACCATCTTTTCCAAGTCTTACAACATCACCGCATTTTAAAGTGTAATTTTTGCTTGTATCCGAAATTGATTTAACATTATGAAGAACACTTTCATCTTTCAAAACATACTCAGCTTCATGACCGTCAATGAAACCATAGAGACAGTATGTGTGAACTCCGTCGTTGTCTATTATGTTGTTTATGTAATCTATCACAAACACCGGTGATTCAGAGTCAATTTTTGTCACGCTTCCGCTCTTCACGATGGCATCTGCAATCTGACCACCCTCCTTGGAAACATAGGCATTTATGGAATATGTTCTGTCATGAGTATAGACAGAGCGTGTTCTTATGGCATAGCCGTCATCATTTTCGATATCCTCGGGAATTACAAACACACACACCGAAGGCGATATTGGAACTCTTGCGCCGAAAATATACTGATAGGCATTATACATGAGCTGGGTGGAGGATGAATGAAGAACACTCACAGAGTCGTCCACTCCGCCGCCTGCCTTTTTGAGAGTATCTACCGCTTTAAGCTGACCTGATTTGAGATAATATCTGACAAGCTGAGGTTCAACACCGTTTCCGTTGTCAAGATATGAAACAAGGTTATTTCCGTCGGTAGATTCACCGTCTAAAATAATCTTATCACAAACTTCGACCACGAGCATTTCGCCATCCTGGGTAAACATTTTTGCACAAGTTTTTCCGTTAAGTCCGCTTGTGGTAAGAGCATTTATAAAATAGGCATATTTATATGAATTCTGATAGGGCTTGTATGCGGCAATTCTGCCTTCGTGGTCAAGGGGGAACAAACCGCTCTGAGCGAGCTCCAGCTGTGATACATTTGACGTAAAATTATTTGCAATTTCATATTCAAAACCGTCTATCTTCACGACTTTACCCGGAAGATTTGTTTCGGTTATTGTGCCCTCTGTTTCTTTGTTGGAATAAATTATCTGTGTAATTTTTTTATCTTTGGTTTGATAAACCGACAACACATCATATTCCGATAGCTCTGAAATGTCCATCTTGTTGCCAAACTCGTCGAGAAAGATGAGATTATCTGCATTCTTCAAGCTTATACTTCCACCGTTATACATATCATATATAACTTCTTTATTGAGACTTACAGCCTTTACAACACAGATTTCACAATATGATATGTCAAGAATATCAATGCTTCCGTCATCTCCCGAATCGATAAATTTTAATGTAGTTCCACTCTTTGTAAAATCATTATCGCTCAAGCCGAGAGCTTTTCTGCCGTTATATAAAATGTCGGTTGAAAGAGAAATAGAAATCTTTTTTTCCTTGTCTTTGTCGTAATATTTGAAAACACTGCCGTCAAATCCGGAGATGTCTTCCGACTCTACAATTGTAACATTGTTTGAATTATAATAATCATCTACATGGACGATGGTATTTTTATCATTATAATAAAACCTTACCCCATATCCGAAGTAACTGTCATAATTCTTACCGTTTTGTATTTTGTAGATAACATCGTCTATGAGTATTTCATTGTATTCAAGAGGCTCTATGTCTGCCGCCTGATAGCGTTGAGTCGCTCTGACTGTACCCTCACCGGTCTTTATGCCATGATAAAAATTCAAAACTGTTTCATTTGTATCTGTTGACAAAACCAAGTCTTCACCATCTATGCCCGTGTATCTGACAACTCTGACATCAAGAGTATCCACAAGAATTTTCAGAACATCTCCCCATTTGGCATCGGCATTGTAATCTGAAATATTCACAGAACGGTTAATGTCTGTTTTGGATGCAAGAGTCACATAGCCCATGGGATAACCGCCATAATTCTGAGCAATTTCTCCATAGCCGAGAAGATTCAGAACAACCTTGTATATCTGAACATAACTCATGGCAGAGTCAGGATTAAACCTGCCATCTCCCACCCCTGACATAAAACCGTATTTACTTACCGTATTAATCGAAGGGCAGTGCTTATGCTCTTCAGGGACATCCGAAAAAAGACTCTCATCACTGTCAAACGCTGTGATGCCCGCATAAGAGCATATCAAAGAGGCAAATTCTCCTCTTTTAATTGACTTTGAAGGATTCACATCAGATGCTGTGGCACTGTCTATGATACCGAGAGACGAAAGGAGTCTGATTTCGTCTTCAACAGTATCGGCAGTTGTTTCTGCGGCAAATACGGGAGTCTGAATCAGAGCAATCGAAAAGCACAGCAGCAAAACAACCGACAACACTTTTTTAGTCACTCAAAACTCCTCCTTTTACCAATGTTTCATATATGATTTTGGCAGCTTCTGCCCTTGAAGCACTTTTATGCGGTGCAAAGGTTCCATCTTCAAATCCGTTTATTATTCCCCACTGAGAAATTTGCTCTACAGCATCCATTGCATAAACAGAAACATCGGATTCATCTTTGAAGCTTACATCTGAAACCTTATGAAGTTCTATATTTGCCGCATTTATCGCTCTATACAGAATAAGCGCCATATCCTGACGTGAAATGGGCTGACCTATGCCGAATTCCGAGCTTGAAATACCGTTTATGAGTTCAAGTTGGCATCCTGTTGCAACATAAGGGAAGCACCAGTGAGAAGACAATACATCACTAAAATCTGTCGTGGCGGTTTTGTCAACTTCAAAAAAAGCTTCTACAACAAGTTTTATAAATTCTTCTCTGTTTATCTGCCTTTGGGGTTCAAAACGGGTTTCGGATACTCCGTTTAATATACCTCTGGCATAAAGAGTGTTAATTGCCTTTTGCGCCCACAGGTAGTCTGATATATCTTCAAAACCCACGCCTGTCGGTTCATCGGCAGAAGACTCAATCTTTACCGGAGGAACAGTCACATTAACAGAAGGTCCCGAAAACGCACCTGAAGATGATGAGCCGCCACCGGATTCCTGTTTTTTCTTGGGCTTATATTTTTTGGCAAGTTCATGAACTTTTTGAGCCATATCAGCAGTTGAATAATAATCTCCATTTACAAGCTCTAAGTTGGCTTGCTTTTTTTCGGTCAGCGCATAATAAGGTGAAAAATCTTCATTGAGCAGACTTTCACTTGTTTTGAGAATATTTTCAACTTCCTGATGATTTTTAAGACACTTTAAAGAATAAAGTATTATTCTTTCGTCCAAAATCTTGGTATAATCATTCAGATTATCAAGTTTGGCGGCATCAAACGACTTATAGAAACCCTCTTCGCCATTACCTTTAATATAAAGCTCATACAAACTGAAAACCGAACATTTTTTCTCGAGCTCGTCTTTATATTTATGAAAACAATTGCTGATAGCATCCGTCGGCATTTTATTTTTTATATAATGGGCTGTGATGCCAAGTGCATAGGCATTTTTTAAACCGTCAAGCGATTTAAAGCCCTTGCCCATAAAATCTATGAGAGAAAGCTTTTGCTCACGGGTGCAATCTGACATTTCATCGGTATTTATACCAAGAATTGAGCCGTTTGCTTCTATGAGCTCAAGCCTTTCGTCATTTGAGGCATCATCTGCATTATACTCCCCTAAAAACTCAGCCTCAAACTCAGGAGAGACAAAAAGAAATGCATCAAGATACATCACCGGCTCCATTCCGTCCGGAGAAACCCTCACGCCACGAAAGCCCGACTCTCCGTCAAGGGTATAGGACAAAGTGAGTTTGCCCGAAGAGTCAAACTTACCTTCTCGGATGTAATCAAAAACATCCATCACGCCGTCAGGCGTCATTGAGGCAATGTCATCGGGTGTTTTGCACGGGTTAAAAACTTCAATTGAAGCCATTTTGTTTTCTGCACCCGGGATCGCAATCTCGGCTGTCAGGAGTCTTGTTTCCGAATCGATTTCTACGGTTATGTCCGCCAAAGCCGCTGTGCACACAGAAAAAACAGTTATTATACATATTAAAACTGAACAAATTTGTTTTTTCATTGTGTTCTCCTTTTTATTTCAATGCATCAACAGTCTGAACCGGAGTAAGATTTCTGTCAAAGAGAAATGCCCTGACTTCATAGCTGTTTCCATCATCGGGAACATCAATCTTTGCTGTAAAGGTCTTTTCATAGCCTTCAGCTTTGACCGGTATTACATCAACATTGATAAGCTGTTTCTGACCTGCTGTATATATTGCAAGATAAAGAGTGTATTCAGTTTCACCGTATACCTGTCCCGAAACAGATGCACTAATTTCGCCCGGTTGAACACTTTCGGCAGAGTATACAATATCAGAAATATTCACATATTCCGTTTCAAATGCATCAATTTCCTTCATGTGGATGTTGTCAATGCTAAATGTGGATGAAGCATTTTTGATTCCGCTGTCAACTACAAAGCTGAGTCTTGAAAAACCGTCTATAGTTCCTATATCTTTAGCAAGTGCATCATAGGTGTTTTCTCCGTCGTTTACACTTATGTATGCAAAACCTGTGTTTGTGTTTAATTTATACGAAAAATCATACCACTTATCTGTTTCATAGATAAAATTGGGTATTGAATTTCTGTCGTGACCTTCTGTGGAATCGCCTATGTGTACCTTTCCGTCAGTGGTAAATGTAACATATGGTCTGTCAATGTCGCCACCTTTAAGATTCAGTGTTTTTTTATAATTTTTGTCACTGAATCTGATTGAAAAATCAACTTCAATATTTTCTATATCACTCTTTTTGAAAGATGTGTAATTCTTTTTAAGCTCGGTATAACCACCGGGAGCAGCAGTGATTTCGGCATATTTATTACCGTTTTCAGATTTTACGGTAACCGATGAAGCAGAATCCGGAACAGATGTAGCCGCTACCCAGTTATCGGCTCCGCCGGTAATAAGATCATAATTTTCAGCCATATAGGTGAATTTGTTGTTGTTTACCATAACGGTTTTTGCATCATATTTCGAAACATTTTCGGGAAGTTCTTCAAGCTTCACATCATCAATGTACCACGCATTGCCCGAAGAGCTTGCTTTGTCACTGTGGAAAATTATGCTTGTCAAACCGTTTGAAAGTGCTGCACTTGCCACACCCTGAGTTACAAAAGTGCTTTCACCGTCGGAAAACTCAAATTTCACATATCCGTCAGCAGGGTTTATGTCCATTACAACATCATACCATACATTTTCTTTGTACTTGAAATCTTCAACAGTTCCAAGTCCCTTTGCAGAAGAACCGGCTCTTGCTTCAAGAGAACTGTGGAAAAATCCGTAGCTTGCAGTTGTGGAACCTGAACGAAGTCCGATACGTTTTGTGTAGGGGCTTGATTCTTCAATCATTGTTTTAAACGTAAGTCTTACACTTTTGCCTTTAGCCGCACTGCTGAAAATGTACAAAAGTTCAGGTGTACCTGAGGTTGAAGGAGTAAATTTCACTTTGTTTCCTCCCTCGTCCGAAACAATTTCAGCCCCACTGCCACTTCCCTGAAGCTTCCAGCCGGTTGTTGCGGTTGTGGAAATTGTGTCACCGGCATTCATTGCTTCAAAGTCCTGTAAAGAAACAATAACAGAGTCCTCGTCTGCGGCATATACCGCAGGAATCAAACCTACAACAAGTGTTACTGCACAAAGAATCGCAAGAATTTTTTTCAACATAAAAATATTCTCCTTTATTTAATAATTTTTGATTTACCTAAAATTTTCATTCCGTTAAAGCTGTCCCATATATAAGCTATAAGCTCATATTCCTCATACCTTTCGGGAACATCAAGTGAGCATTCAAGCTCGCAATTTGTACCTGCTTCAAGCTCTGCACTATGGCAGGTTGCATCAACCATCGCTCCTGTTTTGACATTGTAGAGAGCAAGAATGAGCGTGGCATCCGATATTTCGTCACATTCGGAATATATCTTTAGCGATGCTCCGATTTCACCGCCGGAAAGGGATGATTTAGTGAATTCAAAATCGGATATTGTCCACTTATCTCCCGTCTGATATGCAGTAGCGGCATTTAAAACCGTACCGTCATCACACACAAGATTTTTAAGTTCTACAAAATATAATGAATTGTAATTTGATGCATCAAAGGTTATCGCAATACTGCCCGGGTTCTTGGATTTGGTCACACCCTCTTCGGATCCGTTTACAAGCACCCTGGCATCACCCAGACTATCCTCGGTAAACTTTCCCGAGATGTCAATAAAGACAGTGTTTTCAGAAACCGGAATTTTTGAAAACGCAGGAGCAAAGCCTGCAACCCCTGTTTTAAGAGTCTGATATGAGGTTATGTTGTCTATTGAAAGAGTTGATGTTCTGCCGCTTGCAGGTTTGAGATAGAAACAAAGTCCCGTAAAGGCTGTGACCTCATTTGGAATTATTCCCGTGCCGGATATTTCACCGTTTTCGTTTGTTAAGCTTATTGAAAAGCTTTGTCCTTCAAGATCAAGACTTATCACCGCATGATACCATGTATCTGTTATAAGTTTTTCATCGCTTGAATTAATTACGGTGGCGGCACCGCCTTTTTCTTTATACACTTTCACATCACCTGCGTATGTGAAATAACCGATATAGTTTTCAGAAACCGAAGAGCCCTTACTGTTTTTACCGCAAACATCAAAATATGTGGTTGTTCCACTTTTCCATTTAAAATCGAATTCCACTGTTGCAGTCGATTTGATATCTGACGGTGCTGTGTAGAGAGCTTCAAAATGCGCCCCGTCGGCATTTGTAAGTTCAAGTGCTTTGTCACTTTCAAATCCTGCTGAACAAAGAGCCGTTGTATACTCATTTGTTCCTTTAAGCTGCCATCCGTCAGGTGGTGTAAGTCCGTCCGGGGAGCTTTCAAAATTTTCAAAGTCCTGCACCTCGGTCGGCACTGCATAATATGAAACATCGTATGAAAGAGAATATGCAAAGCAGTTGTCAATCAGACAAACGGCATCACTTCCGCTTGATTTCCACGAAGCAAAATCAACTCTTGTTACTCCGCTTTGTTCTTTGTATCGATTGAAAAGCTCTGAGGTAAAAATGTTTTCACTATTCGAAACCTTAAGCCTTACAAATCCTGTTACAAGACTGTATTCAACAGACAAATCATACCATTTCCCAACCTCAAGACCAATTCCCGTTGACACATCGGAAACATAGATTATTCCGTCGTTTTTTATGTCGATGATGTTGGCTTCGAGAGATGATGTCTTTAAAAGCAATGATCTTTTAGCGTTTAAATCCTGAAGTTTTATTGAAAAACCCACATATATTGATTTTACATCATCGGAGGTTTTATCAAAATTCTTTATCAGTTCCTGCATTTTTGCCGTTGTTGAAACAAGCTCTGCACTTTTGTTTTTTTCAGTATCGGCAATGGCTGTATAATCCTTTGCACCCTGACTTGTCCATTCAAGACCGACTCTTGAATCATAACCTTCAAAAGTTTCGAAGGAAAACAGTGCAGATGATGCAAACGCCGAAACCGAAAGAAAGATAGCCAGCATACAAAAAATACATACACTAATTATTTTTTTCATTTTCTGTCCCTCCTCTACTCAGCTTTTGAATATGCACAAAACTCGGTTATGGAGTTCCATGTTCCGACCGACGAGCCGTTACATTCAAGTTTTATAAATCTTGCGTGAACAGGAGCAAAGGTGAAAAGCTCTTTTTCAAGAGTTTCACCGGAAGTGTTTCCTTCATAAATCTCCTTATAGTTAATTCCGTCATCGGACACATGAATCTTGAAATACTGCTTTCTGCCATCATTTACACCACCCTGATAAACTGCAAGGGCAATGGCAGATACTTCACCAGGTGAAGTGAGCTCAAATATTATGTGAGATGCACCGTCTGCCGCCCATCGTGTGTCAATGTTGTTGTCAAGAGTATTCAATGGAACATTTGCCTTTTCGGGGACACTGCTTGCTCTCACATCTGTGATACTCATTGTTTCATATCCTTTTGGAGCTGTCGAAAGAAGTTCCTGAGTAATTTGTATGAAGTACCATTCTTTAAGTGAGGGGTCATCTTTTGATGTCACACATATTTTTGCAACACCGGGAATAGTGTCCGGATATGTTATTTCCACATTATCATCACTTAGTGCTGTTATTTCAACCTCCGGTTCTCCGTGGAGTCTGCGATAGGAATATACAAGAGTTTCGGGATCAAAGTTTTCTATTTGTTTTCCGCCTATTTTAATCTCTTTAAGCACAGGTGCTTTAACTGATTCGCTATCTTTGTCAAGCTCCCAATTGCTGAGAGGAACAACCTCCGGCATATAGAGATTTTGCGCTTCTTCTCCCGATGCCACAAACGAGAAGCATACCGGAATTGTTGCCGTTGTCACATCAGTCATTGAAAGGACAAGCTTTCTGAAATTTGTATTCTTATTTTGCTTATCGTTTGTTGGTGATGTGGGAAGAGGTTGCGCCTTCATAACACTGAATGAGGCATCTATGTCATCAAGAAGATACACCAGCATATCTCTGTAGTCACCTTTTACCCGTGCAGATTTTCCGTCGGGTGCAATTTCTATTTCGCAGGGAGTGTGCATAAACCATTTAACTTCCGAAGGAGAATTAAGATCTAATTCATCCTGCACAATTATTGATTTGCGATTATTGGTAAGCTTGATTCCTCGTTTGACATCTTTTGCATGTGCCTTGTAGACATCAGAGAGATCTGTCACAGCAAATGATGAGCTTTCACCGCTTTCAAAACGGTCAATTTTCGGAAAAGCTTTAAGGTCCTGACCGCCATCCTTTGAAGGATTGATAACAAGGGTGTTGTGACCTTCCGCACGGTATCTGTATAGATTCCATGTGTTGTCCTTTATATTGTAATCATCTGCACCCATATCGTTTGCAAACAGTGTGCCATAGGCATCTATTATAAACTGACCTGCATCCATCTGACCGTGGTAAACCTGAATTTTTCCCGAGTGAAGTCCAACCATTACAGAACCGGTATGATTCCATCCGCTTCTCATTGAAGCAACCTCAGTATCACGGTAGTAAAAATCTTTTGGCATTGTAACATCCGCTTCATGGGAGGTAGGTTTATACCACAGCATATCTCTCACCGTGGCAGATATGTCATTATCTTTTATGTAGTTCATTCTTATCTGCGAAAGAGAATCGTCATTAACCATATTTCCCAAAAAGTGCAGAACCGGTGAATTAACAAGTGAACGGGCTGAATCGTGGAAGTTAAACACCCCCTGGGAACCTGAAAGAGCACTTATGTAATATCCCGTTTGAGCAACACCGGGAGTCTCTATATAGCCAAAGGTGTTGTTATACACAGAATATATTGCAGACATAAATCCAACATAATAGCTCGTTGCATATTCCCAGTAGCCGGGGCCCTCATACCACGCACCGTCGGGGCCATAGAGAAGAATTGCTTTTTGTATGTGTTCCATGGCAAAGTCAAGGACTTCAGATGCAATTTGTTCGTTGTCTTCTGCAATTGCAAGGGCAGCAATAACCGAACCGCCGTTACAAACAAGATTCCAGTTGTCGGGTTCGGGAGACTGTGCCCATTTGTAGCTTCTTCTCCTGCCCGACACATCATTATAATCTTCAAGAACCTGACTCAGACCATGTTTTATAATACCGTCTTTTATTTTTTCTCTTTGGTCGGGTGTCATATAATTATAAAGCCAGTCATAAGCTGTTGCCACCGCACGCATCATTTCGGCAGTATCAAGAAAATGATATGGATTCCAATCGGGGAAAGAACATATATTAAGCATTTCTGAAACCGCTTTGTCGGCATAACGTGCATCATCACTTATCAAATAGGCAAATGCCAGACATTCGAGCCTTTCAAGAGCCGCACGGGATATGGGCAAAAGACGTACACCGTCGGCAATTTCATATTCAAGTGGCTTATTTGCAACATAATTATTTGCAATTTCAAAAATATCTTCAGACCACTTTTTCATGGTCTCATTTGTTTTTATTTGTTCTTTGATTTGTGAAAGACTTGTTTCATTGATGTGAATTCTCGGGTGAGAGGAACCGGGATAGTTTTCCTTTAAAAGTCTGACCATTTCCTTACCGGATGGTGCATCGAAAACAAGGCTGCCCGAAAGTGTCCGGAATATTCCCAGATCCCCACGGAAATCAAAAAAATTCTCCCGGTCGGCAATAACAATCAGTCCGCTTTTGTCATATGTGAGTTTTTTGCCGAAGGCTTCACACACATACCTTACGGGAACAAAAGCTCTGCCGTTTATGATACGGACCTTTGCATCCATTTTTGTTGTTTCATTATTTACTGTTATTATGTCACTGTCTGCTTTCAGTTCTGCCGTGGTGGTTCCGTCGGTTATGGAAATGTGTTTTTTTGTTTCATCCCATTTCACATTATATCCCAGTGCTTCGGATACGAAACGGACAGGTACAAAGGCTCTGCCGCCTTCTTCAAAAACCTTAATATCCTTATTGACGGGATCAAGATACTCTGTCTCTCCGTCAATTGCGATTTTATTCTGACCAAGATAGAGTGCTACCGTATCTTTCATATATGCCTTTGTCATTTCATCTGACGCTATGGAAACATCACTTTTTATTGTATGAGTAGATTTCACACTATAACCTCTTTCGGTATATCTGAATAAGGGTTTATCAAGTTGATAGAACAGCAAGTTATCAATATAAATAGTTGGTTTTTCAAGGGCTTTAACCTTATACAGGTGGGTTCGCAGTGTGCTTATTCCCGAAAAGTCAGTGGTACTGAGAGCTACGGCATTAGCTTTTTTCTTGTGATTGACATATATATCTGCTTTTTTAGTGTCGAGATCCAATCCGACACAAAACGAATAAAACTTATCTGAAGAAAGTTTGACTATCTTCTGACCGGATGCCGTACAAAGAGTTCTTGATGTATTTATGTGAAATATTTCAACCTCTTTTGTGCCGGTGCTGTCTTTGAAACAAAGCAAAAACTCTGTATTGCCCTCGCCAAATTGAGAATACATAAGGTCAAATTCAAGAAACACGGTTCCGCTGTCACAGCCAACCTTGCTGTCTATATACATATCACTTTCGGAAAGGAGCTTATATTCAACAGCTTTGTTGGAACCGTCCCCCATTTTAACCACAGAAATTCTGTTGGTTTTTGGGACGGGAGACACAGTGGACGGACTTGCCCCCTCTGCTATCGAATCAAAATCCTCATTTAAAATGTAATCTATTTCCAGTATGTTATCTTGAGGTGTATCTTTTGAATACCCTGTCGCCACAAATGAAACCGAAAAAATGAGCAATGTTAAAAAAGCAATTATTCTCTTCAAATCCGTCACTCCCTGATTTTTCATTGTTATATTATACTTATAACATTTACTGATAAATTTCACAATGTACAATTGGTCTAAGTTAGATATACTTTTGTTCAATAATTCCAAAAATATTTTTTCGAGACCAAAAAATCCAAACATCCCAAATGCAACTAAGAACTGGATTTAACCATATTTTTACAAAGATTTATTCAGTTGACAAAAATGTTTTTTTGTATTATACTTTCAATATAATTAATATGATAAAGGATAAAAAAATGGCTGTTCAGAAAAACAAAAACCAATATATGAATAAATCTATGAAGTCTATCGTCAATATTCAGGAAATAATGCATTATATTATTCTGAGAAAACCGGCAGGATATGTTGACAGCATTGAAAAGCATGACTTTTGGGAGCTTGTGTATCTTGAATCGGGAGAGGGAGTTATAAGAGCAGATGACAAATTAATACCTGTTTTCCCGGGGGACATTTATTTTCACAAGCCGTATGAAGCCCACGGCATCAATGCACCAACCACCCCAATTAAAGCTTTTTTTATTTCCTTTCATTCGGACAGCAGATTTATGAAAAATTTTGAAAATCTTAAGTTTTCACTGGATAACGAGCAAAAAGCAATCTTATATAAGTCATATGACGAAGCAAGAAATATATTTCAGAATGTTCAAAACAGCGAATTCCCGTTTGCACTTACGGGATTGTTGGACGAAAGTAAATTAGGCGGTCAACAGCTTTTTAAAATGTATCTTGAAACACTGCTGATAACCATTGGCCGAAAGCTTCAGAACGAAGAAAAAAAAGAAGCGCTCAGTTCAACCGAAAGAGCAGAAAGGCTGATTTTTCAGAAAACAGTTGAAAAAATCGGTGAAAATCTATATGGAAAAACAACAATTGAAGAGCTTTGTGATGAACTCAATTACAGTCGTACATATCTTTCGATAATTTTTAAAAAATATAGTGATATGTCCATAATGAAATATTATAATCTTTTGAAAATTAAAGAAGCAAAAAGACTTATGAGAGATACCGGCTACTCAATAAGTACCATATCAGATATGCTACATTTTAATAATCAATACTACTTTTCAAAGGTTTTCAAAAAATACGAAAATATCTCACCTCTTGAATATAAAAAATCGCTTGATTCATAAATAACTGCTCCTGACGTTTTTAAAAGTCCCACAATATACCATCAATTTAGCAGAATGTAAAAAAAGAGAGAATCCCAACAAAAGCAAAGATTCAAACACATTTTATATATATTTATGATATATAAAATATAAAAAACTTTAAGCAGAAAAAAACAAGAACATCGGTGAACGGTTTTTCAAACCGACTCACGCAATGTTCTTATTTATAATTATAACAATTCTTTAATTTCTCCGCTTTTTTCGTCCGGCGAAAATATTCCTATAAATCTGTTATCGCCATAAACCGTATCCCCTGTCCTATCTGTATAGAAAATGCATCCTGCTTCTTTTTCAATTTCTCTGAGGCAGTCGCTTTTCATAAAAGGCATAAGATTAATTATTTTGTTTTCCTTTTTGGCTAAAACTATTTCTTTTTCGCTGTTTTCTTTAATCACTTTAATATTATCGGCAATTCTCACCGCCACGCCGGGAACTTCTCCGTCTTTACCGGTTTCGTAAATCTCAAATCCGGTAAAATCTTTTACGTTATTCAAACAGAAACAATTGCCGCAAAGGACGCCGGCACTGTAATTGTACATTACAGTTACGTCTTTCGGTATTTTTTGGCTTATTATATTTCTCATATTTTCATCAACCTGAAAACAATATGCAAAAATAATCAGCTTATACTGCGAAAGCTCAAGACCTTCAAAGTCGGCAAGCCTGAAAACATCACACAAGGCACCTGTCATATTCGCCTCGCAGATAAAATCCTCCATAAATCCCCTTCTGAGACCTCTGCTTATCCTCATATGATTTATGCAATTTTCATCCACTATAATCAGAACATCACTTATGCTTTTGTGCTTCTTTTTCCGTATTCTTTCGTTTAATGCGGTTAAATGTGCAATTTCTTTCATTAATATGTCGCTGTCATACCAGCCACCGCCCAAATCCATCCACCAGAAGCCCGAATCGTGAGCAAGATTTTTGGAAAATTCACGTCTTAACACACATATTGTATCCTGAGCAGAGTCGGAAGCCCATGAGCTTTCCTCAACTTTTTCAGCCAAAAATGTTCTGACATCGGTTTCGTCTATCCACATTTTTTTCAGATTAATCGACTGAGCGGGACAAAGCTCTCCGCCGGGTTCACCGCCGCTGCAACGATAATAGGACTTGGGTGCTGCAAAGAAATCAACATAGGGCGAATTCAACAGTTGCTCTATGGCTAAATGTCCCGTATATGCCGAATTGTCAATATGCATGAAATATCCGTAGAAAATTCCCACAAGCTTATCTTTATTACATTCTTTCACAATCTTTGCAAAATGCTCCGTTGCAGCTGCATTTGTTTCGGATACAAAAATATCATAGTCAATGCACACCTGATTGCCGGCGTCGGCACGCATCAGTTTTTCAAGAGTTTGCACACTTCCCGCTCTTTTGTCAGGCGATGGGATAAATAAGTCATCCTCTCTTTGTCCCCATGCTTTTGCCAAAGCATTTTTGCTTCCATATTTATTTATGCCCCATTTTATGAAACTTTTTCGATTGTTAATTCCGTAGTCACCATATTTATTTGAAATTCTTCCCCACACAACCGTTTCTCCGCTTGTGCCGTAGCCAATGTGATAACCTAAAATTCTGTCGGCATATTTGCTGTTTTCGATTCGCTCTATGACCTTCTTCAAAGCAACACCGGCATCAAGAAGCCATTTTTCGCTTGAAAAACTCTGCCTTGCAATGACTCCGCCAACGTTGGGACGCGTATCTTTAAAACCACCTTTGCCCGAGCTTGCATAATATCCGGTTTCCGAATCGTAACCGATATAGTCGTGCTTCAGAGTTCCCACAACTTTTCTGATTTCTTCTGCTTCTCCCGGTCCGCCGTAATATACAAACACATCTTCCGGGTTTTCATAACACCAATCGATGGGGACATTTAGTTTAATTCTGGGAATATAGAAAATGTCGGGATTGTTGCAAAATACAGCATCCAAAACTCTGTCTGTGAGTGAATAATCGTATTCATCTACTCCCACCCAACCCGAGTGAAGTATGGACGAATGGATTTTGACCCCTGCTTTTGTAAAAGCTCTGTGAGTTTTTGCAAACTTTTCTAAATCTTCGTCAAAGCAAAGGGGTCTGCCATCTGCATTTTTGAGCGGTGGGTCATAGCAAAATCCAAGCCTTGACCAAAAAACCGGATTGTTTTTAAGAAATTCTTTTGCTGAATTTATATCCACACTTACCACTCACTTTTCTTTTCATACTCATTTTCACGTATTCCCGGATAATTCTTATCAAGATATTCTTCTCTGTATGGATTAACACCTTTTGACGGGTTTTCCGGATGAAGCGGCAAACTCCATCTTTCTTTTTTGAAATAAGGATTCTGAAAAGTACGTTCTATTTTTCCTGTTCTTTCCATCACATCCATACACGAGCGTATACATCCTCTCGCACCGCAGATTGCAAAATATCCCGTATGTTCAATTATGTAGTTATAGTAATCCATAACAGCATGGGTTCCGGGTTTTCTTCCCCATTTACCGCCTGCCATTGAGTAGCACATTATATAGGCTTCTTCTTCCGTCATCTGTGAGTTTCTCACATCAAATGCCATATTGGGAAATTCTTTTTTAAGGAAAGGAGAACATTCGTTGTTCATACCGTGATGAGAGAGTGTGCATCTTCCCATTTGTACATCACCGAACCATATTTGCTTTTCGCCGAAATCAACATACACCCTTGCATTTTCATCCTTGGGATCGGGAATTGCACCACCGGGGCACCCTCTGCTGCATGCTCCGCAATGAAGGCATAGGGTTCCTGTATCCATAATGGGATCGGGTTCCAACTCGCAATCTGTAAAAATTAATCCGAGACGGACTCCGGGGCCATATTTTTTTGTAAGGAAAACTTTTGACCATCCTATCTCACCGAGACCGCATCCTGCAGCTATCACACGAATACTGCACACCACATCCGGCGGCAACTTTCCTTCTGCCACAGGTTTTTTTGTTGTTCCGTTTCCTTCCGGTACGGCAGGATAGTGTGCCACCGCTTCATATCCGCAATCTTCAATAAAACATGAAAGCTGATAAGTCTTAACAGGTCTGAAGAAAGCATTCAGCTTGTTGTAGGTGTAAAATGTGTAGTTGTGCCAATGTGTTCCCTCTTCAATACCTCTGTTTGCTCCCCTCGGAATGGGCATTGCAATGGCAATAACCGACTTGGCATTGGGAAAATATGAGATAGGGCTCATTAATTTAGGAGCATTTTTGAACCTTTCAATATTGCCGATTGCTATACAATCTATACCAAGTTCCTTTGCTTTATCCTTAATCATCTGAGATGTCAGTTTCATTTTAATGACCTCTCTTTCCGCTTTTGGAAAATGACCCTCCCAAGACATTTGCCTGTTCGTCGGAACGGTCTATGCTTATGCTGTTATTTCCAATACTCCAGGGAGCACTATATCTGAATTTATTTTCAAAAACATTTGTAAGTGCATTTCTCTCTTCCAAGCCGCACATACATGTTCTGTTGCACAAAGCAGCAATTCTGTCGGGTTTTGAATTCGGCGAAAATCTGTTTACTACAGCACCGTTTTCACAATTTTTGCACTTACTGTAATCAATTTTGCCAACAACAAATTTCTTTCCGCATATTTCAATTTCGTCATACTCATCTTTGCTTACAGCTCCCAAAGGACAGCTATCGGCACAAGCTCTGCAGCCATTGCATACATCATCTTCCAAAAGTGGTGTGCTTTCAATTTCTGCATCTGTTAAAATCATATGAAAACGTTGTCTTGAGCCAAATTCTTTCGAAAAGGCTATGCCGTTATATGAAATGCCGCAAAGACCGCAGGCAACGGCAGCATAATCAAAATCGGGATAAACATTGGGTGCAGGTTTTCCCTCCTGAACAGGCACACCGGAAGGTTCAATATCTGACGGATTTGGGAAAATGGGCACAGCTTCCCAACCGCGGCTCTCTATAAAATTTGTTAAATTGTAGGCAGAAAGAGCTAAAAACTCATCTTCAAGCCAGTTTTTACCAAACAACTGATAATCACCGAAATTTGTTCCTTCTTCAACTCCGCGCAGACTTCCTCTGCAAATCCTTTTTCCTATTAAAATAACGGTTTTCGCTTCAGGGAAAATGGAAAATGGATTATGATTGTCATCAACCTCGTCAAAACGTGTTCTGTCTGCAAATCCGATCAAATCTATTCCGTCGTTTTTTGCAAAGTTCACTATTTCTTTCTTAAAATTATCCATTGATTAACACACTCCTTTTAGAAAAATTATATATAACCGCAATCTGAAAGTCAATAATAAAAAACGACGCAAATTTAGATTTTCGCCACTTGAATTTCTGCGAAAAATATGATAAAATACGAATTACACGGAGGTGCAACATGAACAATAATATAAAATCGCCAATTATATCATTGAATGTATATGACATAAAATCTCAAAAAGAAAAAACACACCGGGTTGAGGGGCGACCCTTTTGCTCCCTTTCATACAGAAAACACGGCACGGTAAAGCTCTGTGCGGACGGCAAAACCCTGATATCCAAATCGGGTTGTATAACCTTTATCCCCAAAGGACAAAACTATTCCACCGAAATTGTTGAAGACACTCATATGATTGCAATACATTTTAATGCATTGGACGAAAAAAAGTTTGACAAACCTTTTGTTATTGAAAATATAAATACCGGAATTTATGAATTGTTTGATTCTGTTTTAAAAAACTATTCAACTGAAAATGATAATAATTTTGAAAGCTTTTCGTATTTTTATAAAATATTGGCAGTAATAGAAAAGCACTTTATAAGAAAACAAGAAGGTAAAATCAATCCCGTTATTGCAAAAGCAAAATCTTTGATAGATAAAAATTTTTCAGACCCCGATTTTAACATCGATTCCCTTGTATTGAGTCTGCCGATCAGTGCATCTCACTTACGAAGTGGATTTAACAAAACCTACTCAATCAGCCCTATCAAGTATTTAAAAAATGTACGTCTGCAAAATGCCATATCGCTTCTCGCTTCGGATTATTATACAATTGAAGAGGTGTCACATAAAAGCGGATTTGGCAGTACAAGCTATTTTATTCAATCCTTCAGCAAAAGCACGGGATACTCACCGCAAAAATACAGGGAAAAGTTTTTGAGGTAGCAAAAGTATAGTTTAAGAGTTACTATTACAAATAAACCATGCTTCACGTTACAAAGAATTAATAACAATTATATTGTGGTAACTAAAAAATATAACTATACTCTGTTTTTTATTGTTCTTCTGTATTCCCCCGGCGGCATGCCGGCATATTTTTTGTAAAATGAGCTAAAATGGTACTCGCTTGTAAAATTCATTCTTTCGCTTATTTCTTTAAGTGAAAAATCGTAACATTAACAACCTTTAATGATAACTTGCAAGAAAATATATTTATTACATTACACCTTATTCTATATTTTTCCGAGTCTAAAAAAGATAAAACTTTTCCTGACAGTATTAAAAATCCCATAATATACACTCAAATTAACAGAATGCAAAAAGAGAAAATCACAGCAAAATCAAAAAATAACATGTATAATAACAAGTCATGAATAAACCACCACCCTCAAAGAAAACAAAATTCCTTGAGGGTGTTTTTTATTGTTCTTTTTAAGGTATAGCACAAGATAAATCGTTAAGCAAGCAAACATCTACTAACAGATTATACACAGTTGTCCGTATTATTATTTAATAAGACCCAGATTAACCTGTGAAACAAGGGCACTGTCTTCATCACCGGTAAAGTAAACGGTAAAGCTGCCGGTGTAATCGCTGTCAGATACAGCTACCTCCCATTCAAGATAGTCACCACCATCATACATCGGTTCGCCAAACGTTGTCAAAATGTCACTCTTTGCCATACCGAATGTAACACCAAAAATGGAAACGCCTTGATCAGCGGGTTCATCTGAATAAGTAGTCATAGTAATGCCTTCTGCCTGAGCATCGGCTATGTTGATTGCATCGTCCCCGGCGTTATAGTATGCCGGGATAATCAGATACTCTTCTTCTTCGTCCAAATACAGGTTTGCTGAGAAAAAGTCTCCGGAAGCCAATTCAACTTCTTTTACAGATTCATCCACAGGCACTCCTGCAGATTCCAAATCCCCAAGGATATATGGCATGGGAACCGATGTATTGTTAACTTCTATTGCGGCGTTAGCGATGCCAACCGTCAAAACGCCTTCCACAGCAGCCTTAATCTCTTCCTGTTTATCCTGCGCTGCAGAATCTTTTCCTGATTTTTTATTTGCATCACCACTGCATGCCGCAAGTGACAAAACCATCAAAAGTGCTAAAATAATTGACAAAAACTTTTTCATAATATAAAATCCTCCTTAAATAACTTTGATTTATTCTTGCGCTATCTGTTGCTCCGAAAAATTTTTCACATCCGTCAATCAAAATAGTATCCAAATGACTCTTCTCCCCGATAAAAAACACTTCAATACATAATTCGGATGAATTGAAGTGATAAAAATTATATTAAGCAAAGTCATCCGATGACATATAACTCCTGAGAAGTCAAATTTGTACCATCGGAACCACTCCTCTCGCATATTATATATTAATTGTAATACAAAAAAAGCTTATTGTCAAGTAAAGCCTTAACATCCAACACTAAAGTGACAGTTGTTAAGGCTTATATCATATATTCTTTATATTGCTCTTTTTTTGAAAAAGCATATCCTTTGTCTTGTTCAACTTGATTTTTAAGTTCATCAAGTGATGAAAACTTCACTTCACCACGGATTTTTTCAAGAAAATGCACGGTGATGTTTTTACCATATATATCATTTGAAAAATCAAAAACAAAGGTTTCTACAGTTACTGCATTGTCATCTGCAACAGTTGGATTGTTTCCTATGTTGGTGACAGAAAGATATCTTTTTTTGTCAATCTCCGTCACGGTTACATACACCCCTGCAGGAAGAAGCACGAGTTCTTTTGGCGGAATGATGTTTGCCGTTGGAAAATCCAACGTACTTCCAAGGTGTCTGCCATGGGTAACTTTTCCGCTGACAGAGTAAAATCTGCCGAGAAAATCTTTTATCTTTTTAACCTCACCGCCTGTTACAAGCTCACGAATCAGCGTGCTGCTGACAGGCAGGGTTTTGCCGTCTGCCTTAACTGTTACCTCGGGGATTATGATACACTCAATTCCATATTCAGAGCAAAGCTGTGAAAGTTCTTCTGCGCCTGCACTTCTGCCCTTTGCAAAGCGAAAATTGTAGCCTGCGACAACATGGGAACAGTTGAACCTTTTGCAAAGAAATTCCGACACAAATTCCCTTGCCGACATATTCATAAACTCCGGGGTGAGCTCTTGTCTGTGAAGCATATCCACCCCTATGTCTCGGGCAATTGACTGAATTTGACCTTCATCTGCAAGAGACTGTCTTGCAAAGCCTATGAAACACACCATGGAAAGTGCCTTGTTTTCTTTGGCGGTTTTCACCGCTGTCTCCAGGAGTTTGACATGGCCAATGTGCATTCCGTCAAATTTGCCGAGGGCAACCACCGTTTTTTTATCATTCATATTATCTGTCATAGGTCTGATCACTCTTAATAAAAAGCTTTTTCAAGCTTGATTAAATTTTTATCGCCGTCTCCACTTTCAATGACTTTTGAAATGCAAAGGAAAACGCCTTCTGCATCGTATGTGCAATACAACCCGGGTTCTGCATTTATGAAACCTATAGCTCCGTTGCACACTCGCTTTTTTACGGAATCGGAAATTGTGAGCTTTGGATAATCAAAAACCGAGTCCACGGGTGCAAGAAGTGAAAGATGTTCATTTTTTTCGGCAAGAGATTTCAGTTCGTCGAGAGTGTGAGCATTTTCCAGAGAGAAAATCGACGACTTGGTACGTCTCAGTTCACTCATGGCGGCACCGCAACCGAGCTTTTGCCCTATGTCGTGACAAAGAGTGCGGATGTAGGTCCCTTTTGAGCAGGAAACTCTGACGGAAAACTCCACTCCGTCAAAATTTGAAACCTCGGCTTCATATATGGTTATTTTTCGTGGCTTGCGTTCCACTTCAATTCCCTTTCGGGCAAGGTCACAAAGCTTTTGACCGCCTACTTTAAGTGCAGAATACATGGGCGGAATCTGTTCGATTTCGCCAATGAACTCTGAAACCGCGCTCAAAAGTTCTTCCTCGTTCACATTAACCTCGGATGTTTCAAGCACCGTACCCGACATATCCTGAGTGTCGGTAACAACGCCAAGACGAACTCTTGCCACATATTCCTTGTCGGAAAATGTGAGCATGTCACAAACCTTGGTTGCTTTGCCCAAACAAACGGGAAGCACCCCGGTTGCATCGGGGTCAAGAGTGCCCGTGTGACCAACCTTTCGGGTGCCATATATTTTTCTTATTACATTTACCACATCGTGAGAAGTAAAGCCTTGGGGCTTATCTACAATTATTATTCCGTTAATATTATTATCCACTTTATACCAACTCTTTAAGTTCATTTAAAAGCATTTCTTTTGCCGTTTCGTAGCTTTCGTTTATTGTCACTCCCGCCGCTCTCACATGACCTCCGCCGCCAAACTTTTTGGCAACAGCCGACACATCCACATATTCATTTGAGCGTAGGCTGATGCGGGTTTCATTTGGAGCAATGAGCTTGAACATGAGTCCCACTTCAACGCCCTCGGTTGAACGGGTGAGACCAATCCATGCATCTGCCTGATTCATTTCGGCACCGGATTTCAAAAGAGCTTCGTCATCCACATAGGTCAGACAAACCTTTGAGTCGAAATGATATTCCATGCGGTCGGTGACAAATTTCAAAAGCTTCATTTCTTCGGTTGTGTGAGTAGCAAAAAGCTTTCTCATAATTTCGTCGGATTCAATGTTACAATCATGTAGTGATGCGGCAATTTTTAATGTTTCGGATGTTGTGTTGGAATATTGAAAACCGCCTGTATCATCGGCAATTGAAACATAAAGTCTTTCGGCAATATCTTTGGTGAGCCCAACTCCCATTTCGCAAATGATTCGATATACAATTTCTCCTGCCGCCGCAGAGGTTGAATCCACAAGGTTCAAATCTTTTGCAAAGCCTTCGTTTGTGCCGTGATGGTCGATGCAAATGCTTTTTTTGGCTTTGGCAAAAATATCGTCATAAAGCTCAAGCATCATATATGTTGCGGCATCGTCCACAGCAATGGCAACTTCGGGTTCAAAATCACCCTGTTCAAAGGATTCGTCCCATATAAACATTAGTCTTTTTGTCACCGGAGTGGGCAAGGCAATTTTTGCATTTTTGCCAAGTGCGCGAAGTGCAAGAAGGAGTGCCGACGACGAGCCTAAGCAGTCGCCGTCGGGACTTCTGTGCGGAATTATTATGAAATTGTTATTCTCTTTGAGAAATTGTGCTGTCTGAGCAATAGTATCCATAACATTCACCGTTTATTTGTCGTTGATTTTTTTTATAAGATCGTTTATGTGTGCGCCATAGTCAATGGAAGTGTCCAGCACAAAGGTTGGCTGAGGAACAGCTCGCAGGTTGAGCCTTGCACCGATTTCTCTTTTGATAAACCCGGTGGCACTTTTGAGTGCCTGCATGGAGTTTGTTTTTTCCTCGGCACTTCCCATAACACTGACATAAACCTTGGCATATTTGAGATCTTTTGTTATCTCAACCGAAACCACGCTCACCATTGGAGAAAGTCTCGGGTCTTTGATATCACGGAAAATTGAAGCAAGCTCACGCTTGAATTCTTCTTTTATTCTTTCCATTCTGTTGTTAGCCATGGGTATCTCCTTAATATCACTCTTTTATTTCTTCCATGATGAAGGATTCGATTACGTCACCTTCTTTAATGTCATTATAGTTTTCGATACCGATACCGCATTCGTAGCCGGATGCAACTTCTTTCACGTCATCCTTGAAACGACGGAGACTCGAAAGCACACCTTCGTGAATGATGATGCTGTCACGAACAATACGAACCTGCGAGTTACGTGAAATTTTACCGTCCTGAACATAACCGCCGGCAATGGCACCGACACCGCTTACTTTGAATACACTGCGGACTTCGGCATGACCAAGAAGAGTTTCTTTGAATTTGGGAGCAAGCATACCCTTCATAGCGGATTCTATTTCTTCAATTGCGTGGTAAATTACACGGTAGAAACGAACATCAACATCATTTGCCTTTGCAGATTCCATTGCACCGCCTGCAGGACGAACATTGAAGCCTACAATGATTGCATTTGATGCGGCGGCAAGCATAACATCGGACTCGGTAACACCGCCAACACCGCCATGGATGCAGTTGACTCTGACTTCTTCGTTGGAGAGCTTGGAGAGAGACTGCTTAACAGCTTCAACAGAACCCTGAACATCGGCTTTAACAATGATGTTGAGGTCTTTAACATCACCCTGCTGAATCTGATTGAAGAGATCGTCCAGAGAAACTGCCGTTCTTGCACTGATTGTTTCTTCTTTAATTTTTTCTTTTCTCTTTTCAACAACAGCTCTTGCTTTTCTTTCGTCATCAACAGCATAGAAGGTGTCACCGCCTTCGGGAACTTCGTTGAGACCTGTGATTTCAACAGGAACAGAAGGACCTGCTTTTTTAACGGTATTTCCTCTGTCGTCTATCATGGCTCTTACTCTGCCGACAGATGTACCGGCAACAATGATGTCACCGGCTTTGAGTGTACCGTTTTGAACAAGCACGGTTGCAACGGGACCTCTACCCTTGTCGAGGCGGGCTTCGATAACTGTACCTTTTGCTTTTCTGTTGGGGTTGGCTTTGAGCTCTTTCATGTCGGCAACAAGAGTTACCATTTCGAGGAGTTCATCTATGTTCTGATTGAATTTTGCAGAAATGGGTACACAAATTGTGCTTCCGCCCCATTCTTCGGGAACGAGTTCATACTCTGTGAGTTCCTGCTTAATGCGGTCGGGGTTTGCACCCTCTTTATCGATTTTGTTGATAGCAACAATGATTGTTACTTCAGCGGCTTTAGCATGATTGATAGCTTCAATTGTCTGAGGCATGATACCATCATCTGCCGCAACAACAAGAATTGCAACGTCAGTTACCTGAGCACCTCTCATACGCATTGCTGTGAAGGCTTCGTGACCCGGTGTATCGAGGAAGGTAACCTTTTTGTCGCCTACTCTCACACGGTATGCACCGATGTGCTGTGTGATACCGCCGGCTTCTCTTGCTGTAACATTGGTGTTACGGATGGCATCGAGAAGTGATGTTTTACCGTGGTCAACGTGACCCATAACAACAACTACGGGAGATCTGGGTTCCAGCTGATCGGGAGTATCTTCAACATCATTAAAGAGTCTGTCTTCATCGGTGATGATGATTTCTTTTTCAATTTTGAAGCCAAGATCTTCACCAATGAGAGAAGCAGTGTCGAAGTCTACATTCTGGCTGATTGTTGCCATGATGCCGATTTCGAAAAGTTTTTTAACGAGAGTTGTTGCGGGAACGCCCATTCTTTCGGAAAGATCACCAACAGAAATCTCATCGGGAACAAGAACCGTTTTGGGACCTTCGTCTTTAGGAGCATCCTTTTTCTTTTTGTTGTTATTGACAAATTCTTTTTCGGGCTGTTTTTTAACGGGATTATTGTTCTTTTTAATCTTCTGTTTCTTTTGGGATTTGCCTTCAACCTTATCAATATCAACAAGCTGTTCTATTTTTGTAGTATCGAGCTTTTCAAGGTCAACATTGTTCTGACGTGTGTCAACAACTGCACGGTTATCTTCTTTTTTAATTTCGAGACTTTCGAGGGTGATTTCCTCTTCTTTGGGCTCTTCTGACTTTACCTCGGGTGCAGGTTCAACTTCTTTGCCTTCTTTTTTCGCTTTCTTTGCAGCTGCATCTGATTTTTCGGCTTTTATTGCGGCATAAACCTCTTCGATTGTATCACCGCGGTCAAATTTGTTGAGATATGTTGTAAGAATAATGTCTATTTCCTTAAATTCGAGAGTAGTCATGTGATTTTTAGCTTCAACGCCATATTCGGCAAGAAGTGCAATAAGATCTTTGCTGGATACATTTATTGCTTTTGATATTTCATGCACTCTGGGATTGTTGTTTTTTGCTTTAGCCATATTATCACTCACCTTCCTTAATATTAGCATTTATATGCTTCAATATTCCGTTTGCAAAACCTTCATCATTTACCGAGACAACTGCGTTAAACTCGTTTCCTATGGCGGCTCCGAGAGTCTCTTTCGTGCCTGTTACCACATAGGGCACATCATAAAATTTGCAACTGTCCGTGATGCTTTTTGATGTATTGGCGCTGACGTCACCGGCAAGAAGAATCAAATATGATTTTCCGAATCTTATTGCTTCTTTGCATGCACTCTCACCGCTGACCACTCTGCCTGCCCTTTTGGCAAGACCGAGAAGTCCCATTGCTTTTGTCATTAATTTCACTCCGCATCCAATGATTTTACAAACTCTTCTAAACTTTCTGTAAATCCGACAGGAATTTCACACCTTAAATTTCGGGAAAAGATTTTCTTTTTGTTTGCAAGTTCAAAGCATTTTAACTTTGGACAAAGATACATTCCCCGTCCTTCTCCGTTTTCACCCGGCTGTGAAAATGAAATACTTCCGTCTTTTTTTGTGCATATGCGCATCATTTCGAATTTGTCGGTTTTTATCCGACAAGCGGCACACATGCGTGTATTTTTAGCATTGCGAGCCATAATCTACCTCCGCAGATTATTCGGCATCGCTCTTGATGTCTATTTTATAGCCTGTGAGTCTTGCGGCAAGACGAGCGTTCTGACCTTCTTTACCGATTGCAAGAGAAAGCTGATGGAAAGGAACTATAACATGAGCTTCTTTTTCTTCAACATTTACTTCAAGACTTACAACCTCTGCAGGATTGAGACTTGCACGGATAAACTCTGCAGGATCTTCGCTATAGCGAACAATGTCAATTTTTTCGCCGCCAAGCTCATCCACAACATTTTGAACTCTTGTGCCCTTTGCACCTATGCATGCGCCGATGGCATCAACATTTTTGTCGTTTGACCAAACTGCGATTTTTGTTCTTGAGCCGGCTTCTCTTGATACACTTTTAACTTCAACCACACCGTCTGCAATTTCGGGAATTTCTTCGGCAAAAAGCTTTGCAACAAGTGCGGGACGTGTACGGGAAACATTAACTACAGGGCCTTTTGTGGTTCTTTTAACTTCGGTAACATAGACCTTGAGACGTTTGTGGAAGTCATACACTTCGCCGGGAACCTGCTCACCGGGAGCAAGATATGCTTCGGTTTTTCCTATGTCAAGATAGATGTTTTTCTTTTCGATTCTCTGGATTGTTCCGATAACAACCTTATGTTCTTTTTCGGAAAACTCATCAAAAATGAGGTTTCTTTCTGCTTCTTTAATTCGCTGAAGAACAACCTGTTTTGCAGTTTGTGCGGCAATTCTGCCAAATGCTGCGGGGGTATCTTCGATATTTACAACATCGCCGATTTCATAGGTTCCGCTAATCTTTTTTGCATCATCAAGAGAAATCTGACAAAGAGCATCCTCAACGGTTTCGACAACCTCCTTGCTTACGAAAACCTTAACTGAACCATTCTCTCGATCAATGTTTACAATGACATTATTCTGATTAGTGTTGTAGTTTCTTTTGTATGCAGAAACAAGCGCCGCATCAATTGCATCAAGAAGAATGTCTTTGCTTATGTTTTTTTCTTTTTCAATTTCGTTTAATGCTGTTAAAAATTCACTGTTCATTTTTTTAACCATTCCCTTCTTTATATGTTTGTTACCAAATAACTGCAAGTCTGACCGATGCTGTGTCAGATTTTGAAAATGTTTCACATTTGCCGTCAATTTCAACTGTGATTACACCGTTTTCATAACCAATGAGTTTCCCGGACAAAAGCTTGGTTCCGTTTACGGATTTATAGAGCTTGATGTCAATTTCTCTGCCCATGAATCTTTCGAAGTCTCTGTCTTTTTTCAGTTCACGGTCAATGCCGGGTGATGAAACCTCCAGCATATATGCCTGTGATATAGGATCCTTTTCATCAAGAATATCCGAAAGTGCCTTGCTTACGATTTCGCATTGGTCAATGGATACTCCACCGTTTGAATCGTCCTCCACATCAATGATAACACGAAGAACATAGTCGGAGCCTTCTTTTTTGAACTCCACATCATCAACAAAACAGCCCGCTTCCAAAGCAAGCGGATTTGCAAGTTCAAAAATCTGTTCGGTAACCTTTTTTTCTGCCATCTCATCAGTCCTTTCAAATTGCTTATGTATGAGAAAACCTCATACAATCAAAAGAGTGGGCTTTGCAGCCCACTCAAGTAAGAATCATTATTACTTTATTATATTATCACAAATTCAGAAAAAAAGCAAGTATTTTTTTGCCATTTCACAAATTTATGAAAGTATTTCATAATTTATCCTGTTTTTACATGAAACATTGTAAAATATGCAATGTTATTACACCAAGAAGTGCTTAGCTTTTCAATATTTTTGCACGGCAATATAATCAAATTGTTTTAATGTACAGAAACGTAGTTTTCTGTACATTAAAAAGAGCTGTGACCAAGCACAGCTCTTTTTACGTTAAAAATTATTCTTCACAACCGTTGCATTCTTCGCAATCGCCGTCGCAGTCAAAGTCTATATCAAACTCTTCACCGCATTCGGGGCATGTAACAGGCTTGTCTGTATCAAAGAAATCTTCGTCAAGACAAACCGAACAACCACATTTAGGACACTCTATTTCGTAATATTCGAAATCATCCTCATCATCGTCATAGTCGTCTTCATCCGAAAGTTCTTCTTCGATAATTGCCAAATCATCGTCTATAAGATCTACCTGTTCAGCAAGCTCATCCTGAAAATCTGCCATGTCATCAATTGAAGCATTAATTTCATCAAGAACATTGATGATTCCTTCAAATATTCTGCCATAGTCTGATTCGGGATCAACCTTTATACCGTCAATAAGACCTTTAAGATATGAAAGCTGATTTGAAATATTTTCCATGCTAAATAACCGTTCCTTTCAAAATACTGAAGCGAAAAATCAGGATTAAACTCTTTCCATGTATTCGCCGGTTCTTGTGTCAACTCTGATCATATCGCCAATGTCAACAAAGAGGGGAACCATAATCTGAGCACCTGTTTCAAGAGTAGCGGGTTTGGTGGCACCTGTTGATGTATCACCTTTGAAGCCGGGTTCTGTTTCGGTAACTTCAAGTTCAACAAAGGTGGGGGGTTCAACACCGAACACACTGCCCTTGTAGGAAAGAACTTTAACAACCATGTTTTCTTTCACAAATTTGAGAGAATCACCAAGCTGGTCTGCACTGAGGGGCATCTGTTCATAGGATTCCTGATCCATGAAGTAAAAAAGATCGCCATCACTGTAAAGATATTCGTAATCTTTTCTTTCTATGTGAGCCTTAGGCATTTTTTCTGTAGGTCTGAATGTTTTTTCAACAACACCGCCTGTGATAACGTTTTTAAGCTTTGTTCTTACAAAAGCTGCACCTTTTCCGGGTTTTACATGCTGGAATTCAACAATCTGGAAAACATTTCCTTCCAGTTCGAAAGTTACACCGTTTCTGAATTCACCTGCTGATATCATAATTATACCTCCAAATTTTTCATATATGCTAATATTATACCTTACAACATGAAATATTGCAAGTGTTTTTTATCAATTTCTGTCACTTATATCGAAAAACATAGTATTTTTGTGTATTTTAGCCGAAGCAATCATCAACTTTTACCCTACTGCGATAATTTGCTTTGGCGATTTTGTTAAAATATCACAGCCATCATCACCCACAACAACCAAATCTTCTATGCGTACTCCACATAAGCCCGGGATATATATTCCCGGCTCGACTGTCACTACATTGTTTGTTTTCAGTGGACAACTGTTTTTGGGTGAAAGGTTTGGTGCTTCGTGAATATCAAGACCAACACTGTGACCGAGTGCATGGCCAAATCTTTTCGGATAAAGTGAATCGATAATATTTCTTGCCACATTATCAACATCACATGCCAAAGCGCCAGCCTTTATACTTTTGAGAGCTGAAAGCTGAGCCTCTAAAACTGTGTTATAAATTTTCTCACACTCACTGCTTATGTCACCTACAGCCACTGTCCTCGTCATATCACTGCAATAGCCGTCAACAATGCAGCCAAAATCCATAACAACAAGATCTCCTGTTTTAAGAGTACGTTCGGACGGGATTGCATGCGGAAGACTTCCGCGTTCACCTGCAGCAGCTATGGTGGAAAACGAGCTGTCTTCGGCACCGTGTTTTTTCATATAACAATCAATTTCAGCGGCGACTTCTTTTTCTGTCATGCCTTTTGTTATATATGAGCAAATATGAGAGAATGCATCATCAGCAATTGTCACCGCTTTTCTTATGCTTTTTATCTCATCATCATCCTTAATCTCTCTCGGTGCTATTAACATATCACCTACCGGTGTAAGGTTATCTATTTGTTTGGCAAGATTCACATATTTATCATACGAAATACTCTTATCCTCAAATCCCACAAGTGCATTCTCAGAAACAAAATCAGATGGCTTATGTTCACTTATATCGGCAACCTCAAAGCCCTTACATACAGACTCAGCGTATTCAGTATATCTTGAGTCGGTAACTATAAAATGTTTTGACCTGCTTATAACCGCATATCCCTCACCTTTGTAAAAACCACTGTAATAGTGCATATTCTTAGGGTCTGTCACGATTACGGTTTCTATACCTTTATTTTCCATCAAACCAAGAAGTTTTTCAATTCTGTTGTTCACTTACTGTCATTCCTTTTTTTGATTTTCTTTTTGCACAGATGTTCTATCGGACACTCACTGCATGCAGGCTTTGCAGCCCTGCATATGGCTCTTCCGTGAAAAACAAACTGATGACACAACTTTATCTGCATATCTTCAGGAACAATTTTTTTAAGTGCAAATTCGATTTTTACAGGATCTTTTTCGTCAACAAGGCCAATCCTGTTTGAGAGTCTTATTGCATGAGTGTCAATTACGAGAGCCGGTTTTCCGTATACATCGCCCAATATCAGATTTGCTGTTTTTCTCCCCACTCCTGCAAGTGACAACAAGTCATCCATCGTATCGGGGACCTCTCCCCCATAAACCTCACAAATACGCTTAGAAGAGGCAATAATATTTTTGCCCTTGTTACGGTAAAATCCGCATGAGCGTATTATTTCGCAAAGCTCATCCTCATCGGCACATGCAAAATCATATACCGATTTATATTTTTCAAACAACGCCGGTGTTACAAGATTTACACGTGCATCGGTACACTGTGCCGACAGCTGAACCGCCACAAGAAGCTCATGGGAAGTGGTAAAATCCAGCGAACATTTTGCATCCGCATAAACCTTTGAAAAAATCTCACCTATGGCAATAACCCTTTGTCTTTTGTTCATATAATTCTCCCGACAATCAAATTTGAGAAAGCTTTTTTCCGCTTTGTTTCAATACACAAACAAGTTTTAATGCTTCAATAATGCCGCAATTGCTTGTCACGAAATCAGTCTGCCTTTCGCTAATTATTTTGGCAATACTTTGCGAAGACAGAATTTTTCCGTTTTCGTCGGATGCCAGATAGTCATGACATGCCCCGTCAAAGGATATTCCTATATCACATCTATGAGCGGTAACATATTTACTGATTATATCGGGATGCAAAATTCCGCAATTGTCATTTATGTTTTTCCCGTTGGGAATATTGTGAAGCATATCCACATCAGCACCAAGCTCCTTAAACACAAGTTTGGCACACTCAAATCCGGCTCCGAATGCAACGTCAACAGCAATTTTTATGCCCGACAAATCAACAGTTGCAGTTGATTTAACATAATCCACATAATCTCTGAGAGCAGTATGACTGCGGCTGATTCTTCCCATATCATCATTCATGGGAATGGGAGATGATGAAACATCAGTGTCTGAAAGAAGAGACTCAACCTCAGAAGCTGCAAGCTCTCTTCCGGAAGAATCAAAAAGCGTCACTCCGTTATATTCACTGTTTTCACTTCCTGCCGATATAGCTACACCGCCTGAAACTTTGTATTTTTTTATAAGCCATGAAATAGCAGGAACCGGTATAGTACCAAGACTTACAACACTAACTCCTCTTGAGCAAAAACCTGCAGACAATGCAGCCTCAATCATATCACCGGATGCGCGTGTATCTTTGCCGATGATAATTTTTTTCGGGGATATGGAACTGTTTATAAGTGCCGAAGCATATGCCTCTCCCACTTCATAAGCAATCTTGGCTGTAAACTGCGTATTGGCAACCGATTTAATAGCTTCTCTGCTTGTTATTTTATCCATTATTCAAATTCACCCTTTCGCCTCCGGCTCACGGATTTTTGTCTCTGTATATTATCTTTGCCTTAACATTTACCTTTGGCAGTTCTGTATAATCAACATTTCCGACAAGTGGAGCAGCCTCAATATCATATAAAATCTGATCATAGAATATATTTGTTACATCGATTTCTGTTGTGTATACCTCTGTCTTACCCTGTTCATATTTTTCAAGGGCATTTGCAGTACCTTTCAGTTTTACCCTGAGTTCTATGCCGCCTGATGAAGTAACATTTTCATCATCAACAGACAATTCTACAGTATTGTGAGAGGTGTTTTCAATAATTCCGTCTTTATATTTCGGCAAAAGAAGTACCGAAACTGTTTTTTCAGTGAACAAATTAAAGCTTACCTTGACATATTCAACAGTTTTATTGAACTGTGTATCATCAACCGGAACACCGTTTTTATCCAGAAAATCAATTTTAAGGCTTTTCTCAGTGTCGGTGGTTTTAAGCGAATCAAAATCTAAGGTAATCTGTGCAGACTGAACGCTGTTTATAGCTGAATCAGCACCGGTAATCTTTACATTCTGAGAAAATTTGACATTTTCAAATGTGAATCCCTTTGGTAACTCACCCACAGTATTAAGCTCTATTTGCAAATCACGTTGCTGAATATTTTCAACATCAAACCTTATTGATGATGGTGAAACCTTAACAATTTCAATATTTGATTTACTTACGTCAACACTTGGTCGCAAGGTATAGCTACCTGCCTTGTCAACCGTAATCATGTCAATTACACAGCTGATGTCATTTTTATCAATTGATGAAACAACATTTCGCTTTCCTCTTATTTTAATGTCTATAACATATGTGTCTGTAAGCACATCTTTATTCTCACCATTTATCTTCAGTGTTCCCTCATTAAAAAGCTCGCTGACATTTATGGTCGATACCGGTACATCCCTCACCCACATTTCATATATTGGATTTACCTCATATACAACATACACCCATAAAAGAATCGCAATAATGACAGATATAATCATATAAAAGGTGTTTGACTTCATAAACTTTTTCACTTTTTCTTCACCACCCACGGGAACATTTTATCTTTTTTGCTTTTCTTGATATTATCGGAGGATGTATCGTTTTCGAGAATTTCATTAATATCACGTTTAAGATTTGCCGGTGTATAATCACGCTTTATATCTCCGTTTATTGCCATGGAAATTGTTCCTGTTTCTTCAGAAACAACTATGGCAATACAGTCCGCCACTTCAGAAACACCTATTGCGGCACGGTGTCTTGTGCCGAGTTCCTTTGAAAAGCTGTTATTCTGAGTAAGAGGCAAAAAGCATGCCGCCGCTTTTATACGGTTGTCCCCTATTACTACTGCTCCGTCATGCAAAGGAGTATTGGGGACAAAAATATTTACTAAAAGTGCCTGGGAAATGCTTGAGTCCATACGAGTTCCCGTGGCAATAATATCGCCAAGCTTGGTACTTCTCTCAATAAGAATCAGAGCACCGGTTTTGGTTGATGCAAGCTTTGAAACAGCCGCACAAATCTCTCCAATATCATTTTCCACAACATCCTCGTTGATTTTTATGAGTTTTCGTATTGATGCTGTTCCCACCTTCTCAAGAGCACGTCTGAGTTCAGGCTGAAATACTATGAGTATTGCTATAAGACCTATCTGAAGAGTATTTTCAAGAATAAAGTTTACGGTGTTGAGTTGAAGCACTCCTGAAATATACATAAATGCCACAAGCACCATAATACCTTTTATAAGCTGTGAGGCTCTTGTTTCACGAATAAGCTTGATACCCTTGTATATTACGAAAGCAACAATAGCTATATCAATGAAATCTCCGAGTCTCAATATTTTAAGATTGTCAAAAAGAGCCGAAAAGAATTTGCCCATTACACTTCACCCCTGTCATTTGAATTTTTACATATTTTACCCCGTGAAATTTCGTAGAGCATAACTGTAAGTGCCGTAGCAACATTAAGAGATTCCGCTCTGCCAAACATAGGGATTTTTACTCTGCTTGTACAATACTTGCTGATTTCATCGCTGATTCCGTTTGCTTCATTGCCCATAACAAGTAAAACTTTGTCACCATATGAAGCATTACAGCTGTATGTATCTCCCGTGGGAAATGTTCCTACAACACTGAATCCGTTTGTTTTGAATATTGAAAAGCTTTCGTCGGGATTATCATCGACAAATACAGGAATATTCATCATACTCGCCATGGCTGAACGCACAACCTTTGGATTAAATATATCCACACAGCCCTTTGTAATTATGATTGCATCTGCCCCGAGTGCATCGCATGAACGTATTATGGTACCCATATTGCCCGGGTCGGTTATACAGTCGAGATACACTGCTGTTTTGATGCCGGAAAGATTTGCCCCGGTTATGGTTTCAAGCTCGTAATTAATAACCGCCACTATTCCCTGAGAATTAACTGTCAGAGAAAGTGAATCGAAAATCTTCGGAGCAAACTCATATACCCTGAGATTACGTGTATCAAAGTCAATTTTAACACCTTCACATACCACAAGATACTCAACATCTGCGCCATTGGAAATCGCATCAGAAACACAGCGTTTTCCTTCGGCGATATATTGGTTAAATCTAGAACGTGCACTCTTGCTCTGAAGCTTTTTTACGTGCTTATATATTGAATTTGAACTGCTCTCTATTCGCAATGACACGGATTACGCCTCCACATTCCCGAAAATAATATAACATTTCAAATATATATTATACTACAAACAAATGATTTACACAAGAGCAAATTTTAATGTTTAATGTATTTTTTTCGCTTTTCATGAGATAATAAAAACAAAAAAGGATGAATTATATGTGGGGATATATATTTGCAATCATAGCAGGTGCAACCATGAGTTTTCAGGGAGTTATGAATACACGTCTTGAAGACAAAACCGGACTTTTTCTATCAAACGCATATGTTCAGGCAACAGCGTTTATTCTTTCACTGATTACGCTCTTTTTCGCAAAGGATTCCAATATTAAGGGATTTGCCGAAGTAAACAAGCTCTATCTGTTCGGCGGATTACTCGGACTTATAATTACGCTGACCGTAATGCTTTCAATTAAAAACCTGAGCCCGGCAATTGCAGTGTCGGTCATTCTCGTATCTCAGGTTTTATGTGCCGCATTAATAGATGCGTTCGGGTTGATGGGTAGTGAGAAAATCGTTTTTTCCTGGAACAAATATGTAGGTCTGGCTCTAATGATAGGAGGAATATTGCTGTTTAAGAATAACTTTTCTCAGTAAAAAACAGCACAAACAACTATACTTATTATCATACTGAACAAATCGGCAACAAGCGCGCATTTCAATGTGTGTCTGATATTCTTCGTTCCCGATGCCGCAAAATAAACACTTGTTGTATAAAACGTTGTTTCGGTAGAACCCATCATTACGCAAACCGCTCTTCCGACAAAAGAGTCCGGACCATAGGTCTTAAAAATATCCGATGCCATTGCCAGTGAACCACTTCCCGACACAGGACGCAAAAGAGCAAATGGAACAAGCTCAGAAGGTATATTCAAAAAGCCGGTAACAGGAGAGATAAAATCACAGATAACATCCACCAAACCCGACGCCCTGAATACCCCAACCGCCATGAACAATGCAAAAAGTGCCGGAAATATTGACATGACAGAGCGAGTCCCCTCTTTTACTCCATTGATAAAGCTTGCATACACATCGATTTTTTTAGAAAAACCATACACCAGAATGAAAACTATCATGCAAGGCATGATAAGCATACCTATTCTATCCACGTATATCCCTTCCTTCGCAGAGTTTGGTTATCATTATTGCGAATATAAGCGTCGTAAGCGAGGCTATCCATATCGGTATCGTTATACTTCCCGGAGCTGTACTTCCGTATCCTGAACGCATGGCAATGAGTGTGGAAGGAATTAACTGAAGAGATGCGCAATTTATAACGGCAAGCATACACATGTTGTTAGTTGCTGTGGAATTGATACTTTTTTCGGACAGTTTTTTCATTGCCGACATACCCAAAGGAGTTGCGGCATTGGAAAGTCCCAGCATATTGGCGGCAAGATTTGAGCATATCAGCCTTGCTTCTTCACTTCCCTTTTTAACTCCGCGGAAAATGCGCCTTATGACCGGTGACATAATATTTGCAAGTTTATCGGTTAGCTTGCTGTCATTGGCAACTCTCATAAATCCTGACCACATAATCATATATGCACCTATTTCAAGAATAAAGCTGATACACGATTCACTGCTTTCAAACAAAGCATCGGCACAGACTTCGATATTACCTCCGACAAAAGCATAGATAAAGGATATCACCATTATTACCAGCCATACAATACTGAGCATAAAACCAACTCCAAAACAAAAAATTCTTCCATACAATTATATTGCAGGAAGAATTTTTAATTCATATTAATTTTCAGATATTGTCTCTGATGCATAATTCATCATATCCTTGAGATATGAATCGGAGTATTTTTTTGATATATATTCACAGGCTGCATTGATACACGGTTTTCTTGTGGTGGTATTGTGACAATCCGAACCCAAAAACGGAAGATAACCGGATTTAATAATTTTTTTCATAAATCTTCTTTTTGGTCGATCCTCAAAGGAATCACAATTAAACTGAATAAGCACATCCAGAGACAGAAGGTTTTGAATTATCTCTTTAGTCGAAACAAAATCCACATAGCGTTCCACATGTGCCATAACCGGCGTATAGCCCTTTGATGCTACCGAATATATTTCGTTATACATCCATGGAGTCCAGTTATCATAAGGCATTTCTATAAGAATATTCCTTGTGTTACCTATACACAGTCTGTCAAGTTCGCTTTCCTGCCAAAGTCCAGGATAAAGCCTTACCTCGGCACCGCAGACAATTTCAGGAAGGAACAAATCATGTTCCTTTATATGACGCTCAAGATTATATAACGCATCATCACGCCTTGCCAAAAAGTCATGTAAAGGTTCTCTGAAGTTGTAATAATGTGATGTGGAAACAACCTTATCTACACCTTGATTCAATAATTCCCGGAGTATTTCAAGCGACATTGACAAAGAATCTGAACCGTCATCCACCCCGTAAAGAATATGAGAGTGAAAGTCAATTATTTCGAAATTATCTTTCCACATATTTCACACCCCACAACTCACTTAATTCTTTGGTTCTTGATTTTTGGGCTGCTGTTTTTCAGACTCCTGAGAAGAAGCATGGGCGGCTACATATTTTTTCCTGTCTGAATTTTCGGCATAATAGCCGTATCTTCCGTATCTGTAGCGTGTTCTTGAAAGACGTCTGGTTCTGCCGGACTTATAGCTTCCGTATATATATCTGTCGTCGGCATCATTGAGAATGAAACCGATAATTCTTGCATCGGCAAATTTGAGAGAGTTGATAGCTCTGTCAACAAGCTTGAACATGGTGTATTTTTGTCTGGTTACTATTATTACACCTGTAGCATACTTGGAAAGAAGCACTGCTTCGGTAACTATTGTTACGGGCGGTGTATCAATGAAAATGTAGTCATAGCGTTCTTCCAGCTCACTCATCAATTCCTGCATGGAATTTGAAGATATGAGTTCAACAGGGTTTGGCGGAAGAGCACCTGATGTGAGACAGTCAAAATTTAACGAAAGGTTTTTAACCAGACAATCATCAAGTGTATCAAAACCCGCAAGAACGTTCGAAAGACCTTTTTCATTTGTAATCTTAAGATATTTGTGAACACGGGGCGCACGAAGGTCAGCATCCATAAGAAGAACCTTTGCTCCGGTTTCGGCAAATGTCTTTGCAATATTTATACAAGTGGTAGATTTTCCCTCGCCGGAAGTGGCAGAGGAAATAATAATTTTTTTACACCCTTTTTCGTTGTTAAGAGAGAACATTATGTTGGTTCTTGTTGCTTTATATGCTTCGATAACATCGAAAGGTGTGTTTTCGTTGATAATACGATTTATACTGTTTTGTTTTTCTATGGCATTCGAAGTATCTGAACTCAGATTAATTCGTTTTTTATTCTTTTCCATGTGGATTCTCCTTTACTCAGCATCAAGGTTAGGAATAATTCCGAGAATTGCGATATCATATTTTTTCTTGAGATCCTCATCATCCTTGATTCGGTTGTCAAGAAGTTCTCTGATAAATATTACCGCTATACCTATTACTATACCCAAAAACATTCCCACAATAGTATTTGTTCTGGTATCGGGATATGAAATTGACTGCGGCAGACTTGCATTATCTATAATTTTAACAGCACATTCGCCGCCTACAACACTTCTTACTTCATTATGGCTGTTTTCAAGAAGAACTCTCAGTACAGCCTGTGCTTTTTCGGGAGAAGTATCGGAATATTTTATTGATAAAACCTCTGTTTCATTTGCAGAACCCATCTTAAGTCCGGCTTTAATGGTTGAACCGCTTATTGACCATTTATTTTTATATTTACTGTTAAACTTATTAGCTACTTCATCGAGAAAATCTTCACCACTGAGAATTTCTATGTAAGTATTTACAAGCATTTTACTGGTATTGATATCCGACGCATTTACGCTTTGACCGGCTGCAATACGAGAACCTGAAACATATACCTTTGAAGCAGAAGTATATAGCGGTGTCATAAGAAATTTGCTTATTGAAAAGGCACCCAATGCAACAACTATGGCAAAAACAAGAACAACCCACCACAGCTTAAGTATAATTTCAAAAATTTTGACAAGATTAATCTCTTCTTTCAAAAGACTCACTCCGCTTTCTTCATATATTGTATTATTGACATTACACAAAATTCAACATTTTATATTATATCAAATGTTCTAAAAAAAATCAATACTTAAAACCAAAAAATCCTATGTTCTTAAAAACACTACCTAAATCTGCAATAAAGAACCATTATTTACCTTGCCGAAACAAAAAAGATCGTACTAAAAAGACGGTTGGTCATAGGAAAATTTATCCCTATGACCAACCGCCTAAATCGATTCTTTATTCATATTCTTGTCTGTTAAATACAATCCGAAACAGCATCGCCCATCTCTTTGCAACCAAGTCTTACACAGCCATCCTGCATGATGTCGGCTGTGCGATAACCCTTGTCAAGCACTGAATTTACGGCTCCTTCAATTGCGTCTGCTTCATCTGCCATGTTAAAGGAATAGCGAAGCATCATTGCCGCAGAAAGAATTGTGCCAAGAGAGTTTGCAATGTTTTGACCTGCAATGTCGGGTGCAGAGCCGTGAATGGGTTCATACATGCCGAGTGTCCCCTCCGACAGCGATGCCGAGGGCATCATGCCTATTGAGCCGGTGAGCATTGAGGCTTCATCGGAGAGGATGTCGCCGAACATATTTTCGGTGACAAGCACATCAAACTGAGTGGGATTTTTGATAAGCTGCATTGCAGTGTTATCAACCAGAATGTCCGAATATTCCACATCGGAATATTCTTCTTTTAGTTCGTGCATGATTTTTCGCCACAGGCGTGAAGTGTCCAGAACATTTGCCTTGTCAACCGAGGCAAGCTTTTTGCCGCGTTTTCTTGCAGTTTCAAATGCAACTCTGCCTATGCGCTCAATTTCGTGCTGTGAATAGGACATTATGTCGGTTGCAACAAGCTCACCGTTTTTCTCGCTTGTGTCTCTGTCGCCAAAATACACTCCACCGGTCAGTTCACGGACTATGAGAAGGTCTATCCCCTCTCCCATCACGGATTCTTTGAGTGGTGATGCATCGGCAAGCTGTGGAAAAAGCTTTGTAGGACGGAGATTTGCAAAAAGACCAAGCTCCTTGCGCACTTTGAGAAGTGCCTTTTCGGGGCGGATGGAAGGGTCGCAACCGTCCCACTTGGGTCCGCCGACCGCACCAAGCAAAACGCTGTGGGCATTTTTGCATTTTTCCATGCCGTCTTCGGTGATGGGAACACCGTATTTGTCGATGGAGCAACCGCCGATATCCACATATGTAAACTTAAATTCATGGCCAAATTTTTCGGCAACTTTATTCAAAACCTTTATTGCTTCGGCAATAATTTCGGGGCCTATGCCGTCACCGGGAAGCACCGCTATGTTTTTTGTCATTTTCTTCGCCTCAATTCTCTGAAATGGACTTTAACAGTCCGCCCTTTGTGATGATTTCCTGAATGAACGGCGGGAAAGGCTGTGCCTTGTAGGTTTCACCTTTGGTGTGGTTGGTTATGAGACCTGTGTCAAAATCCACTTCCACATCATCTCCGCAGGCAATTTTTTCGCTTGCCTCACTGCACTCCAAAATTGCAAGACCGATGTTTATGGCATTGCGATAGAAAATGCGCGCAAAGGTTTTTGCGATTACAACTGAAATTCCGCTTTCTTTTATGGCTATGGGAGCGTGTTCTCTTGATGAACCGCAACCGAAGTTTGCACCCCCGACCATAACATCACCTTTTTTAACCTTTGAAACAAAATCTTTGTCGATGTCTTCCATGCAATGAGAAGCGAGTTCCGCATGATTTGCCGTGTTGAGATAACGGGCAGGAATGATAACGTCGGTGTCAACATTGTCACCGTATTTGTGTACTGTTCCGTGTGCTTTCATTTTGATTCTCTCCTCTCTCACATGTTTTCGGGGTCACAGATGTAACCCTTTATTGCCGAAGCCGCCGCCGTGGCAGGGCTTGAAAGATATACCTTTGACGAAACATGACCCATTCTTCCCACAAAGTTTCGATTTGTGGTGGCAATTGCCACTTCGTTTTCGGCTAAAATCCCCATGTAGCCTCCGAGGCAAGGACCGCAGGTGGGGGTTGAAACCACACAGCCCGATTCGATGAAGGTTTTTAAATAGCCTTTTTCAAGACATTCGAGATATATTGCCTGGGTTGCCGGGATTATGATGCAACGAACATTTTTGGCAACCTTTTTACCCTTGAGAATTTTCGCCGCAATTTCCATGTCGGAAATTCTGCCGTTGGTGCATGAACCGATAACACACTGGTCAATTTTAACATCGGAAAGCTCCGATGCATTTTTTGTGTTTTCAGGCAAATGCGGACATGCAACCGTCGGACGAATGAGGGAAAGATTTATGTCTATGACCTCATCATAGGGTGCATCGTCATCTGCGGTGTAAACCGTGCAGGGGTGAGTTTTTCGTTGATTGTAATATTCCAAAGTCACATCGTCAACCTCAAAGATACCGTTTTTTGCACCGGCTTCAATTGCCATGTTTGCCATGCAAAGACGGTCATCCATTGAAAGAGTGTGCATGCCTTCACCGGAAAATTCCATTGACTTGTACAGAGCACCGTCAACACCTATTTTGCCGATGATGTGAAGAATAACATCTTTGCCGCTGCACATTGGTGCAAGCTTTCCCGTGAGATTGAATTTTATTGCGGAGGGAACTTTGAACCAGCCCTCGCCGGTTGCCATGCCTGCCGCCATGTCGGTTGAACCTACCCCTGTGGAAAACGCACCGAGGGCACCGTAGGTGCAAGTGTGAGAATCGGCACCGATTACCACATCTCCCGGTCCGACAAGACCCTTTTCGGGAAGAAGTGCATGTTCAATGCCCATGTCACCCACATCAAAGTAGTTTTCGATATCATATTCTGCGGCAAAACACCGACACTGCTTTGTTTGCTCGGCGGCTTTGATGTCTTTGTTGGGAACAAAGTGATCCATAACAAGCGATATTTTTGATTTGTCAAAAACCTTTGTGAAGCCGAATTTTTCAAATTCATTAATCGCCACGGGCGATGTGATGTCGTTTCCAAGCACCATGTCGAGCTTTGCCTTTATAAGCTGACCTGCCTCAACAAATTCAAGACCTGCGTGAGCGGCAAGTATTTTTTGAGTCATTGTCATTGCCATGGTTTTCAGTCCTTTCTATTCCTTTATGCATCTGTTCACTGCCGCAAAGAGGGCGTTGACCGAAGATGCGATAATATCGTCGTGAATGCCTGCACCCCAGACCTTTGTGCCGTCGGAGGTTTTTATGCTGACATAGGTTATAGCCTGTGATGAAGAACCCTGGGTGAGAGCGTGTTCTTCGTAGGTAAGGTCGGTGAAATTGATGCCGAGTTTTTGCTTGATTGCATTGCTGACAGCATCAAGACGACCGTTACCGCTTGCTGTTATTTCTTTTGTTTTGCCGCCAACTTCAACCGTGAGGTTAACGGTCATAACATCACTGCGGACAAAGTGATAGTCCACAAGCTTTATGGGAGTGTTAATGTTGATGTAGGTTTCCTCAAACACTCTCTTAACCTGCTCGGGTGAAAGCTCACCGTGAGCCTGGTCGGATATGTTTTTAACGGCATAGCCAACGTCCTCACGCATTTTTGCGGGAAGAATGTAGCCGTAGTTATGTTCAAGCAAATACCCGATGCCGCCCTTGCCCGACTGGGAGTTGATGCGGATAACATCGGTTTCATATTCTCTGCCCACATCGGAGGGGTCGATGGGGAGATAGGGCACTGTCCAGGTTGGGCAGTTTTTCTCTTCATGCCACTTCATGCCCTTGGCAATGGCATCCTGATGAGAACCCGAAAATGCCGCAAACACAAGCTTGCCGGCATAGGGCTGACGGTCACCAACGCTCATTCGTGTGGCATTTTCATAATGCTCACAAATTTCATTCATATTTGAAAAGTCAAGTCCGGGGTCAACGCCCTGGGCATACATGTTAAGAGCAAGAGTCACAATGTCGGCATTGCCTGTGCGTTCACCGTTTCCAAAAAGTGTGCCTTCAATTCGGTCTGCACCTGCAAGAAGCCCCAGTTCACAGTCTGCAACGGCGCAACCACGGTCATTGTGAGGATGAAGCGAAACTTCAATGCTGTCTCTGTATTTGAGGTTGTCACACATGAATTCAACCTGATTGGCATAAATATGAGGCGATGAAAGCTCAACCGTTACCGGAAGATTGATGATTGCTTTTCGGTCGGGGGTGGGTTTCCACACATCCAAAACAGCGTTACAAATCTCCAATGCAAACTCCGGTTCGGTTCCCGTGAATGATTCGGGGGAATATTCATAGCGATAGTTTGTGCCGGTTTCGGCGGCAATTTTTTCGAAAAGCTTTGCCCCTTCAACGGCAATGGCGATAATTTCTTCTTTGGATTTTCTAAAAACCTGCTCACGCTGGGCAATGGATGTGGAATTGTAAAGATGAACAATTGCATTTTTGCATCCCTTGAGAGCTTCAAAGGTTTTGCGAATGATGTGTTCTCTGCTTTGGGTGAGCACCTGAAGCGTCACATCATCGGGAATGAGGTTATCGTCTATGAGTTTGCGTAAAAAAGTGTATTCTGTTTCCGATGCAGCCGGAAAGCCAACCTCAATTTCTTTGAAACCGATTTTAACCAAAAGTTTGAAAAAATCAAGCTTTTCTTCAAGATTCATGGGAATTATAAGTGCTTGATTGCCGTCACGCAAATCCACAGAACACCATGTTGGAGGTGACTCCACGTGGGTCTTTGTGACCCATTTCATTTTTGGGTTTTTCACCGGGAAAAACTGTTTTTGATATTTTGCGGTGTTTTTCATTGTTAATCTCCTTTCATTTCTGTCGGAGGATAACAAAAAACTCTCCCGTCTCCTGTTATCCTTTTAAACAAAGAGACGAAAGAGCTTAATTTCAAATTCTTCCGCGGTACCACTCTTCTTCATTTCCCAAAGGGAAACGCACTTTAGATGCCGACACATCCTAACTCTGTAACGGGAGTTCCCGTCTGCATATACTTTCCGAAGGATTTCCACACAGCCACTCCATGGTGAGTTTCAACATCTGTGCCTTATGCCTCGCACCACCCGGCAATTCTCTCAAAAGTACAAAAGATGTCTACTTATCCATATCTTTGTGTTTTTTAGAATTATATCACATTCTTTTTTTGCTGTCAAGAAAAATTTTGAGAAGTCTCTCAATTCTCTTTTCGCAGGAGGCTTCTGCAGGCAGCGTCTCATCTTCGATTCGGTCGGCGATAAACGCTTGCCACCGGCAAGCATCGCCCTGCACCACCGCCCGCCGCTGATGTTTTTTTAGTCAAAATTTTCTGTTTTAATGCCGGCAAATAACGAACCCTACGTTATTTGCTCGTCATCAAAATCAGATTTTGCCTGAAAAAACATAGGCGGAAGACGCCTTGGTGTTAATGAGATTAAAATTACAGTTTTTAATTTCAAATTGGATTTTAACACGAGGACATCGTAGGGCGTGACGACCTCGGCACGCCGTGTTAACAACCGATACCAAAGCATAGGTCGTTAAGGCTATTAAACAATAAAAATCTCCCGTTATTTTATTCTTCAACTTGTTCGTTCGCATCCTTCGTGTCTTCAGGCTTATACTTTTTATGGAGCTTATGCTGACGAAGAGCAAACAAAAACTTTGGTAGTGTTAAGCAGATGGGCAAAAGTCCGATAATTGCCGCAAAGATTATTCCGGATATGTCAACATTCCCACCCATGTCAAGAGGTCTGATTATATACTCAAAGATAGCAAATGCAGCAAAAACAGTCAGCCACAATATGCATAAAACCAACTTAAATATTTTCCAGCGTATGCCGGTGTATGCCGGAGAAAAATATACGCGTGCAATTTCGGGGTCAACATCACCCGACTTTATTTTTTCAACCTGCTCCTGCCTCAGCTTCTTATAACCGCTTTTTTTGAGTTTGAAAATTTCACTGCATTCGTCACAAACCATAAAGTAGCCCTGAGTTATTGAGCAAATTTTCAAAAACCAAAAAAGGTAAATATTATGCTTCACCTTGCAAAGATGAAAATATGCATTTTCACCGCACTTTTGACATTTCCGTCTCGGGATAGTCATATCCCACTCGTCGCCACCGTTAAAACTGACTCCGTTAATGCTCATTCTGTTCACATACCTTTCATTTGTATTTTTTTAAATAATATTATCTTTTTGCAACGAAATGTTATGGCTTTCAAATTGGAGTTTATCGGTGAGATAGCAAACTACTCAAATGTCATGTTGAGCGAACGTAGTGAGTCGAAACATCTGCTTTTAGATTCTTCGACTTCGCTAACGCTTCGCTCAGAATGACAATTTGAATGTTTCAAACACCCCGACAAATTCCAATTTGAACTCAAAAAAGAAATGTACGACCAACATCTTTCAAATTATTATGCCGCAATGGTTTCATGTGTTATACCATTAGCATTATTTCATCAAATCATAAGGAGCCACACGTGGGGACGGAGCTGCTTTGACACAAAATTTTTGAATTTATGTGCCAAAGGATTTCGCTTCGCTCATCTGTCAGCAACCGTCCCCCGATGGCATTTTGTGCA
>JAFQBA010000068.1 GCA_017416845.1 Clostridia bacterium
AAATCAAAAAGGCACATTTTGAAAAAATCACTATAAAAAGCCGAATTGCCATATATTTAATGAAAAAACAAAGAATCAGATTAGCATTTTACTTTTTGTATTTATGTAAAGAGTTAAAGCACATGAGAAAGGGGGACAAAAAATGAATACAGCACCTAAAATATCTTTAATAATGAGCGTGTATAATGGTGAAGATTATTTGCGTGACGCCATAGAAAGCGTCTTAAATCAAACATTTAAAGACTTTGAGCTTATTATAATTAACGATTGTTCCACCGATAAAACCCACGAAATCTTAAAGAAATATGAAGACTTTGATAAACGTGTAAAAGTATATACTAATGAAGTGAATTTGAGACTTCCGTCATCCCTTAACAAAGCTATATCATATGCACAGGGTAAATATATTGCAAGAATGGATGCAGATGATATATGTCTGCCTGAAAGGCTTGAAAAGCAGTATGAATTTATGGAGAAAAATCCGAATGTGGCTTTGTCTTCCTGCAGATTTATGACGCTTAAAAACGGAGTTATCTCTTCCGGAGGATGCGGAGGAAAATGCGACAATGAGTCTATAAAAGCATTGCTTTTGGTTACAAATCCCATACTTCATCCCGGAATTATTGCAAAAGCGGATGCAATCAGACGTCTTTTGTATGATAAAAACTTTACCTGTACCGAAGATATGGAGCTTTGGACAAGGTTTGTTATGGCAGGATATGATGTGGAGATTATGCCTGAATATCTTATGATATACAGACTTCATGATAAACAAATTACCGAAACAACCTTAGAGAAACAGCACAAAGAAGTCATTGCAATTCAAAAAAAATATTATGGAGCACTTCTTGAAACTATGAACAGCAATCAAGAGGAGTTTTATATCAGAGGAATTTATTTCAGAGAAAATACAGACATCAATAAGTTTTTGGATTTTTACAAATGGCTAAAGGCCGTTAATCGCAAAACGAAAGCATTTAATAACGATGCTTTAAACTATGCCATGTTTGAAATTCTGGCAGAATACAAAAGGAAAGGTATTGCAAAGACTAAGCTGATAAAGGCGATGCTTTCGTTTGGAATACCATATCTTGCAGCGGAAATCCCCGAGCGTAAAAAAAGAGCTCGAGCAGACGGACACAGGTGCATTGAAAGTGCTGAAAAAATAGGACTTAAGAAAACCGGTGGAACCTTGGAATTTCCGACTTTTTCAAAATAAAAAGTATAGGAGCCATAAGAATGCAACTATTTGAATACCCATACATCATCATAACCATATTGGTTTTATGCTTTATTGTTCTTATCACCATTGGTATTTATTTTGCCATAAGAGGAGCAAAAACTGCTGCCGGCAGTGAAGAAAAGGCGTTTATCAATATAAGTAAATTAGAAGCCAGCTTTGAAAAATCAGGGAAATTACGCGAAGACAGGTGTGTTTTCTATGCTAAAGTTTCCCTGGATAATTTCAGAAGTCTATATTCGGCACATCAAACCATGAATGTTTTTTCTGAAATAAAGGGAGTCTTGCTGGAAGCTTTTTCAAACAGTGATGACAGTAATATAGCTATATATGGAGAAAAAAACTTCGTTGTTCTTTCAAAATGGAATATCGAAACTGCACGCAAAAAAATCGAAAATTGTTTTGGTGAGCTAAGCAAATGTCTCTTAAAACACAGTGCACTGAATATTATTGACGTCAGAATCGGTGTATATTTTGCGTTTGGCACACAAGTGTCGTTTGATGATGCAATAGGCCGTGCCAAACAGGCATATTTGCTTGCGAAGAATGAAAATGTTCCATACGCTGAGTGGAATGTATCCGGCGGAAAGGAGCTTGAAAAAAAGATAAAAATAGAAAATAATATAGAAAAAGAAATTGATAACAATCGTTTCTTCCTTGAATATCAACCTGTTTTAGATGCAAAAACAAAGAAAATAATAGGTGCGGAAGTACTATCACGCCTAAATTCAGAAAGCGAGGGTGTATTAACCCCGGTTAGCTTTTTGTCTGCGGTGGACTCTGTTGGAATCAATGATAAATTTGATTATTATATTTTTGAAAAAAACTGCAAATGGATTTCAAACGATAAAAAACAAAGGGAACAATATACATATACCATCAATTTTTCAAGATCAACATTGTGCGAACCACAGTTTGCGGAAAAGATAATAGCAATTGCACAAAAATATGATTTGAATTTTTCCTGTCTGGCGGTTGAGATATTAGAGGATAAAAACATAACCTTCGATGCAAGAAAGCAAATGATAGATAATCTGTCAGTTCTTAAAGCAAAAGGTATATCTATCTTGCTTGATGATTTTGGGAGCGGATATACAACCTTTGGAGATTTGCAAAACCTTGATATTTCTGTTGTGAAGATTGATAAAACGATAACACAGAATTCGGTTACAGATACAGGATTTATTATTTTGAAAAATATTATCCGTACTGCCGGTGATATTGGTTTTAAGACATTATGCGAAGGAATCGAAACAAAAGAGCAAGAAGAAGCGGTGATAAAAGCAGGCTGTGATCTCCTTCAGGGTTTTTACTATTACAGACCTATGCCGGTGGCTCAGCTTGAGAAAGTTTTTAATAACAATTCAGGAGGTGTTTAAATGCTGTCCGTAATTATTCCTGCATACAATGAGGAATTATCCGTAGAAAGAGCTTATTATACGATATCAGAGATTTTAGAAAAAGCTCAGATTGACAATGAAATTATTTTTATTGATGATGGTTCTACGGATACTACATATAAAAAAATAGAAAACTTGGCCGATAAAGAAAAAAATATATATGGACTGCATTTTTCAAGAAATTTCGGGAAAGAAGCAGCCATCTCGGCAGGGCTTGCAAGCGCCAAAGGCGATGCAGTTGTAGTAATTGATTGCGATCTTCAACATCCTCCTGAGAAAATTGTGGAAATGTATCATCTGTGGCAGGAAGGCTATGAAATTGTTGAGGGTATTAAAAAAACAAGAGGCAAAGAAAGCAAAATGCATGGTTTTGCTGCAAGAAAGTTTTATAGGGTTATCAGTTCGGTAGTAGGATTTGATATGTCAAACGCCTCTGATTTTAAACTGCTTGACCGCAAGGTTGTGGATATACTCAACAGAATTCCTGAAAGAAAAGGTTTCTTCAGAGCAATTTCATTTTGGGTAGGCTTTAACAAAACAACGGTTGAATTCGAGGTTAATGAAAGATTGGAAGGTGAATCAAAATGGTCTGCCATAGGCCTTTTGAAATATGCCATTTCAAATATTTCTGCCTATTCAACAGCACCAATGCAGATTGTAACCGTGCTTGGTGTTATGATGCTTATTATTACTGCAATTTTCAGTGTTTGGGCACTTATTGATAAAATCCGTGGTATTGCCCTTGAAGGTATGACAACGGTTATAATTATCCTGATATTTATAGGAAGTATTATGATGATAAGCCTGGGTATTATCGGATATTATGTTGCCCGTATTTATGATGAAATTAAAGGAAGACCGAAATATATTGTTTCTGCAACTTGCAGGAGCAAGGAAAAGGTAAAATGATTTTAAGGAGGTGCAATATGGAAAGAAATGTGCTTGTTGACAGACTGAAAGGATATGCTTGTTTTTTGGTACTGCTTGGTCATGTTATTATGGGAATAAGAATTGCAGGTATAGATATTCCAAAATTTTTTTGGGGAATGGAAAAGTTTATATGGTCTTTTCATGTTGCACTTTTTCTGTTTTTAAGCGGTGTTGTATATAAAGTTACCGGAGAGTGGAAAAGCAAGAAAAGTAAATGGGGATTTCTTCTCTATAAGCTTTACAATCTCGGTATTCCTTA
>JAFQBA010000069.1 GCA_017416845.1 Clostridia bacterium
ATTGTGTATATGAACTGTATAAAAGTGAGTTTAGAAAAAGAAGTATATGACTTTTGGCTCTGATTTGTTGTAAACTATCACCACAAAGAACAAGTGTCTAAATTATACAGTCTTTATATGAAAGGCATATTAGGAGGAATAACGGGACAGATTGGGGACGGGGCAGTTTCTGTTTCATTTTTAGATGAGGAATTTGTACAGTTATTGATTAGTTCTAACCTGTTCTGTTCATTCTCGACGGTGCGGATGTTGTTGCAGAAAATCTCGCAGCAAAAGTTAAGTGGAACGAAAAAAGCAACGAAATAATTCTTGAATATTTAAATAACACTCCCCATTGGTATTGTGTAATTATCATACCAATGAGGAGTGTTTTAATTACGAAAGCTTATCAATAATATGCTGACAGTTTAAAACTTTTTCTTTGAGCATATTTTTTGTGTAATAGTAGTGATTTGCGGCTTCAAATCCGATGGTGGGGTGGAGCTGCATGAGCCTGTGAAGCTTTGCGGCAAATTCGATTTCCTGCTTTGCGATTTCAAGCATGGTTTTGGTGTCGCCTTTGTTTCTTGCTCTCACAAAGTGAATTTGATTATAGCCCGATGCAAGCTGAATATACACAGCCTCTGCCATATCCTTTAGCTCTGTGTCTGCAATGTCCGACAAAAGCTTAAGACCTTCAGCCCATTTTTCGCTCATTTGTCTGAAACGGTTTTCATAAATATCTACCGAGAAGATTGTTCTCCATGTATCAAGATCGTCATATGCATAGCCGGTCATGGTTGCTTTCATGCCGCTTGGCTCTGCATAGAGAGGATTTGCCGCACCGGAGTTTGCCGGTCCGCGATACACTCCTTCAAAATCAAAGGGATATCTTGAAAGTGCGTCTCCAAAGATTTTGCCTGCTTTTTTAACATTTTCGGCATCATTTCCGTACACAAGGTCATAAATATCTTTTTCACCGGTGAGATTTCCTTCGGTTTCAAAAAATTTCTCGGAAATAATTTTAATATTAGGTGAAGGATAACCGCCCAGTGTCCAACTCAGCATAATGTGACTAACACCGTGAGATTTCATGGTATCGATAATGTTTTCAACCGTGGAGAAAACAGGTACATAAGGAATGGTAGAGCATTCCCAAGTGTTATTTATCTGAAGCTTTGCACAGGTTTCGTGTCCCGAATCCTTTGCCCATTGCCAGATTTCCTTTGTGGTGTCACTCACGCCGGGAACTGCAAGCGAATAATCGTCAACCTTAACTTTAACACCGTCAATATCAAGGTTTATGCCGCATTCACGGTTACACATTACAATTGCATCATTGGGAATTGCTTCAACAAGCTTTTTAACATCTTCTCGCTTGTCAAAAAATCCGGGTCTGTTCCAGCCCCAGTCCCAGCAAATAACTTTCATGGACGGGTCTGCACGGTGAATTGCACCTTCAATAATTTGGTTAACCTCGGCAATAACTTCCCAGCGTTCCCTTGCATAGCACACGGGGCAGTCTTTTGAATTTTCGCCTGCTCTCGAATGGCAGTTTGTGAGATTTTCCGAGGCTGAAATGATGAAAAATCCGCCGAGACCTTTTGCGTTTTTGCAAATGGTTTCAATGCTTTCGGAAAGATAGTTCTGAACTTCCTTTTGTGATGTGCAAAGGCACACAAGACCTTTTCTTTCACTACCCATGAGGTGCGGATATTTTTCAAACACAACGGGATACATTGCCCTTGGTTCGTTTATGTAGAGAATGATTTTAATGCCATAGGCGGCACATCTTTTAATTAATTTGTTGAGGTTTGCAAGTCTTTGCTCCCAGCCTTTTGAAAGCGAGGGTTCAAAGGGGAACTCTGTCAGACGGTAGGTGATTGCCTGAATCCAAACTCCGTTTATTGCTGTTTTGGAATAGCTTTCCAAAAGCTCATCGGGAAGCCAGATTTCGCTGTCAACATCAAGTGCGTCGTTGTAGAGACCGCAGAAAGAGTAGATAAATCTTGTTTTAAAGCACGCAGTCTTTTTGCAAAATCCTTTTTCAAAGCATGGTGCACCGTTTGAAATTGCCATATCTTCAAGAAGATTCAGCGCACGGAGAATACCTGCACTGTCGGCAGCTTTTATTGTGATTTTGCTATCACTGATTTCAACTTCGTGATATTCTTCGCTTTTTTCTTCGTCAAAAAGCGAAAGCTCAATAAAGCTTTCACAGCCGTCAAGCGCAATGTTCCAGTTTTTCAAAAATTTGTTTTTAAAGCGTTTCACCATCTCTGAAACAGCTTCGTTATCTGTCAGGTCTTTAACACCCCAGGACGATGTAACAACGGTTTTATCCTTTGTTTCACAAGTTTTTGAAACAGCCTTTTCAGTTGCGGAAAAGAAGTCAAAGGCTTCTTTTTCATCGGGCACAGTAGTGAAGTTTTCTGAAATAGCCTTTTTTATTTTTTCAGTCTTTTTTTCTTCCTCTTCGCTTAGCTCATGATATTCAATGCGTTCACAAGGGATTTTCACATCGCCGAGCTTAAATTTCAAAAAGTCTTCTTCTTTAAGAATCCAGGCAAGTCTGTCTTCGCTCCAGTTAAGAAGCTCAAGAAGCTGATCGTAGGGGAGGAGTTGCCAGTTTACTTTTATTATTGAAATATAACCGACGCTTAACCATTTTGAAACATCGCCTTGAGGAGAAAGCCCCATTTTATATGCTTGCTTTTCAGCATCTTCCACACTGCAACCAAGCACCTTTGCAATTCTTTCTTTTGGAACGATGTCCCAGTTTTTAAATATAAAAGCCTGCATTCTTGTGGGGAAGTAGTCAAATTCTATTGACTTTTCGCCCAAAATCGGCAGTGGTATAACTTTGTTTTCCATATTTTCTGTCCTTTCTGCTTTGTTAATTCTATTATAAAAAAACACTGTGAATATGTCAATATACTTGTTGCAAAAAAACATACTTTGTGATAGAATAGATTTAACGCAAGTTAAATCTATTCAGCTAAATTCGCCTGACGGCGAGCTAAATTGAACAAGTTCAGCTAAATTGCCTACGGCAGCTAAATGTGCTACGCACGCTAAAAGGCGAATTTAATTTAGCTGTTTTGAAAAAACAATTTAGCTATGGAGCGAAGCGGAATAATTTAGCTTTGCAACTTGTTGCAAAATTTAGCTAAAAGAATTATAGGATGTGAGTATATGGCAGAAAGCATAATGCTTAATAGGGCAAAGGATTTTGCGGTTGAAATTATAAATATGTGCAAAGACATAAAAGAAACAAAAAGAGAAAGTGTTTTAACAAATCAGCTTATGCGTTCGGGAACATCAATAGGAGCTAACATTCATGAATCAAAATATGCTCATGGTCCTGCTGATTTTATATCAAAAATGCAGATTGCTTTAAAAGAGTGTTACGAGTCAGAATATTGGTTGGAACTTCTGAACAGAACAGGATACCTTGATGCAGAACAGTATAAGTTAATAATAAATAATTGCGGACAAATTCGTAGAATGTTGATTTCATCAATTAACACAGTTAAAGAGAAAAATAATGGAGTGTAAAAGTGGATATATCTTATGTAACCGGAAATGAAAAATTTAATTATAGAGTTTGTGCTATTATAATTAATGATAACAAAATATTAGCTATGCACGATGAACGCTCACCATATTTTTATCTTCCGGGTGGCAGAGTTGCAATGGGTGAAACTGCAGAACAAGCTGTAATCAAAGAATTGCAGGAAGAACTAAATATCAAGGCTTCAATAGTTCGACCTTTGTGGTTAAATCAGGCATTTTTCACAGAAGATGTTGACAATTTGAATTATCATGAGCTCTGTATATATTTTTTGGTAGATGTGTCAAATACTGATGTCTTAAGTAGAGGTACAAAATTTTTAATCCAAGAAGGAAAGCATATTCATACGTTTGAATGGTTGAATTTCGAAGGATTAAAGGATGAATATTTTTATCCCTTATTTCTTAAAGATGAAATATTTAATTTGCCCCAAGAATTCACAATCCGTACCGAAAACGAATAATGACATCTAAAATGTTCACTAATTTTATATTTATAAACAGAAACATAAATTTCATTAAAAGAGGTGCATCAATATGTATATGAAATTGAAAGACGGAAAGTCAAAGGTACTTACACTAAGCTATGATGACGGTGTTGTTCAGGACATCAGACTCATAGGCATCATGGATAAATACGGTATAAAAGGCACATTCAACATTAATTCGGGTCTCTATCTTGCAGAAGAAGCAGTTCGCGAGCGTTATTACGGCAGAATGAAGCTTTCCGAAGCAAAAGAGCTTTATGCAAATTCCGGTCACGAGGTAGCGGTTCATGCCTACACGCATCCCTATCTTGAAAAACTCAAAACACCTGAACTCATGATGGAGATTCTCGAAGACCGAAAATCAATTGAAAAAGAATATGGCACCATAACCCGTGGCATGGCATATCCTTACGGAACCTACAGTGATGAAGTGGTGGAAATTCTCGACAAATGCGGTATTGCATATTCCAGAACAACAAATAGTACCGAAACTTTTTCGTTCCCCGAAAACTGGCTTACTTTGCATCCCACATGTCATCACAATTGCCCAAATCTCATGACACTTGCCCAAAAATTTGCTGAAGACGAAATTAGGCATAAGGCAATGAACAAAATGTTCTATCTTTGGGGTCACAGCTATGAATTTGACAACAATGACAACTGGAATGTAATTGAAAATTTTTGTGAATATATCGGCAACAGAGATGACATATGGTATGCAACAAACATTGAAATTTATGACTACATAAAAGCCTATGAAGCCTTGCAGGTGAGCGTAGACGGAAAAACAGTCTGCAATCCGACTGCAATTGATGTATGGTTTTTGAAGGATAATGAAACATATTGCGTTCATGGCGGCGAAACTATTTGTTTATAATGAACCGTTAATATGCATACAAATGCTGTAAGGAGGTTATTTCAATGAAAAAAACAATTTTTGAAGGCTCGGCAACAGCTCTGGTAACACCAATTAACGACAAAGGCGTAAATTATGATGCACTTGAAAAAATAATTGATTTTCAAATTAAAAACGGTACCGATGCTCTTGTCATTTGCGGTACAACAGGCGAAGCTCCAACCTTGGAGGATAACGAGCACCTGGGTGCAATTGAGTGTGCAGTTTCCTGCGCAAAAGGCAAAATTCCTGTCATCGCAGGAACAGGAAGCAACAACACAGCTCATGCGGTAATGATGAACAAAGAAGCTCAAAATCTTGGCGCAGATGCTGTCCTTTGGGTTGCACCATACTATAACAAAAGCACACAGCGAGGTCTTGTTAAGCACTATGAAACCCTTGCTGCATCAACCGATCTTCCGGCAATTTTATATAACGTTCCCTCAAGAACAGGCTCTGACATAAAGCCTGAAACGGTTTGTGAGCTTTCGAAGGTAGAAAACATTGTTGCAATCAAAGAAGCAACCGGAGATTTAGCAAGATGCGTTGAAATTATTGCAAAATGTGGCGACAACATTGATGTGTACTCCGGCAACGATGACATCATTGTTCCCATGATGAGCGTTGGCGCAAAGGGAGTTATATCGGTTCTTTCAAACATCTGCCCCAAAGAAACTCATGATATGTGTGATTTTGCTCTTAAAGGAGATTATGCAAATGCTTCCCGGCTTCAGCTTAAATATTTCAATCTTGTGAAAGCTCTCTTTTGCGAAGTTAATCCAATTCCTGTTAAAACGGCAATGAACATCATGGGATTTGATGCAGGTGAGCTTCGTCTTCCTCTGTATGAAATGGAAGATAAGAATCTTGAAGTTTTGAGATCCGAAATGAAAAAGCTCAATCTTATATAAAATATCATGTCACAGATTCCATATAACAAGAATACTTTGCCTTTCAAGTAAACATCCCCCGGCAATGCCGGGGGCTTTTCAATAAACGCCCCACAGGGGCTCAGAATACAAGCAACGTCTTGAAAGACGTATTAACACGGACGCATGCGGCTACGTTCTTATGCGTACCTTTTACTCACTCACC
>JAFQBA010000070.1 GCA_017416845.1 Clostridia bacterium
GACGGCGTCCTCGACGTCCCGTGTCAATTACATCGAGAACAAATCTTAAATAATGCTGAAATGTTGAAAACAGTGTGATTGTGTATTGAAGATTGAATTTGAACTAAAGGGACGTCGAGGACGCCGTCCCCTACGATGCCCTTGTGTTAAACACACCGACAAACTCCAATTTATATACTTAATCTTTATGTTGGTAACCAAATTCATCGCTTACTGCCATTGATTTTTTTGAACGTTTCTGCTATAATAAAATGAAGATTAGTACTACTAAATCCAAGAAAGGTTATGATATAATGAAAAACGAAGCAATGATGAACGCCATAAAGGGCAAAATGATAATTTCATGTCAGGCTGTTGAAGGCGAACCTTTGTATGTTGAAGAAAAATCCATAATGTATCTCATGGCAAGAGCTGCAAAAATGGCAGGAACTCCTGCAATCAGAACAAGCAGTGTTCGTGATGTAGTTGCAATCAAAGAAGAAACCGGTCTTCCGGTTATCGGTCTCATAAAAATACAGTATGACGGTTTTGAAAGTTACATAACACCAACAATGAAAGAGGTTGATGAGCTTGTAGCTGTGGGCAGTGATGTTGTGGCTCTCGATTGCACTCACCGTGTGCGCGGCGACGGAAAAACCGTGGAGGAATTTGTTCGTGAAGTAAGAGCAAAATATCCCGATGTTCCTCTCATGGCAGACATATCCACCTACGAAGAAGGCATGGCTGCCGCCGAGTGGGGTGTTGATATTGTCGGCACAACAATGAGTGGCTACACAGCCTATTCACCAAAGGTTGACGGACCTGACTATGAGCTTATGAGACGACTTGCCAAGGACTGCCCCGTTCCGGTTATCGGCGAGGGTAAAATTCACACACCTGACCAGGCTGTTGAAGCACTTGACACCGGTGTGTGGGCAATTGTTGTTGGCGGTGCTATCACAAGACCACTTGAAATTGCACGCAGATTCATGGACAAAATTGAAAAAAGGGGATAATTACATGCGAATTGTTGCGTTGGATATAGGCGGGACATCAATAAAATCAGGCATATGGGACGGTGAAAACACATCCGAACTCAAGGAATGGGACACCAATGCCAAGCTTGGCGGCAAGCATCTCATGGGAAATATTGTTAAAATATTAAAAACATATTCCGGCTTTGAGGCTATCGGCATAAGCACTGCAGGGCAGGTGGATGTGACCGACGGAAGCATTTGCTATGCAAATGAAAATATTCCCGGCTACACAGGTATGAAGCTCAGAGAAATTCTCGAAAACGAATTTCAAGTTCCAGTTTTCGTGGATAATGATGTTAATGCCGCCGCATATGGCGAGCTCTATTACGGTGCCGGAAAAGATATTGATGATTTTCTTATGCTGACCTACGGCACAGGCGTTGGCGGAGCAATTGTGATTGATAAAAAAGTTTATTACGGAAGCACCTATGCCGGCGGAAGCTTTGGCGGCATTGTTGTTCATCCCGAGGATGTTGACGGTTCGGCAGATCTTGCGGGTTGCTACGAAAAATATGCATCAACCACAGCTCTTGTAGCCATGGCAAAAGAGGTTGACCAAAATCTTGATAATGGCAGGAAAATTTTTGAAGCAATGGACAGACCCGAAGTTCGTAGAGTTGTTGACAAATGGATTGATGAAATTGTATACGGTCTCGTTACCCTGATACACATATTCAATCCCACCGACATCATTCTTGGTGGAGGCGTTTTTGCTCAGAGCTATGTTATTAACCGTCTTAAAATGCGTGTACATAAATACGTGTACCCACAGGCAAAGAACGTGCGTCTGCATCAGGCGAAGCTTGGCAACAGTGCAGGTCTTATCGGTGCGGCAGTGAAAGCAAGTGAGCTGATATAATAAAATTCAAAACGGAGCTTGGAATTGTATAAATGAGGCTTTTTTCGATAAATCTTGTTAGAATTGCTTGTATGTTTATCTTTATAGAATTTAGTTTTGTGAGATGAATTGGAGTTTATCGGGGAGATGAGATTAGGCTGATGCGAAAGGCTCTCCCTGTGTAAGGGGAGCTGTCACCTCCCCTTACACAGTGGAGGCTTTCGCTCTGGTGTTTATTCCATCTTCAAACAGCTCTTCAAATCTCAATTTGAAATATAAGGAAGGGGTTTTTATGAAAATAGGAATAGAAAAATTATTTAATGATACATTTACACGCTGGGAAGATGAGCAGTATGAAAAGCTCAGAGGTTACGGATTTGAATGTTTAGACATAGGATTTTCAAACACCGATGATTGGGCATACGCAGAGGATGAAGATGTTGTAATCAAAAAGCTTGCCTACGAGCGAACGCTTATTGAAAATGCAGGAATGAGTGTGTCGCAGGTTCACGGTCCCTGGAGATTTCCACCGTGCGATCTTGAAGATGCCGACAGAGCCGAGAGAATGGCAAAGATGAAAAAATGCGTTCATCTTTGTGCGGCAATTGGTGGAAAAAACATGGTTATTCATCCGCTCATGCCTTTTGGCTTGGAAGATAAAAATACAGAAAACGAAGCAAAAACATGGGATATCAATGTTAGGTTTATGACCGAGCTTGCAACCTATGCAAAAGCAGAGGGCGTGAATGTGTGCATTGAAAACATGCCCTTTAAAGAATTTGCAATATCTACACCTGCTGAAATTATAAAGATTGTAAATCTTGTTAATCTTGATAATTTTAAAATATGTTTTGACACAGGACACGCAAATCTTTTTAAAGAACTCAAACTTGGTGATTGTGTTCGTGAGCTTGGAGATATGCTTGCTGTTTTGCACGTTCACGATAACAACGGAATAGGTGACCATCACCTTCCGCCGTATTACGGCGTTGCCAACTGGAAAGATTTTGGCAGGGCACTTAAAGAGATAAGTTTTAAAGGGGCTGTGTCACTTGAGTGTTTGCCGCCGAAAAAAATTTCCGATGAAGCACTTGATTCGCTGACAAAAGCGTATGCTCAGTTGGCGAAGGATATAGTTGAATAAAATGGAACCATTTAAAAGGAAACCCACAAGATTAAAGGATTATGATTATTCCCGACCCGGAGCATATTTTATTACGGTGTGCGTTAAAGGAGGAAAAAAATTATTATCGGAAATAATATTAAACAAAAAATCAGTAGGGGACGGCGTCCTCGACGTCCCTGAAAATAAACTCTCAAAATATGGTTTAATTGCCCAAAAACATTTGTCAGCTATGATGAGTTTTTATGAGGATATAAAAATTACAAAGTATGTGATAATGCCTAATCATATACATATGCTGGTAGAGATAGTGGAAGTTAATAAGGCTAAAGGGACGTCGAGGACGCCGTCCCCTACAAATTCGAGAATAGCTCAGCTAATATCAACGTTTAAACGATTCTGCAACAGGGAATATGGAGAAAATATCTGGCAAAGACTTTCGCACGATCACATAATACGCGGAAAAGCAGATTATGAAAAAATATGGAATTATATTGACACAAATGTTTTGCGGTGGGAGCTTGATTGTTTTTACGAATAATCAATGCTAAGGCTTGAGGACTATATTTTAAATGGTTTGTGTATACAAAAAGAGAGTACAAAGAAATTCGTGTTAATTTCTTTGTACTCTTTTCTGTTATTAAGTTCAGTATATTCAACTCATTCCCCGTCACATTTATGCACGGTAAAATATCCGTCCAGGCAAAGGAAATATTTGTAAGCTTTATCGGGTCTTACATCTTCGGGAATGTCTGCATCCTTTTTAAATCTCAATGCAGTCATGAGTCTTTCATCTTCGATGTTTGAAAAAACATATCTTATTCCGGCAAGGTCAAGCATATTGAGAACAGATTTTCCCATACCGAAATCCATGTCAAACATTTTATATTCATCTTTCATTTCTATTTTTTCGAGAACAGAATAGTTTCCGTTTATTGTTGCAACACCAACTCCGAAATATTCTTCTTTTTCGCATGCTGCCATAATAACGGTGCCGTCATTGGGAACTATGGAAAATTCATTTAATACATCAGGATTTTCACATCTTTTAATTTCTATCATGTTTAGTCATTCCTTTTTATTTGCTTTGGGCATTTTTTAAAATAAGTTTCACTTCGTTGGGGTTAAGGTGTCTCCATTTACCGATTGGAAGATTGCCGAGGATGAGTCCGCCCTCGCTTACCCGTTTAAGCCCCATAACCTTAAAGCCAACCGCCTGACACATTTTTCGCACCTGACGGTTTCTGCCTTCATGAATGGTGATGGAAAGGATGGCACTGTTTTGTGACGCATCAATGATGTCAGCTTTTGCCGGCGCGGTTTTTTTACCGTCAATATACACTCCGGTTTCCAGCATTCTGATGGCATTGGGTTTTGCATTGCCCGTAACCCACACTTCATAGGTTTTGTCAAGCTTATGTTTGGGGTGGGTGATTTTATATGTGAAGTCACCATCGTTGGTTAAAAGCAACAGCCCCTCTGTGTTAAAGTCGAGCCTTCCCACGGGATATACCCTGGCGTTAACATCTCCCAAAAGATCCATAACTGTTGGTCTTCCCTGTTCGTCACTGACGGTTGTCACATAGCCGACAGGTTTGTTGAGCATAATATAAAATTTCTTCTCTTCAAGCACAACGGGCATTCCGTCCAGGCATACCTCGTCACCGTCACAAACCTTGGTGCCCAGCTCTGTAATCTTTTCGCCGTTAACGGTGACTCTGCCGTCTGTTATAATCTGCTCGGATGCTCGTCTCGATGCCACACCTGCCATGGCAAGATATTTTTGAAGTCTCATTTCTTCCATATTTATTTACCTCTGTAAAAATTAAGCTTGTTTATATATGCAGTTTTTTCCGGATTTCTTAGCTTTATACATTGCCGCATCAGCAGTTGAGAAAAAGCTGTCCTTGTTGAAGGAGTCGTTGAACTGGACAAGACCGCATGAAAAAGTAATTGATTTTTTTGTGAAGCTGTATTTTTGTTGCTGGAATGATGACAGAATGCTTTTCATGGCTGAATTTGCCTGAGAAAGATTTTTATTTACAAAAATTATGGCAAACTCTTCGCCGCCGTATCGGAAAGCCAGATCTTCATGGGCGCAGAATTCGTTCATAATATTGGCAAGGGCAGTCAAAACTTTGTCCCCGTTGTCATGTCCGTATGTATCATTAATGGTTTTGAAATCGTCAACATCTATTACGGCAAGACAAAAATTGATTTTTTCACGGTTATATTTTTCGATATATTCCTCAAGCTGGCTATAAAACATTTTATGGTTGTATAATCCGGTCATGGTATCTTGCTGAAGGAACTGTTCAAGCATGGTGTTTTGCATTGCCTGGGTTTTAATTATTTCGTTACTGCGATTTGAATAATTTATATTTATTGTTCCCGAAAGATATGAGATGATTGCAAAAGCATAAAGTGCTGTGATATTAACCGCATTTGCAACTCCTATTTTGTTTTCCGCATACAAAACCAGGGTGGTCAGCGTGATGGATGCCAATGATATAAAAAGGCTGTGCTTGAGAAGGTTACGGTCATTGAATTTTGCAGATGACAACATCACTGGGAAAATAAAAGCACAGGCGGCAATTATAAAGTCACGGTGAACAACAGATACAACAGTTGTTGTAACCATTGTTGCATAAATAAGTACACTGTTTTTCCTGTTATCTGTGTATTTTTTTGATTTGCAAATACATCTTGCGACTATGTGTGCAATAAAATTGACGGCAGACGGGATAACAAGCGAGTGCCACAGGTACGGGCATGTGAGCGAGAGCTCGCAGGTGCCGCTTACTACATACAAAATATATGCTACAATTTCGACTATGGTTGCCGCAATTACAGCTACGGCATGTACATTTATAAGTTGGCTTCGAAATCCGTTTCTTAGCTCTTTTTCGTTCATATAATCACTCTCTTTTAATATAGTTAAACCGATGTAAAAAATGATAAACAATAATGTCTCAATATAGTTAATGATTATACCATATGTTTTGCTTTTAGTAAAGAGCGGGAGGCAAAAGAAATATATTTGAAATATAAATTGAAAAAAGTTTTTTGTCATCGGATTAATTGAGGAAGGATATATTAATCCGGAGGATTTTTACGTTATAAAATCTCATTTCCGATGTGAAAAACTATATATTGTGTTTGTTTTTTGTGTTTCCACAAAATATATTTTTTGTGAGGTTTTCACAGACTTTCGTTGTGCAAGTTGTATACTTTATACGGATTTTGCTGCTGTTTTGGGGAGATTTAATATCAGAATGCTCTCAAAGCCTGATATCATGTGGCTTTGAACGGATTTTTGGTGATAAAACGTGTGCAAAATTCACATTGAATCCACTTTGGTTGATGGTGCGGTTGTGTAATTTTACCGAAATTTTAAAATTCGAAGTTTTTTTGATGATTTAGGTAAAAATTACTATTGAAAAAAAGGCTGAAATATACTAAAATAGCCTATGTGTGGCATGACAGACGATGAAGTGGGAGGTTACCGATCGCACTATTTTGCGGTCAATTTCCATGGAGAATGTCCGGATCACGAATCCGGGCGGCAAGGTCACAGTGAATACCTACTCGTATTATGCCCCGGTATCCTTGTGCCGGGTTTTAAAATGAGAGGGTATGACACACACGGATGTGTGTAACTGTTTTTATGACTGCCGATATGGCACCGAAAATCAAAAAATGTTAGGAGGTACTATCAATGGCTAAAAGTCAGAAAATCAGAATCAAGCTCAAAGCTTACGATCACCAGTTAATCGATCAGTCCGCTAAGAAGATTGTTGAGACTGCCGAAAGAACAGGTGCAAAGGTTGCAGGTCCCATTCCGCTGCCGACTAAGAAAGAAATTGTGACAATCCTCAGAGCAGTTCACAAGTACAAGGACAGCCGTGAACAGTTCGAGCTCAGAACTCACAAAAGACTTATCGACATTTTGGAGCCTACTCCCAAGACCATCGACACGCTTCTTAAGATTTCTCTCCCCGCAGGTGTTGAAATCGAAATCAAGCAGGTTTGATGAAGATGAGCAGAGAAAGTTGATTCTGCCATGGTGCTGCCCCTTATCCTAAGGCAGCAGGTCATGTTGGAGCACCTTAAGCTTCAACCAATAACCAAATATAGGAGGAAATAAGAAATGCAAAAAGCAATTATAGGTAAGAAACTCGGAATGACTCAGCTTTTTACAGAAGACGGCACAGTAATTCCCGTTACAGTTATTGAAGCCGGACCGGTTGCAGTTGTTCAGAAAAAGACAGTTGAAAACGATGGCTACAGTGCAATTCAGGTAGGATTTGGCGATTGCAAAGACAAGGCGCTGAACAAACCTTTAAAAGGACACCTTGCAAAAGCCGGAGTTGCAAACAAGAAACATCTCAAAGAGTTCAGACTCGAAGATGATTCCGCTTACAATGTAGGTGATGAAATCAAAGCAGATGTTTTCGCAGAAGGTGACAAGGTTGATGTAACAGGCATCAGCAAGGGTCACGGTTTTGCCGGTACAGTAAAAAGATGGGGAACCCACAGAGGTCCTATGACACATGGTTCCGGTTATCACAGAGGTGTAGGTTCCATGGGTGCTTGCTCCACACCGTCCAGAGTTATGAAGAACAAGAGACTTCCCGGACACATGGGTGTTGAACAGGTTACAATTCAGAACTTAGTTGTTGTTAAGGTTGACGCTGAAAAGAACATCATTCTCGTTAAGGGTGCCATTCCCGGTCCCAAAGGCGGCATCGTAACAATAAAAGATACAGTTAAAGCATAAGTGAATTCTAAGAAAGGAGGACTAACTAATGCCTAAATTAGCTTTATATAATATGGAAGGAAGCGAAATCGGCAAGATCGAACTTGCTGATGCAGTTTTCGCTCAGGAAGTAAACAAGGTTGCAATTCACCAGGTTATCGTGAATTACCTTGCTAATCAGAGACAGGGCACACAGAGCACAAAGACCCGTTCGGAAGTTCGCGGCGGCGGTATCAAACCCTGGAGACAGAAGGGTACAGGTCGTGCAAGACAGGGTTCAATCCGTGCTACACAGTGGATTAAAGGCGGTATCGCTCTTGGTCCCAAGCCCAGAGATTACAGATATTCAGTAAACAAGAAGCTCAAAAAGCTTGCTATGATTTCTGCTCTCAGTGCTAAATGTGCAGATGGCGAAATCATCGTAGTAGATAATATTGCTCTTGAAGAAATCAAGACAAAGAAAATCGCAGAAATGCTCAAAAACCTTAAGGTTGAGTCCAAGGCTCTCATAGTTACAAACGAGAAAAACGACAACGTTGTTAAATCTGCCAACAATATCAAGGGTGTTACCACAACATTCATGGGCAGCTTAAACGTATACGATATTCTCAGCCACGACGTTATGGTTGTGACAAAAGACGCCGTTTCCAAGATTGAGGAGGTGTACGCATAATGACAAACCACGACATCATTATTAAACCTATAGTTTCCGAACAGAGTATGGATCAGTTGGCAGACAGAAAGTACACCTTTAAGGTGGCCCTCGGTGCTAACAAAATCGAAATCAAAAAAGCTGTTGAAGAAATCTTCGGTGTTAAGGTTGAAAAAATCACAACAGCAAGAGTTCTCGGAAAAGTTAAAAGAATGGGCGCTACCTCCGGTAAAAGAGCCGATTGGAAAAAAGCAATCGTTAAACTTACCGCAGATAGCAAGACAATCGAATTTTTCGATGGCATGGCGTAATGCAAATTAATAGTTAGGAGAGTGAAAAGGAATGGCAATAAAAAAATATAATCCTACTTCTCCCGCTCGCAGATTTATGACTGTTTCAACTTTTGAGGAAGTTTCAAAGGTTGCTCCCGAAAAATCTTTGCTGGAACCCTTAAAGAAACACTCCGGCAGAAACTCATACGGTAGAATCACAGTTCGTCACAGAGGCGGCGGAAACAGAAGAAAATACAGAGTTATAGATTTTAAGAGACTCAAAGATAACATGAATGCAACTGTTCTCACAATCGAATACGATCCCAACAGAACAGCAAACATTGCACTCATTCAGTACGAAGATGGCGAAAAAGCATATATCATCGCACCCCACGGTCTTTCCGTTGGCGATGTTGTAAGATCCGGTTCTGATGCAGACATCAAAGCAGGTAACGCTCTTCCCATCAAAGCAATCCCCGTTGGTACACTTATTCACAACATTGAGCTTTTCCCCGGCAGAGGTGCACAGATGGTAAGAAGTGCAGGTAACTCCGCTCAGCTTATGGCTAAAGAAGGAGATTTTGCTCAGGTTAGACTTCCCTCCGGTGAAGTAAGAATGGTTCGTATTGACTGCAGAGCAACAATCGGCCAGGTTGGTAACATTGATTACGAAAACATTTCTATCGGTAAAGCCGGAAGAAAAAGACATATGGGTTGGAGACCTACCGTTCGTGGTGTTGTTATGAACCCCTGCGACCATCCCCACGGTGGTGGTGAAGGTAAGTCACCTATCGGTATGCCCAGTCCTGTTACTCCCTGGGGTAAACCGACACTTGGTTACAAAACCAGAAAGAAAAACAAACAGTCCGACAAATATATTGTTAAGAGAAGAAACGGCAAATAATAATATCTTTATTATATGTCCAATTTTGAGAGGAGGTTTATCAATTGGGTAGATCAGTTAAAAAAGGACCTTTCGTTGAAGAAAGACTTATGAAGAGAATCATAGACATGAACAATGCCGGCGAAAAAAGAGTTGTTAAAACTTGGTCAAGGGCATCCACAATATTCCCCGATATGGTTGGTCACACAATCGCAGTGCATGACGGCAGAAAACACGTGCCTGTATATGTAAGCGAAGACATGGTTGGTCACAAGCTCGGAGAATTCGCTCCCACAAGAACCTACAAAGGCCACGCAGGAGCTAAAACTACAAACGCTAGATAATAAATATAAAGTTCTATGAGAGGAGGATTCACGAATGGAACACAATGTTACCGAAGCAAGAGCTAAACTTAGCTATGCTCGTATATCTTCAAGAAAAGTTAAAGCTGTTATAGATTTAATCAGAAACAAAAACGTAGGCGAAGCTATGGCAATCTTAAAGCTCAGCCCCAAAGCTGCAGCTGAAATCGTTGAAAAGCTTCTTAAATCTGCTATCGCAAATGCTGAAAACAACTTCGGCATGGATGTAGAAAAGCTCTACGTTTCCGAAATCTTCGCCAATCAGGGCCCCACTCTCAAGAGAGTAAGACCCAGAGCACAGGGCAGAGCTTTCAGAATCAGAAAAAGAACCAGCCACATTACGGTTGTATTGAAAGAAAAGGAATAATTTGTAGAGGAGGAAAGAATCTTGGGTCAGAAAGTACATCCACACGGATTAAGAGTCGGCGTTATCAAAGATTGGGATTCCAAATGGTATGCTGACAAGAAAAACTTCGGCGATAATCTTGTAGAAGATTACGAAATCAGAAAATATCTTAAAAAATCACTTTTCTCAGCCGGTATCGCTAAGATCGAAATCGAGAGAAACGACAATAAAGTCAGAGTTCACATCCACACAGCAA
>JAFQBA010000071.1 GCA_017416845.1 Clostridia bacterium
TGATGAATTGAAGAAATATATTCATTACTACAACAATGAAAGAATTTCCTTAAAACTAAAAGGAATGAGTCCGGTACAATACCGAACTCATTCACAAGCAAGTTAATATTTAATTTTGTCTAAACTTTGGGGTTCACTTCAAAATGAGATGACGCTCGTTTTTTATTTAATTGCATCAAGAATATCTTCTATCCCGTTTAATACATATGTTGGATGGATATTATATTTTTCAATATCCTCCGCAGTGCTTTCACCGCTCAAAACCATAACCGAGTCGATACCAGCATTTATTCCGCAGGCAATGTCTGTGTAGATGCGGTCTCCAACAATGAGGGTTTCTTCTTTGGTACAACCCGTATTTTCCATAGCAATAAGCGCCATTTCGGGCTGAGGTTTACCGATAAAAAGAGGACGACGTTTTGTTGCATTGTAGAGCATGTCGCTTACGCTTCCGCAATCAGGAACATATCCATACCATGTGGGGCATACATAATCGGGATTGGTGGCTATGTATTCAACACCTCTGCCAAGAAGGATGCATGCATCCTCAAGCTTTTGGAATGTAAGCTCTGTGTCAAAACCCATAACGAGGCAGTCAATGTCATCTTCAAGCTTATCGGTGATGTTGAAGCACGAAAGCTCTTCTTTCAAAGAATTTGTACCGAGCACGTATATTTTGTGATAGTTTTTTTCTTTCAGAAATAAACTTGTCGCCTGGGATGATGTTAAAAAATCATCGGTGTTTGCATTAATACCGAGACTTGCCAGCTTTTCTACATATTTATTTACACTCTTTGAGGAGTTGTTAGTGAGAAAAAGGTATTTTCCTCCCCTTTTTTTTATTGCATCTAAAAATGCAGGAGTAGCTTCAAAAAGATCGTTGTCAAGATAGATTGTTCCGTCCATATCAAGCAAAAAAAGCTTTTTGTTTTTTAAATTCTCCATTGTTTTATCCTTTCGTCTGACACTTACCAAAGCTCGCTGTTAGAAGTTGACACGGCAACCGCTCCGGCTTTGGATATTTTCTCTACATCGTTTTTGTCACGAATAAGACCTCCGGCAATAATGGGAATGTTAACCACTGATGAAAGCTCCTCTATTGCAACAGGAATTATTCCCGGCATAATTTCTACCATATCGGGACACGTTTTAAGCACAGACTCTGCAGTTTTAAGCGACTGAGAATCAAGAACAAAGATTCTCTGGACTGTTTTGAGTCCCATATCTTTTGCAAGCTTTATGAGATTTGCTCTCGTGCTTATTATGCCGTTTACTCCCATTTTTTTGACAAAACGAAGACCAAATTTGTCTTTGCCTATTCCCTCAGCAAGATCCATGTGAACAAAATATGTCTTGCCGTATTCGCGGCACAGCATAGCGTTTTGTTCAACGGTTTCGATGTTTGGCTCCAAATCAAAAATTATCGGTGATTTGGATTTGCACGCTGAAAGCAGTGACTCTTCACCTCTTATTGCCGCAATTACAAAACAACTTTCACTCATATATTCTCCCCCATTCTTCATTGATACCGGGTTTATTTTCCGGCGGCAATGATGTTTGCTCCGGTGTTCAAAATGTTTTCACAAATGATTTTCCCCATTGCGATTTCTCCGTCGCAATCGGGGCAGAGATTGTTTATGAGCCTCATGCATTCTGTCATAAGCTCTTTAGGAACGGGTTTATCGGTTTTTACAGGCAAAATTTTCCCGCTTTTTGTTCTGACGGTAGTAGTGATAACTCTCACAGGATTGGTGCATTCACTCCTTGCGTAGTCTTCACCGCGTTTGCAGGTGTTTCCCGAAACAGAAACAACCTCTTTGCCATTTAGTTCAACTGTGAGTCTGCATCCCATGGGACATACTATACAGGTTAATTCTCTATTCATAACTGCCTCCATTATATTGTATTTACTCAGGCTTTGTCAATACGGATTTTCAATTCTTTTGTATCTTTTTTCAGTGTGTCCTTTTTGATGACAATATATTGCATTTCACCGGGTACCACTTTGGCTTTTTTCTGTTTTGCTATTATCTCACCATCGGCTTCGGCAACAACCATAACATTGTCAAAAACACCGGAAACCCTGTAATAAAGCTTGATATCCACGGTGGTGTCAGTGATTTTTTGAGGAACACTGTAGCGTACTTTTCCGTCGGTGGAAACATTGATGTTACATTTTTCGGTGTTTGCTTTGCCGAGAATATATTTGGCAGCGCTTTCGCCTGCTACCTCACCTTCTTCGGACACAAAATCAGCAAGATCATGCACATGAAGTACATTTCCGCAAGCAAACACACCTTCAATTTCAGTCTGTCTGTTTTGATCAACACGGCATCCTCTTGTAATCGAATCAAGAGTAAGGCCTGCAGATTTGGAAAGCTCATTTTCAGGAATGAGACCGACAGAAAGCAAGAGAGTGTCACATTCAATGTACATTTCGGTTCCTTTTATCGGTTGCATTTTTTCGTCAACCTGAGACACGGTTACAGCTTCGATTCTGTCACTTCCATGGATATCGGTCACTGTGTGGCTGAGATAAAGAGGAATGTCGAAATCATTGAGGCACTGCTCAATGTTTCTGGCAAGTCCGCCGGAATATGGCATAACCTCACATACGGCATGAACCTTAGCACCCTCAAGAGTCATTCGTCGCGCCATGATGAGACCGATGTCGCCCGAACCCAAAATAACAACATTTTTGCCGGGCATATATCCCATCATGTTAACATATTTCTGCGCTGTTCCTGCACTGAAAATACCCGCCGGACGAGTGCCGGGGATGTTCAGTGCACCACGGGGGCGTTCACGGCAACCCATGGCAAGGATAATTGCCTTTGCCTGAATCTTTTCGACTCCCCTCTCGGAAGACATAGCAGTTACAATTTTATCTTTTGAAATGTCGGTTACAATTGTGTTGCACCACACATCAATCGGAAATTTTTTGAGTTCTGTTTCACATTTATAGGCATATTCCGGACCTGTGAGTTCTTCTTTGAACCGATGAAGACCAAAGCCGTTGTGAATACATTGTCTGAGAATACCGCCGAGGTCTGAATCACGTTCAATAACAAGAATATCTTTTGCTCCGGCGTTGTAGGCGCTGACTGCGGCACACATTCCTGCAGGACCGCCACCGATGATTACAAGATCTACATTACGCATCTTTTAAATCCCCCTTTGTCTTTCCTGCGAGAATAAACGAGCCTTTTCCGCTTTTTGTAACCTCTTCCATAGTTATGCCAAGCTCTTTTGCCAAAAGCTCGGTAATGTAGGGTGAGCAAAAACCGCCCTGACATCTGCCCATTTGCGCTCTTGTACGGCGTTTAACACCATCGAGAGTAGTTGCTTTTGGATTGGTGCGGATTGCTCTTAAAATCTCACCTTCGGTCACATTTTCACATCGGCAAATAATTTTTCCGAAGGAAGGGTCGTTTTTGATGATTTCGTTCTTTTCTTCATCTGAGAGCGAAGAAAACTTGTGAGTTGCTTCTCTCACAGGGTTAAAATCGGCTTTGGGCTTAAGAGTGAAGCCGTCGTTTTTTAGCATTTCGGCAATATATTCGGCAATTGCAGGAGATGCCGAAAGACCGGGTGATTCGATGCCTGCCACATTTATAAAGCCCTTTTGGGGACTGTTTATGATGAAATCTCCTGTACTTCCTACGCTTCTAAGACCGCAAAAGGAAGTAATTGCCATGTTTGAAGGTGCATTTTTCACCATGCGCCTTGACTCGGTAATAACCGAATTTATTCCTTCTCTGGTTGTCTGTTTGTTTTCTTTTTCATCAAAATCCACAGCCGTTGGTCCGAGAATAAGATTGCCGTCAACAGTTGGCGAAACAAGAATACCTTTACCCATTTTGGTTGGTACTGTAAATAGAGTGTGTTTGGTTACGAAGCCGTATTCTTTGTCCAAAAGTATATATTCGCCTTTTCGAGGATGAACATCAAAAGAATTATCCCCCACAAGCTTTGCCATTTCGTCTGAATATGCACCGGCAGCATTTATGACAATTTTTGCCTGAAGCTTTCTGCCGTCTTTGGCAACAATCGTATAGCCGCTTTCATCATTTGTTATCTCACACACTTCAAACCCGAGTTCAAGCTGTGCACCGTTGTCCATGGCATTTCCGATGGCAGCTTCGCAAAGCTCATAAGGGCATACAATTGCACCCGTAGGAGCATGAAGTGCCCAGATTGCATCATCAGAAACATTTGGCTCAAGGTCATGGAGTTCTTTTGCATCTATGAGTTTAAGCCCTTCAATTCCGTTTAATTTTCCATTTTCAAGAATGGCTTCAAGGGACTTTTTGTCTTCGTCATTGTAGCCAAGAACAAGCGAACCGTTTCGAATATATTTAACACCGAGTTCACTGCACACTTTTTCCATCATGTCGGAGCCAAGCTTATTGAGCTTTGCCTTGAGAGAACCAGCCTTTGCATCAAACCCTGCATGAACAATAGCCGAGTTTGCCTTTGTTGCACCCATGGCAATGTCCGAAGCCTTGTCTGCAATGCAGACCTTTTGTGAGCATGAAGTAAGCTTGCGGGCAATGAGACCGCCAACAACACCTGCACCGATTACCACTGCATCATACATAAAATAACCTCCATAAATACTATTATAAACAGTAATAATTTTCATATTTACGCAAAAAAGACGCACCAAAATAAGCCCATGACTTATTTTGATACGTCTCCAATACTCTGTATCGTATTAATAATACATTATTTACAGAATTTTGTCAAGATTATTTTATATATTAAAATATTAAAGTTCTCCGATAGCTTCCATGGTTTCCTTCATTTTTGCTACGCCTTCTTCTGTAGGCATAAGTATGTAATCCTGGTGGAAGTTACCTTCGCATCCGATAAGGTTCATGCAGATTGTAAAGCATGACATGAGACGGTATTTAAGCATTGTGTCACGAAGAAGAAGAATGTTGTCAAGATACTTTCGTGCACCTTTGAAATCACCGGCATTAATGCAGTCATACATTTTTCTTCCGTTTTTGGGAGTGCAAGCAAACATACCGTCGAGGTTTTTATCTATGCCCATCATGTTTGCATAGTCAAAACTATCAAGACCTGAATAGAGACATTCGAAGTTTTCTCCGGGATATTTTCTTCCGATTGCATGAATAAGTTCCCAGTCAGCTGTTTTGATACCTTTGATATTGGGGTGCTTGATAAGGATGTCCATAACGGGCATTGTAAGTTTGTATTTAACAGCCACAGCAAGGTCATAAAGATAAATCGGGAATGGTGATTTGTCTGCAATTGTGGTGAACCATGTAATTGCTGCTTCGTCGTTTGCTGCACCATAGAAAGGAGCAGTAAGAACTACACCGTCGATTTTAAGACCTTTCATAGCATCTATTTTTTCCATAACTTTAACAATAGAAGTATCCATTGCACCTACAAAGAAGGGGAGCCTTCCGTTATTTTCTTCTGCGCCGACACGAACAACATCTTTGTATGCATCAAGCTTGATAAAAGCTTCAATACCCATGCTGCCCATGAGAAGAAGTCCGGAAGCACCCGCATCAATCTGCTGGTTGATATGCTTTCTGAGGGAAGCCTCTACGAGGTTGCCGTTTTCGTCAAGGGGTGTGCCGAGGGCTGTGTAAAAACCTTTTTTAAGTGCCATAATATTAATCTCCTTTTCATTGAAACGAGCCTACAATCGCATGCAAGCCTATATATATATTATATTATAAGTTTTTTCATCAGCATTCGTCAAGTGATTTGAAAGAACTATTTTCAAGCAAAAAGCATACTCTTTATTCACAAACAATTTATATCCGCTTTTAATGAAGAGAGAATTTTAAAGTTCAAGATTTTTTTCATTTTTAAGAACGCATGAAAAAAGCGGCATTTTAAAACGTTTGGCAAACATGTCGCACTTGCACATGAGAAGATAATACACATTTTTCCCGCATCCATACATGGTTTCAAAATTGCCCATGCCCTTGGAAATTATTACATCGGCATTTTCTATCAGATTCTGACACTCCAAAGTGATGCGTTTGGGAGCAGTTCCGCAAATGGCAGTTCCGTTTGAATGAACCGGAACGATTTTGTCAAGACCCACATCCCGCGCGTCTTCCAATGTGGCATCGTTTAAAACATCAGCCCCACGTACAATAGCACTGATGTCTATTTTTGGATTGAGTTTTAATATGGTTCTTATGAGAAGCTTGTCGGTTACTATTTCACCGCAGTTATCGGTAAGGAAAACAAGATGTTTGGCTTTTAATATTTCCGATCTCAGGTTTTCGAGTTCTTCCTTGTCATAATCAAGACTTCCGGATTCTGCAAGCTTCTGTTTCAAAAATTCTTCACTTATGTCGGAGTTTGCACCAAAATCTATGTAGTTTCCTGTCATTGCATAGCCGATTGCAAGATCAAAAAAATCGGCGGATTTCATGAGATTGTCCCAAAGATCATCCTCCATAGAAAGCAAAAGAGCATTATAATACTTTTTGCACTCAGTTAAATCAAGTGAATAATCAAACATATCCTTTTGCAAAATTGCAATTTTTTCAAGGATTTCAGGGGCGCTCAACACAGGTGAATACTCTTCAAGAATACCAACAATTGCCACACGATATTGAGCTTTTTTATTGTCGGTAATATCTTCGGGATGCTGAGCAGTATATTTTTTTAAAATGCACTCTTTGCATTGGTCATTAATAAGCATTGTTATACCTCATATGTCATATTTTTTTATGAATTCTATAATTGGCGAGTTGTCCTCAAGAGAATGAGGATGATGGTCGCAGCCCGGCTTAATGATTGTTTCCATTATACAACCAGCCTTTTTGTATGCATCGTGCAAAAGGATTCCGTTTTCGTCATACGGAACAACCGAATCGCTGTCACCTGCAACAAGCATGAGAGGAATGTTGTGTTTAACAAGCTCAGGCAGATAGTCTAACGGGTGTTCGCGATAGGAAATGAACTCTGTCATTGTCATGTTTTTCCCCTTCAAAAGCTCATCCAAAGCATCTATGTTCACCTTTTTTCCAAAGCCTGCCGGGCACGAAAATAAGTTAACAACCGGAGCATCGAGATAGAGACATGAAACATATTCGGGATATTTTGCACCAAAATATATCCCCTGCATTCCGCCACAGCTCATGCCTATTATAACGCACTTTTGAGAAAGTCCCATTTTATCATGAACATATTCGGCAAGCTTTGCTCTTTTCTCTGTGTCTTCATTAACATGCCAGCGTGTATTGTTTTGAAGATGAAAAACATGATAACCAAGCTCAAGAAGCTTTATCTGAACATCGGGGAAAGCATTAAAATACTCTGTTTTGATTGCCCATTTACCATTTGGCTTTTCAGGATAAACCGTAATTAGTTCTCTGTCCTCAAAGGTTGTTCTTTCAAGTTTAAATCCATTCCATATTTCCATTGATATTCTCCTTTTATACATGTTTTTCTCTGATTAAACCGCTTTTATATGCTTCAAGAAGTTCAGTCAAAACTTTGATTTTATTTTTCAGTCTTTCACCATTATCAGTATCTGCAACACGTTTCCTTGAAGGATAGTTTTCAGTCATTGTTTTTGAAGAATGAAGATCTGAATCATTTTCTATGACATCATTTACTCCGGTAAAGGTTTCATGCTCCGTGATAGAAAGGCCATAGGAATTGCTTATCAACGTGTATCCGGCAATGCCGGTTGTGAGCTGATATGGTTTTGAAAACCCACCGTCTATAATATAGAGCTTACCATTGGCTTTGATCGGGCTCTCCCCCTTTCCTGTTTTAACAGGAACATGACCATTTATAATGTGAGCGGATGCGGGATCGAGAGAAAATTCTTCAAAAAGCATATGGCAAAGATCCCTCGTTTCAGTAAACAAATAATAATTATTCTTTTCTTCCTTTGAAAGTTTTTCATCATTTGTAAAATAATTTTCAAAGGCAGAAAGCTTGTTTTTACCAAACAGCGGTGATTTTTTTCCGCACCATAAATACCACAAAAAATCCGAATCTTCCTCTGACTTTGTTGCAAAGGCTTTTCTCACAATTAAGTCAGCCGCATCAAGATATGCTTTTCCGCTAAGCTTCTCTCCAAAAAAAGCTACAGTATCGGGTTTGCCTGATGAATCGAGAGGAATGCATCCGTGAAAAAGCAAATTACCGTTGTGAATCTTATACATTCCGCCTTTTTTAATCAAAAATCCTATGTGTTCCTGAAGTTTTTCACTGTAAATAAACGAACGACGGAGAGATTCGACAACATATTTTTCTTGCTCGGTAAGCTCATAGGGCTTTGAAAAATTAACAGTGGGAAAATTTTTGTCTGTAAGAGGATATTTTTCCCCATCTATGGTTACAATCCCATTTTGAAAATCTATTTTGTCAAGAAAGGTACGGTCTGACATTTCATATTCGGGATGACGGGCAATGAGCTGACCTTCAAGTTTAAACTGAATTATAGCAATCGCTTTTTGCATTTTGGCTGTGAGAAAAGCATCATTTGTGCGAATTGCTTTTTTGTGAGAATCAAGAGGTATAAAAGCTTCGCATTTGTCATCGCCGTATACTTCAAGAGCAAGATTTGTAAGAGTTCGGGTGTTTATGCCGTAGCCAATTTCAAGAGTGTCAAAATTATTGTAACGAAGTGAATTTCTGATAACATTTGCAATGCACGCATCATTACCGCATGCTGCGCCAATCCATTCAATGTCATGGTTGCCCCACTGAAAATCAATGGAGTGATATCTCGTGAGTTCATCCATGATTATGTCTGCACGGGGACCACGGTCAAAAATGTCACCAAGAATATGCAAATGATCTATAGATAGTCTTCTTATCAGATTTGAAAGAGCAATAATGAATGCATCAGCTCTTCCAACTCCAATTATTGAGCGGATAATCTGTGTATAATATTCGTGCTTGTTGATTTCGGCATCGGTAGTGTGCAAAAGCTCGTCGATTATGTACGAAAAATCTCTCGGCATTGCCTTTCTCACCTTGGAACGAGTGTACTTTGATGCAATGAGTCTGCACAGATCAACCAGGCGGTAAAGGGTTATCGAATACCACTCATCGCATACTACACCTTGATTTTTGAGATGCGAAAGCTTTCTTTCGGGATAATACACCAAGGTTGCAAGAGTTTTTCGTTCACTTGCAGTTACAGTGCTTGAATAGAGCATGTCTATTTTGTTCTTAATAACTCCCGAAGCGTTTCTCAGAACATGCAAAACCGCTTCATACTCACCGTGAAGATCGCTTATGAAATGCTCTGTACCCTTTGGTAGGCTCAGTATTGCACGAAGATTGATTATCTCGGCGCTGACTGCCTGAACTGATGGATAATCATTTGAAAGAAGTTCAAGATAATTAATATTATAAGTGTTATTTTGCAAAATTGTCATCCTTTCCTAAATACATACCTCAACAAAATTATCTGCCATTACCATGCCGGGACTAACGATACAATCAACGGCAAAAATCTTAACACCTTTTTTTTCAGCTGTTTTAAGCGCATCGCCAAATTCGGGATGCGTTTTGCAATTGGGAATAAATTTATTTATGTTTTTCATCTGAATAACAAAAAATACATATGCTTCAAACCCATTATCGATGGCTTTGCAAAGCTCGTTTATATGCTTTACCCCGCGGTCTGTGGGTGCATCAGGAAAGGCGGCAACCCCATCATTTTCAAGAGTAACTCCTTTTACCTCAACAAATTTTTTTCCGGCTTCCGACTCTATGTAGAAATCAAACCTTGAATTGCCGTATTTTTTTTCTGCCTTAAACACTGCATCTTTTCCGAAAAAAACAGTCTTTTTTGCCCACTCGGCAAAGAGCTTGTTTGGTGCCTGGCTATCGATGTTTATAAGTTCACTTCCCTTGTATGCACTGATTAGATCAAATTTTGTTTTTCTTTTCGGGGAGTCAAATTCTTGTAAGATAACTCTTGTACCCTCTTTTAAAATCTCCTTGCACCGACCGGTATTTTTTACATGGCAGATTTCCTCCTTACCGTCAACTTCCACATGGGCTATAAATCTGTTTGGACGAGAAAGAAAAATTCCCTCTCTTATGTTTTCATAAATCATTCAACATTCCTCACATCTATCATCGCTTGATTAAAAAGAGATTCTATACTATCTTTTGACGCAAGGGATTCGGAAAACGCAGTAGCGCTTCCGCAACAAAGACCGAGTTTCAAAGCATAAGAATAATCCTCTGTTTTGCTGTACCCTGCAAGAAACCCGGCAACCATGGAATCTCCTGCGCCGGTGGTGTTTATCACCTTGCCTTTTGGCGCATCTGACATGTAAACATTGCCATCGTCACAAACAAGAATCGCCCCATTTGAACCAAGTGAAACCAAAACATTTTGAGCGCCTTTTTTTTGCAGTTCTTTTGCCGCCGCAACAATTTCGTGAGTGTTTTCAAGATTTTTGCCGAAAATTTCGCAAAGTTCAAAATTGTTTGGTTTGATAAGAAACGGTTTGTATTTAAGTGACGCAATAAGTGTATCTTTTGTTGCATCAACAACAAAACGGATATTTTTACGTTTAAAAAGTGCCATTATGTCACAATATATAGTTGGCGAAAGACTTTTGGGAACAGAACCCGCAAGAACCAAAGTGTCACCATCCACCATTAAATCAAGCTTTTTGAAAAGTTTTTCAAGAGAAACACTGTTAACATGAGGAGCATTAGCATTGATATCTGTTTCAAGCTTTGATTTGATTTTTACGTTGATTCGTGTCATACCTTCAGGAAGCATAACAAAATCCGAATCAATGTTTTCGGATTTGAGCATTTCGTAAAGCATGGTTCCCGTGTAACCGGCACAAAAGCCGAGAGCAACAGATTGCATACCAAGTTCCTTTAAAATTGCAGAGACATTTATCCCCTTGCCGCCGGGATATATTTTTTCATTTTCACTGCGATTTATTTCACCGGGAATACACTCCGGTGAATACAGAACATAATCTATAGCAGGGTTGAGAGTTAATGTGTATATCATGGTACACCTCACAAAATTTATTCATTATATATTATACAATAATTTATTAAACAAATCAAGAGATTGAAATATATTATTCGAAGGAAGGTATTGTCATGAACAAACAAGACAAATTCAAACCCTATGTTCCTCACGAAAAAAAGACAAGCGAATTAACTCTTGCATCTGTCATAACGGGAATTGTTCTTGCAATTGTTTTTGGTGCGTCAAATGCATATCTTGGTCTGAGGGTAGGAATAACGGTATCGGCTTCAATTCCGGCAGCAGTTCTTGCCATGGGAATAATCAGAGTTGTCCTCAGAAGAAACTCCGTTTTGGAGAGCAACATTGTCCAAACCATCGGCTCTGCAGGCGAATCTGTGGCAGCGGGGGCAATTTTCACATTGCCTGCACTGTTTCTTTGGGCTGCAGAAGGAAAAACGGAAAAACCGGATATTTTTGAAATAACAATTATTGCATTAATCGGTGGATTACTTGGTGTGTTTTTTATGATACCGCTTAGAAATGCACTTATAGTTAAAGAACACAAAAACCTCCCCTATCCCGAGGGCAGTGCATGTGCCGAGGTTCTTCTCGCAGGAGAAAAAACATCAAACTCATCATCAACGGTTTTTAAAGGAATGGGGCTCGGTGCGGTTTTAAAATTTATTGTCGATGGACTAAAACTTGTCAAAAGCGAAATCTCTTTTAAGACAAAATTTTTCGCCGGTGAAATAGGAACTCAAGTTTATCCGGCGGTGCTTAGTGTCGGTTATATCTGCGGTCCGAAAATTTCGGGATATCTGTTCTCCGGAGGAGTTCTCAGTTGGCTTGTTATCATACCGCTTATCGTACTTTTTGGCGAAAATTCTTATGTTGCATCGGAAAGCTTTTCAATTGGAGAAATCTTTTCCCAAAGTGGTGCCGGCGGAATATGGAGTACGCACATTCGCTACATCGGTGCAGGAGCACTCGCCGCCGGAGGGATTATCAGTCTCATAAAAACACTACCTCTGATTTTAAAAACTTTTGCAAAGTCTGTAAACTCCATTGCGTTGCAGGAACATAGAACAGAGCTTAGGAGAACAGAAAAAGACATAAACATGAAACTTGTTCTCATTTCAATTGCTTTGCTGACAGTGTTCATGTGGCTTGTCCCTGCAGTGCCCATTAGTTTTGCCGGAGCTGTCATGGTTGTTGTTTTTGGATTTTTTTTTGCGGCTGTATCATCAAGAATGGTCGGTCTTGTAGGAAGCAGCAACAATCCGATATCAGGCATGGCTATTGCAACACTCCTCGCCGCAACACTGATTTTGAAGCTTTCGGGTGTCACCGGAATCAGAGGAATGGTTAATGCAATTGCAATAGGCTCTGTTATATGCATCATTTCTGCCATTGCCGGAGACACATCGCAAGATTTGAAAACCGGGTTCATTTTGGGGGCGACACCCAAAAAACAGCAAATAGGCGAAATCATCGGAGTTGTATGCTCTGCCCTTGCAATCGGAGCAACACTCTATCTTCTTGACCTGGCATGGGGATTTGGTTCTGATGAGCTTGCCGCTCCTCAGGCAACATTGATGAAGATTATCACAGAGGGAGTTATGGAAGGAAGTCTGCCATGGACCTTGGTGCTTTGCGGTGTGTTTATAACTGTGTTTGCACATTGTGTCCGGATTCCGGTTCTGCCCTTTGCTATCGGTGTATATTTGCCGATTCATCTCACAAGTTGTATAATGATTGGCGGACTCATCAGATGGACAGTTGAAAAAATAACAAAACACGAAGATGACAGAAAAATTGCAACAACGAAAGGAACACTTTTTTGTTCAGGTCTGATTGCAGGCGAAGGAATTGTGGGAATTGCATTGGCACTGCTTGCAGTGATGAAAGTAGATAGCATTATCGACCTATCTTCATATGTTTCTCCTGTTGTATCCTTTGGCGGCGCAATTGTTCTCCTTGTATTAACAGCAGCATTGCTTATATTCAGCTGCGTCCGGATAAAACAAGCTGAAGGGATAAAATAATAAAGAAGTTCTCATTCAGCTTGGGTTTGACTTTGGTGCGCCGTCATTCATTTGGTGAAGCCGCAAAAGCGGACTTTTATTTACACAACTCTTTCCACTTAATAAACAGCATACAAAAAGCGTATCTCAATTTATGATAATCAAATCTGAGATACGCTTATTATATTATGGTTATTTAACCGTGAGAACCACCTTGCCCACATTATTTCAGAAGATACACCATGCGTCTTGACGGATTTTTCTCATGGTATGCAAAGCACAAAGGCGGATGCGTGCTGACAAAGCCTCTCACCTTTGAGGGAAATGAACTTGAAATAAATTTTTCAACCTCTGTTGCCGGGCTTGTGAAAATAAGCATATGTGATGAAAACGGCACTGTGATTGAAGGATATGAAAGCAAAATCATTTTTGGTGACAGTGTCAACAGAAAGGTTAAATTTGAAAAACCGCTCTCCACTGTGTCGGGCAAAGCCGTTCGTCTCAAAATTGAGCTTAAAGATGCACATCTTTATTCATTTAAATTTAATTGATGCATAGATGCATATAAAAAACACCCCCGAACGTCGGTTGTTCGGGGGTAATTTTATAATAGTCCTATTTCTTTTTTGTATTCATCCAAATTAACAACTGTTTTATTGAGTCGTGATTTTTCTGCCGCAAAGGTGGTAATGTGATTGTCTACCGAAATGGCAATTTCGCTCAGCATATCACCGTCATAATCTTCGGCAATATACTTATAGAGAGTTTCTACAATTCCCGAGTCTCCGCCTCCGTGACCGCTTACTATTGAATCGTCAAGATTCTTTTCCCATGGTTTGATTATTGTGTGCTCTCTTGTTTTAAAGTTAAAATAATCAAGCATATTATCGGACATATTACCATATATTTCGCCCTCGGTTCCCATAATCCGTATGTACCTGCCTCCTTCATTGAATGAAGACATGTTGAATGATGCAATTGCACCGTTTTCATACTCAAGATTAACCACTTGATGATCCACAACGTCATTATCACATTTGAATACACATTTTCCATATTGAGTCTTTGTTAAAACTCTGTTGTAATCTTCTTCGGTTGCATTATCTTTTTGAAGTGCGTGATGAGCATACCAATCTTTGTGATTTCTGTTGTAGATAACCGTAGCATCATACAAACACTTGTCCCTGTACGGACAGCCCTCAATGCAATAATCGGGTGAACCCTCGGGAGCATTTTCTTTTGTAAAATATGATAAACGCCCGAAAGAATGAACATTTTCACATTTTGAATCTATAAGCCACTGCAATATGTCAATATCATGGCAGGATTTTGCCAACAACATATTTGAGCTTTTTTGAGTGTTTCCCCAATTTCCCCTTACATAACTGTGGCTGTGGTGCAGATTCCCAACATTTTCACTGTGATGAATTGATAGTACATGACCGACTTTGTTGTCTTTAATCATTTCTTTTATTTTCATAAAGAATTTTGTGTATCTCAAAACATGACACACCAAAACCTTTACACCTTTTATTTTAGCCGCATTGGCAATATCCACACACTCATTTACTGTTGGAGCGGCAGGCTTTTCCAAAAGAAGATTGTATCCAAGTTCAATAGCCTTCATTGCCGGAGCGTGGTGCAATTGGTCGGGCGTTGCAATCACCGCAATGTCTGCAAATTTTTGAAGTTCAAGCAACGGTTCCCAGCTTGTGAAACACATTTCCTCGGGAACATTATGCATATTTTTAATTCTGTTTCGTCTCTCAACAATAGGTTCTGCTATACCCACAATCTGAAAATTGCCCTTAGCCATTTCCTTGGAATATGATGTACCTCTTCCGCCTGCACCTATGAGAATCACTTTCAGTTTTTTCATATTGTTAACCGTCCTTTATTACGAGCTTACCAAAATTTTATTTCGATAATACATTATCATTTAAAGTATTACAAATCAGATATACTGATCCGCTCGAAGCAACAAAATCAAGCGGATCAACGTCAATTTTTTCAAGCATGTGCAATTCATCAATAACATAAACCATCAATTCAGGGTCGAGATTTGTTTTTATATGAATATCTTGATTTGAAATGTTTGTTATCAGCACCGCTTTTTTATCTCCGCTATATGCCGCAAGAGAATATATATCTCCCTCAGCGAAACCGGAACATTCAGCCTGATTACCAAGCTTATACAGTTCATTGAATGCTTTGAATGCATAATACAGTGCAAAAGGTTTTCTTGTTATTGGATTGAACATACCTGCATAATCTGATATACCTATTCTTGCATCATAATAACATAGTATTTGTGTTTTGGTATTCTGCATAGCACACATCATAGATGCACTTTTTGCCGCAGCCAAACTTGTGCCAAGCTCAGCTCGTGCAATATCATGCATAGCCAAAGGATCGCTTCTGTCTTCGCACACATTATTCCATTCATTCAAATGAGTTTCCAAAGTACAAAATCCAAATTCTTTCAGCCTCTTGTCAAGATAATTAGCCGCCATAACAGTTTTTTCTGTTGAAAGATAACTGTGCCACGAGAAAAAATCTATTGGCACCCCATGACTCTTTATGTATTCAAAAAAACCCTCAAAGAAATCTATAAAATGCGCACTCCGAGCTCCGGCATAAAGAGCATCATCAGATTTGTTGCAACTTAATCCAAATTTTTCCGGATTGGAGAAAATATGTCTGAATCCACAAGAAGCATATCCACCAATCATGATAGTGTCTCCAAACTGTTTTTTTAAATGTTTTGCAGTTACCTCATACAACTTATAATACTCCTCGGATGTCCCATGCCACATCTGGTTTTCAGTGTTATCTCTGCCATTATCCGGTTCATTCCATATTTCCCAATATTTTATTCCGTAATAAAACCCGTTGGCCCAGCCTTCATTATAATGTTTTATTATATGCTCGCAAATACTCGACCATTTATCATAATCATTGGGCGGAAAGATTCTGTATGCTTTAACATTGTGAAAGTTTTCTATAGTGACACCCAGTCTGAAAACAGGAGTACAGTTATTTTCATAAAGTCGTGCAATAAGCCAATCGGTAAACTCAAAATCATAAGACGACGCATCCTTTTCGTCTGCGTCAAAATTCCTGAATATATTCGGAATATCAACAAACAAATTACCACCAAAAGCCCCTCCCACATCATGGAGCCTTGAATATGGAATACCGGCATCTGCCAGATAATGAAACATCTCATCATTGAGTCCTATTATTGGAGCCTGACCTACTCCGTGCATAGGCTTAATTTTGCCTTTTTTCTTTTGGAAATCAATATGTATATTCATACTATTCATCCTCTTGTAACCAAAAATTTGTAAAAACATAAAACATGTATTTGTGTTGCATAATCAATTATTATGTTCGCCGGGTCACTGCCGGTTATCCCGCTCACATATGTATTTCCATTACATATTTCAGTTAGATATAATTTGATTTTGTTGCCGGAAATAATGTAATCGTAAATAGACACCACACCATTTTCATCTTCAATTTTAATAGGAAATTCATCCACCCTGCTGTTAAAAGCAAATAGCTTATCATATGAGAAGGATTTTTCAAGCCGCGTATCATCATTGGGATAATCCTCTACCAATCTCTCCACCACTATATCCGCATAACCTTCAATGTGCTGTATAACCTCAAATTTTCAGGGCTCTATAATATTTTTAGTATTCTACCGTTAATCCTGCTGTCAAATCCCCACTCTTTCTATTTATAAACTACGATTACCCCTCTTGATGGATCGCCCGCCTGATCATACAAATAAATTGCTGAATAATTTGTATCATCCGAATTATAGTCAATGATATCAGCGAGAGAACCATTGCGAACGATTTTTTTGCCATTTTCTTCTTTATATACGTAAATTGTATAAAGTGTTGCCCGTATAGCTTCGATATCATTGAATCCAAGTGAAATGCCCGATGATGATAACGGTTCTTTTGTTACCCAAAGTATTCCTTCACTTTCGTCGTAGACACTCACCTTCTTTTTGCGATATTTTGTCTGCTGTCTCAATGCGGTCTCCTCATATACAGCACCACTTTCGCGTTCATACAAAAGCTCGATATTATCAATTTCATTATCATTATCCAAGGAAAACCTTATGACATCACCAACAACAAGTTCATGATTTTCTTCATTACCGGAAACAGACTTCAGCTCATCTAAAATTTTAGCTTCTGATACTGAATATGATACTTCGTTTCCGAGATACAATCCGTTGATTCTGTAGCTAATGTCACCATCAGGCAAAATTATGTCGGATACTTCTTTTACAAGCATGGGCTTGTATGTCTCGGGAACAGCAACAGAACCGCCACCTTGCCCGTAAATAACCATGGCTCGTGCTTGTAAGTCATCACATTTCACATTAAATGCATCAATAGCATAATTATACTCATGGGTAAAATACTGCCTTGTCAATATGGCGTAATCATCCTCATCTGCCAAGTCCTTTGGAATCATAAAAATCACGGCATTATTAGCCATAGGAATAATACCGCCGAAAACAAGAGAGTATTGATTGTATTTGAGTTCAGAAATTATTTTATGACTGTCATCATAACCTGCATACATTTTTTTCAGACCGTCTGTATTGTTGTCTGCATGTACAGTTTCTAATTCAGACACCATTGAGCCGCTTTTAAAAAAGCGGACAAGTTGAGCTTTCACTTCAGATTCGCCATTAAGGAGAGCAGTGTAGACGTGTTCCGATTTCATGGCTTCACCATTGTACTTGAGCTTATCTTTGAAGGACAAAATCTCCATTTCGCCCTTGTCGGTGAACAATTTAATTTCTATGCTATCATCAAGACCATTGCCTTTTCTTGCCGCAACAAGATATGCATAGCGACATCTTTCTTCCTCTTTTCTTATGCAAGAAACGTTTCCGTATATATCAAGTGTTACCGAAACATCATCACCTACCGAAAACGAAGATATATAATTTTTGAATGCATTAGAAACATTGAAACTTACACCGCAAATCACAATATACGGATTATTTTCGGCAAGAGACATTTCTTCTATTGTGCCGTAAAGTTCACTGTTGGAATAATAGATTTTGGCATTATAGCCATCTTTTGAAGCAATTATGGATAATACGTCATATTCATCAAGTGATTCTATGGGGAGTGAATTGCCAAATTCGTCAATTATTTCATAGCTTTTATAACTGGCAAAGTTATACTTCTTTCCCGTATATTTATCCGTAACTATTTCCTTGTCAGCATTTACTGTATCAATAACAACATCTTCAACAGCTCTTATCATTACTATGTCAAATCTGCCGTTCCCGGTGTTATCAATCAGCCTTATACTACCAAGCTGAGGAATATATTCATCATCTGTGAGATTGGCGCAAACTCTGCCGTTATAAGAGACTTCATAAATATTATCAAGTTTTGCCGACTTTTCGGTATTTCCATCAAAATATGTATAAACACCATCTTCAAAAGAATCAATTTGTCCGGCGTTAAGTTCCAGAATTTTCTCTGTATCTTCGCCCTGTTCTACTTCTATTATATAATCCTCGGCATCCACATAATAGTATATGCATCTGCCGACATATTCATCGGAAATATCTGTTTTTGTTCTGAATATTTTGTTATCAATCAGTACACTGTCAGACTTGAGCAAAACATCTTCAAGTTGTATGTTTTTGTTAGCACGAAGCTGTCCCTCATATTTTTTTATGCCGTAATAAAGCGACAGCACTGTATCTTCACCGGAATTTTCATATGTAATCCCGTTATTACCGATAGTTACAGGCATAGCAAGCGATGTATCTACTGCGTTTTTAATAAGGTGAATACAATCTGCCATTTTGAGGTAATCACGGCTTGTATTAACACCTTTGAAAAGCTTCATATCATTTGCGACCTGAAGATAACCTAAAGGGTATCCACCCTTATGCTCTGCGGCAATTTCATAGCCTAATGTTCTCACAAGCATTGTCGCCGCCTGAGCAGTTGTGATGGCTGTGTCAGGATAAAAAAGTCCGTCACTGCTTCCGTTTATTATTTTTACATCAAGCGCCCGATTAATATATTTATAATATTTGTGACTTTCGGGTACATCAGTAAATTTCGTTTCAACTTCAAGGTCGCCGATATTTAAAAGTTCTACACAAATGGCAACAAATTCTGCCCTTGTTATATTTCTTGAAGGAGAAAAATCCTCTATTAAGTTATCCGGCAATAATCCCAGGTCATCCATTACTGACATTTTACCTTTATATTCATCTGCCGCATCTACTGTATTAAACGACAGAAAACAGACGCATAGCAGTAACAATAAGCTAACTGTTCTCTTAATCATCAGATTCACCTTTCATGATTTCGTATATTACTTTTGCCGCTTCGGCTCTTGTCGTATTGTCCTTTGGGAAAAAGAGATTATCACCCTTGCCGTGTACTATGTCATTTTCCGAAAGAACTGCAACAGCATTCTTTGCATAATCGGAAATATCATTATCATCAAAGGCATATCCGTCCGAGCTTATTTCACTGTTGCCAAACACATTATACAACATGAGTGCCATATCCTGCCTTGTGATATATTTCCCAACACCAAACACTCCACCGCCAATGCCCGAAACGAATCCATTTTCAAATGCTGTAAAAATGTATGGAGAATACCAAGTATCCGTTGAAACATCGTCGAAACTTTCTCCATACCAAAGTTCAACACCGGACGCTAATATCAGCATTTTACAAAACTCTTCTCTCGTGATAAACCTATCAGGATAGAACATATTGTTGTCGTCGCCGTTAACTATTGAATTTGCCCACAAATATTCTATTGCCTCATATCCCCAAAAGCTTTCCGAAACATCTTTAAAATGTGTAGCATCAGTCCGCGGGTTATCATCTGTGTTTTCGGATGCTTGGTTGTTTGTGTTTTCAAGGTCGTTTTTATTTTCGGTGCTGTTTGTGTCATCAGGTAAAATCGGAGAGTATGTATAACCTCCCCCACCGCCACCCGATGGCTTTTTTGCAGGTTTTGAGTTATTGCTGTTTTCTTTTGTTGCATCTTTAACAGCTTTTTCAAATGCTTTCACAATTTCGTCTATACTTTCAAAATTTTTCCCGCAAAGCTTGGAGTTAACCACACTTTTAGCGTTGAGCGAGTTATATTTAGAAAGAGAAATATCCATATAATCTTTTGTCAAATTTAATAAAGAATTTATTTTTCCTGTATTTCTGCATGAATTAAAGGCTGACAAAATAACAGAATCCGAAAATGTTTTATATAGACTATCCATAGTATCATATGGTGCATTCTTCATTAGATTCTCTGCAACAAGTTTTTGAGAGTCTTCTTCAAGCTCAGTTTCATATAAATAGTATTCATTTAATTCTTCAATCGCTGTGTCGGTGATATATTCATTTAAATATGCAAAAGCAATCTCAGCATCATCGCACTCCGAAAGCAAATGCGATAATGTAAAAACCGAAAAGCTACGCATAAACCCGTCTATGTCTGCATAAGGAACAAAAGAATATATCAAAGAGGATATTTTTTGCTTAGCACTGTCTGGAAACAAAACATAATCATCTTTTTTTACATCAAAAAACTCAATGTTATCGTCAATCACTGTTTTTAATTCAATATAATCTGCAACATTGTTAACATCTTCAAGTATTTCGTTATTTTTATTTGGTGAAATATATATAATCTTATTTTGCCACAAATAAGGATCCCCCTCGGTGCCCGCCCATTTGATTCTGATACTGTAGCTGCCGGAGAGTTCCGGATTAAGAGCAAAATTCAGTTTGTAGTTTCCGAAAGCATCTGTCATAGTGCCGCCAATCCACGCAATGTATGGAAGCAAGTCTTCGTATGATTTATCTTCAATGTCGGATTCATCTGTTTTTGGAGTTAAAACTTCTGCAAATACAAGAGTGCTTGCTTCGATATCCGGTATTTGACCGCTTATTTCCACATTTGCCAATTCATCTGCTGTTGCATTATCTATCGGTGCACAATAAACATTCCCTGCAGACATAATTATAAGAAGCCCCGTCAGTGAAGCAATAATCTTGTGAATAAATTTCATAACGTCAGCGCCTTTCGTGAATGCAGACAGCAAATGTCATATGCTGTCTGCACCGGATAAATTATTTATCATTCTCTGCCAACTACAATAGGACCGTCAGCAGGACACAAATTTTTGCAATTCCAAAGAAATGCCTTGACAGTTGTGTCCGTTGATTCTACTTCAATTTTTGCCTCATATGATGCACTTATGTTTTTTGCTTTAATGTCTGTCACTTTTACTGCAGTTAATTCATCATCGTTATACGCAGCCACAACAAGCATAAGGTCATCTGCACTTTTTCCATAAACACTTGCTGCGATTTCTCCTGCCTGCATTGGCAAAGCAATAGGTTTCAGATTTAGAGAGTCCATGATACGATCTTTGGATGTATATGAGAATGAACCTGTCACGCTTGCTCCAAAGACATCACAAAGAGTATATTCCACATTGTTGACGGTGCCGTCTGCCGAGTTGTCGGAAACGAACGCAGTATTACCATCAAGCAGCAAACTCGAAGCGGTTCCATTTACTGTTACTGAACTTGCTGTGGGATTTATTGCATGATTCGAAACAAGTCTTGCAAAGCCCCTGAGCGCATCCTTACCGCTATCGGGAACAAAAGGTTTTTCAAGAGATTTGTATTCATAGAAGCGAAGGTTGTCTATCCAATATTCTCCCTTTTTATCTTTAGAAATTTTAAAATTTACATTGTGAATGCAATTACGCTGGATTCCTCCTTCGCTTTCATCTACTATATAATTTGCAATTAGCTTGGTTCCGTCTGTAATAGCAATTTTAACCTTTTGCTCAGTCTTATCTATCATAGTTGTAACTCTATAGCTCTTACCGGGTTCGTAAGTTTCAGCTTGTCTGACACCCTTCAAATAAAATGAACCATTATCACTAAATGAAAGGTATGTGGTTTCATAAGAACTGGAGTTTGCGTTTCGAATTCCAATTTCAATAGCTGATTTAACCACCGGATGAACATCCACTTCAAATACAGCTTTTGTAGTTTTATCTTTGTCCGACACATTACCTGTGTATGCTGTACTACCACTGCCAAGAATCAAATTAACACCTGAAGTTTGTCCTTCACTAACCGAAACATACATCACCTTGTTTCCATCTATATCTCTAATTTCAGCTTTATCGGCCTTTGTCGGAAGTGTCCACTTGGAATTTGAGCCATCTTCAAAATCATGTACAACAAGCCCTTCATTTACAAAAAAAGAACCTTCGCCCACAACAATGTTATCCAGACAACCTTTTATGTTCTGCCCGTTAAAAACAAGCTCACGTACATCGGCAGTGTTCGAATGAGCAGCTCCAGAGTTCCATGCGGTAGCAGTGTATGTCCCGTCACCACAGGCACTAAAGCCTTCTCCGGTAACCTGACAACTCACATATCCTGCGCCATTTTGACAGCTGTTATTTCCTGATGTTATTGTCTGAGATATTCTCAATTCATAGTGATACCATTTGCCAAGCTCCACATTGCCTACTTCTGTGCCGCCGGCTTTGACAAGGCCATTGTTTGCTGCATCAACAGAAAATAAATTTTGGGTTACATTTCCAAACCTGAGCTGTAGGTAGCTGTATTTTTCATTTTTGTTGTCGTCAATACGCAGGTCAAAATCAAGCGTTAGTGTTGGCTTCCATTTTTTGGTAGAGCCATCCACATAATAATTGTTCAATTCAACGAAAGCATTCTGCGTTGTGGTAATATCAAATTCGCCATATTTGTTTCCGTCATTTTGAGCACATTTAACAAATGAGCTGATGTAATTTGCGTGTGTATATGTATCTCCCACAGTACCATTTTCAAAATCTATAGTGTAAGGGAAAGTGGTCGTGGATGTAAAATTAGCATAATACGCCGACACCGGTGTACAAAAAGCTGCTATGCATATAACCAAAGAAATAAACAAACTTAAAATTTTCTTCATATCTTTATCAATCCTTTCAAAATAAATCGATTTAATATCTACTCAACCAAATACTGACTAAATTATTATTTATCATCATTCACTCTACATCTGTAGTGTATGTTGCAGGATCCCACGTAACGACCGGAGTTATGATTCTTTCAGGTCTCAAAACATTCATCGATTTTAACCCATCAAGATAGAAAATACGTATTTCCTCATTATCTCCGGTGATTGCGGGCATTTCAAATGTTACATTGAAATATCCGTCATTTACTTCGCACTGCTTGCATAAAGCAGAAAGAAGGCGATTTGTAATCTTATCAAATCTTGCAGCAACCACCGCTAAACTACCATCACTTCCGGCTTCAATGTCGTAGTCTGCAGAGATTTTGTCATCATTTAATTTAAGCTTGACAAAATCATCTAAGGAAAAAGCGGTTCCGGTATTTAGCGTGAGGTTGTCAAAGCAAACATCAGAATTAATCACCTTGACAACAAGCTGGCTTACATGTGCTCCTTTGGTTGAACAAAGCATAACTCCCTCTCCATAGACATAATAACCTTCGCCCGAAACTGTACATTTCATGTATGCATTCTGTCCTTCACAGCTGTTTGTAGCACCCGGCTTTATGGTCTGGTTTATATGCACGGTCATATGATACATTTTATTTTCTTCAATCTTTCCTATTGTTGTACTGCCTGCCAATACATCTCCATTGCTCTTAATGGTTATGAGATTGTTCGTGCTGTTTCCGAGACGAATAACCATGCCCCCCGAGTTACGGAGCATAATAAAATCGAAATTAAAAATCAGCTTCCCGTTATAAGCAGAAGAACTTCCAATCTGATTTTGAAGAGCAAATGCTTCTCTTTCTGAAGTACCCGTATGCGATATAAATCCATAGCTGTTGTATTCGTCATTGCCACATATAAGATTGCTTCGGGTGAGATTTGCACTGTAGTTTTTATCATATGTATTTTCAAGTTCACCATTCTCAAAATCAATTGTATATGGGTATGTTGCAGCAATAACATTGACAAATACCAACATGGTGCAAAGTAGGGTCAGCAGCAAAAACAAGCTTATTTTTTCCTTATAAAATTTAACACGTTCGCATAACATATCTTCACACCTCCTCTCATCAATTCTTCCCGTATGCATTAAACTCAAGTATTGAATTCCATTTACCTGATGTTGTACCCTTACAAAGGAGTTTTATATAGCGAGCATATACATTGCCCACATCAAATATTTCTTCCTCAACAGCTTTGCCGGATGAGGTTCCGACATATACTTTTTCATAGTCAACACCATTTTCGGAAACATATATTTCAAAGCTTTGCTTTCTTCCGTCTACTGATGCTCCCTGCCATACTGCAATTCCTATTTCAGATATATTCTTCACGCTTCCGAGGTCATAAATAATATCACATTCTTCGCCTTCTGCCGACCACCTTGTTTCAAGATTGCCGTCAATTGAATTTTCCGGTGAATTTTCGGGTTGCGGCACATAATCGGAGTGTACTTTCTTAACAGGATGCATTATCAGACCATTAGATGCCATTGAAAAAATGGGCAGCTTAAATTCTATTGTATAGTATGTGGTTTCTCTGCCGTTATCCACAGATATCACTGCATAGCCCGGAATGCTTTCGGGCATTATTATATTTGTTTTATGTTCGCTGTCGCATTCAATTGCCGGAATAAGTGATTTGTCATTTACTACAACAGTGTAACCCATGGTATCCTTGTTAAATCCTGCTATGGTTTTACCGTCCAGCCTGATATCAGAAGCTGTCGGAACAGCGAAAAATTCTTCTTCGGCTTCAAGCTTCCATTCATCAATACCCGAAACCGTCGGTGTTATTACATCCTGCGGTTTTTGATTTTTTGTCAAGAAAGTAAAATACATACTTACATCCATATCACCTTGGGCTGTAAAGTTTAAAGAGAGCTTTTTAACACCGGTATTGGGATTCTGTCCGGCTTTGCTTGGCGACTGAGGGAACGGAACGGCATCTCTGACTGTAAACACACCGTCCACATCGGACAAAAGCTTTACATACAAATCTCTGTATGTACCCTTTAATATAGCGGCTTTTCCGTCTTCAATTATTTCAATATCATTCTTCGTATGAGCAAACCACCATGCATCAGTTGGTTTTTCCGATTTGATTTCATCTCTCAAAATAACGGATTTTCTACTGTCAACAAGTTTTATTCCGCGCTTCACACTTTCCACAAAGGGGCTATATACATCTGTCAAATCAGTAACCGCTATCACACTTGATGAATTATATTCAAACCTGTCAATTGTTGAAACACCGTCATGATTCTGATCCCACTCCTCACCGGGATTGAAAACCAAAACATTGTGACCTTCTGCCCTGTTGCGATACAAATCACGTGAAGATTGTCCAAGAGAATAGTCTTCTTTTCCAAGGTCAAGAAAAAATCTTTCACCATATCCGTCAAGTATAAACTGCCCTGCATCATTCTGCCCATGAGTAACATGTACTTTTCCGGCATGTAATCCGGCAAACACGCTGTTTGTAAAATTCCAATCCGAACGCATGGTGGCAACCTCTGTACCTCTGTAATAAAAATCTTTAGGTAATGAATTGCCATCTTCAACATAACTAATCATTTCCGGGTTTAAGAAAAATAAATCAAGTGCTTGAGTTGACTGTTTGCCTTGCTCAACACCTTTATATTTAAGCATAAACAACTCTGAGTCATCAAAAACATCACTTAAGAAATATGCGTGCCTTGAACCACCTTTACTTTCCGCGCTATCGTGAAAATTAAACACATTTCCATTGCTACCCTGCATGGCAAATCCGAAATATCCCGTTTCTCTTATTCCAGGAGCATCCATGTAGCCATAGGTATCTCCGCATGCACTTAAAAGTGCTGACATAGTACGCACAAAATAATTTAAGCTGTAACTCCAATAGTCAGTACCTTCATACCATGCACCGTCAGGTCCGAACATAACAGGACTTTTTTTAAGTCTTTCCATGCCTTTGTCAAGGATTTCAATACACGCATCTTTAAGCTCGGGAACATCACAGAATGTAAGAGCTGCAATAATCGCACTACCGCAACATACAAAATTCCAGTTGTTTGGCGTTTGAGCCTGAGCCCATTTATATGAGCGGCTTAGTCCGGGACTATTGTTCAAATCATCCAATACATGTTTTAATCCTTTTTCATAAATTGCATTTTCAACAGTTTTTTTCTGTTGCTCATCGAGATAATCATAGAGCCAGTCATATGCCTCTGCCATGCCGCACATTATTGTGGCAGTGTCGAGAAAATGGTACGGATTCCAATCAGGGAATTTGCAAACACTTTCAAGTTCTTCCCAGCACCTTTCGGCATATCTTTCATCGCCGGTAAATATATATGCCATACCAAGAGTTTCAAACCGCGACATAATAACATCACAATCGTACGTTTCATAAAGACTTACGGGAGCGTTAAGCAGAACATCTGCAGACCTTTTTAGTTCTGACAAAGTATTACTCATTTGTTCATTAGTATTGATAAAACTACTTATATCCTCAATTTTTTGAGAGTTGCCATGAATACGAGGGTGTCCGCCTATACCAAATCTGTTTTCAACTGTTTTCGCAATTACCATGCCACTTGGATTTTCATAAATCAGATTCATAACCGTCATCCAATATGCTCCGGTGTCGTCTATTAGATTAAAGAAATTTTCTCTATCGGCTATTACAATCAGACCTTTGTCATATGTAACTTTTTTGTCAAAAGCTTCGGCTATGGCTCTCAACGGAAGAAACACCCTGTCATTTTCAATACTTGCCGACATATCGATTATATGTTTTTCACCGTTTATCTCAATATGGCTCTCACCAACGGGAACAACTATCGATGTATCATCTCGATCGATATATACCATTTTTTTGTCTTCATCATATTCAACCTCCGCATCAAATGCTTCGCTGACTGCTCTAACAGGAATGAAGCTTCTACCATCCTTCACATAGACTTTTACGTCAGTGTTTGATGCATCGATAAGCTTTTGGGTGCCATCTACAAGCATCTTATTCTTTCCCGTGAAAAATACCGCAGTATCTTTCATATAGTCAACATAATCTGAAGCATCAGGAAAGGCATCGGCAGTAATGTTAGACTTCTTCTCTTCCTTAACCGATTGTTGGGTCAGGTCATATAAAAACCTTGGTGTGTCTCCGGAATATGCTTTAATATTATCTAAATATAAAACCGGCATATTGCGTTCTTCTGTCATATCCTTTAACTCAAAACGAACGGATGATATATCCAAATCCTGTTTGCAATTCAGTCTGATGTCTGTCATTTTCTTTTTATGGTTTATATACAAATCATAGGTCTTGGCTTGTCTGTTTACAACAAGCGAAAATTTTGTTTTGACATTCTCAAACAAATTACCAAGAGCTACGGTTCCACACTTTATTCCATTCCCCTCGGTCAAGGTCATTATTTCAACATTTGTTCCGTCCGATGTTTTAAAAATTATATATAAAACCCCATTATTAGATACTATTCTTGTAACATCATATTCAAGCACAAACACATCATCAAGAACTATGTTTTTTGTTGAATATTCCAGATAGCTCATTTCCTCGGTTGCAGCCTCCATTTTAAGACTTTTATCTTTGTTATCGGGAACTTCATCAATATAGATTTTGTTTTCACTTGCTACTACAGTTCCCTTTGAAGATTGACTTCCGGTTTCATAATTGTCGAATGTTTCTTCAAGATAATATTCTATTTCTTTTTCGTCAGCAAATACCGAAGCTGAATTCAGAATAAAAATTGCAGAAATTAAAAGTGATATTATTTTTTTCATAACCATTCTCCATTTCTACCCATAGGGTGCAAAAAACAATCGTATGAACTCTATACAAAAATTATATACCAAAAAACCAATACTGTATATTAAATATTGGCTACTTTTTTGTCAATTTTTCATACAACCTAACGTAAGATATATTATTAATAACGAAATGAAAAAACTTGAAAAAATTGGTGTTTACAAACAATCTAATAAATGTTATACTCAAAGAAAAGGTGATTATCCAAAGCATTGGTTTTTAAAATCAGCTACTTTTTGGAGGGATAAAATGATTACTTCGGCTTCAAATCAAGAACCAAAATTTTCTGACGATGCTACACGACGTGGTTATATTCCAAGTTACAGCTACCTTGTAACTTCAATAAATACCTGTTTTAAAATGAACGTAGAAGAAGGATACGACTTCATTGGAGAATCTCATAAATACTGGGAGCTTGTTTATGTTACCAAAGGAACCGTAGGTATAAAAGAAGATAGTAAAGTATATAAATTATCTGAAGGTGAAATTATTTTTCACATGCCTATGGAATTCCATAAAATCTGGTGCATATCTCCGTCAGCCACTTTTTTAATAATTTCATTTTTGAGCAGTGACGACAATGTATTATCACCATTAGGAAACGGAGTGCTGACACTTGATATGGAAGAATTGGATAATCTTAATTTGGTTTACGAGGATACTGCTGTTTGCTTTGATACAAATATTGGTGTACATAGACATACAATCGAAAAACAAGATATTATTGAGGAAAGACTTTTATTTTTGAAATTTGAACACTTTTTACTATCTATGATAAACAGTAAAATAAATAGAAAGACAAAACAATATACAGCCGTAGCAAACAATTATAAGGTGATAATAAATGTTCTGACAGAAAACATTCAAAAAAACCTGAATGTAAGTGAAATTGCCGATCTTTGCAATATGAGCGTCAGTAATTTGAAAAAAACCTTTTCTCAATATCATACGGGAGGAATCATGCAATATTTTACAACCATGAAAATAAGACGAGCAATAAGCCTATTGCGACATGGATTTTCTGTTGACAATGTCAGTCATACAATGGGCTTTTCATCCCAAAGCTACTTTTCTGTTTTATTCAAAAAAGAAACCGGAGTATCGCCATCTTATTTTAAGAATAAAGGCTTTCCTAACGAAACAAAATAACATATTAAAAAACATCCGAATAACCGACATTATCGGCATATCCGAATGTTTTTTATAATAAAAATTTTCAATTATTTAACCGTGAGAACCACCTTGCCCACATTTTGACCCTTATACAAAATGTCGTGTGCCGCCTCTGCCTCAGTTATGGGGAGAACTGCGTGGATTGTTGGTTTTACTTCACCTGCTTCAATTTTCGGGAACACATTTTTAACAATTTCGGAGAGAATCTGTGCTTTGACTTCGGGAGTTCTTGAGCGAAGTGTGCTTCCTATTATACGGACATTGCGCACATAGATATTTTTAAGGTCAATCTCTGTTTTCTGACCTGCCAGTGCCGCAATCATAATCCAACGTGCACCATGGGTGAGATAGTGAATGCATTTGCCCATTATTTCACCACCGAGACAGTCGATTGCCACATCAACAGATGTGCCCTTTTCAAGCTCTTCCTTCAAAACTTCGGAAATATCTTCTTTGGTTGTTACAACAACTCTGTCGGCATTCAGATGCTTTATGGAATCGGCAATTTCCTCTGTTAAAACAGTTGTGATTACCCTTGCACCAAAGGCTTTTGCCATTGGAATGATAACACTTGCAAGACCGGATGCACCTGCGTTCATAAGGAGTGTGTTGCCCTCTTTAAGACCACCCTCAATAAACAGATTGAGATATGCGGTTGCAAAAGCTTCGGGAATTGCCGCTGCTTCAACCATTGAACAGTTTTCGGGTACGGGCATAAGCATGTCATATTTGACTGCAACATACTCTGCATATCCGCCTCCGCCAAGGAGTGCACACACCTTGTCGCCTATTTTCCATGAAGATTTTGCTTTAGCTTCTTCTCCCATTTCAACAATTACACCGGCAATTTCAAGTCCCATCCATTCAGGGCATCCCGGAGGGGGCGGATAGTCGCCTTCTCTTTGCATAAGATCGGCACGGTTAAGCGCCGCCGCGTGAATTTCAACAAGTACCTCTTCGGATTTTATTTGCGGGTCGGGTACATTGTCCCATCTTAAACTTCTGTCATCATTAACTAAAATAGCTTTCATTTTTTTCTTCCTTTCAAATTAATTATTTTGTTATATACATGTCAAACATGTATATCATCCTCATCAAACAAATCTTTGAAAATTGCATTATGAATTTCTTCGCGCATTTTCATTATGTCATTGTAGTCATATCCTTTAAACTCATTTTTCATATTTGCATGGCGTGTTGCGTTGGTAAGGATAACTACATACAAATTCTTTTCGCGATTTATAAAGAAACTTTGTCCCGCATGACCGCAATGACCAAAGCTTCCAACCGGAAACAGTTTTCCTGTTTGAGAATATTTTTCATCCACAACCAAATAGCCCAGTCCTCTTCCCTGTGAATAATCGGGAGTATAATTTTTCTCCGCAATATCAAATAAATCCACGGAATAAAGCTTTTTATCTTTGTCTAAAACAGCTTTGGCGAATTTTGATATATCATGAAGACACGACTGTTGTCCACCGCTTCCTGCACTTTCGCCCATTATCTGAATGTTTTCATCATCAAAACGCTTGGGCATATTTTCATCACGAATCCATCTGTAACACACAGCACTGTTAGGTTCATCAAAATCTATTTCAAATGCTGTTCTCCTTAAGCCCAAGGGCTTTGCAATTTTTTCATCATAAATTTCTTCAAGGGATTTTTTATATAATTTTTCAAGAATAAATCCAAGGAGAATTGAGCCATTGCAAGAATAGATATAATCTGAACCGGGTTCAAATTTTAACGGATGTGACAAAATTTCTTCGGCAATACCATCATGTCCGCTATCCACCGACTGTGGTGTTAATATATGACGAACTATTCCGGATGTATGCGTAAGCAAATGCTTAATGGTTATATTTTTCTTTTCATCAGGAACATCGTCAAAAAATTCGTTTAATGTATTTTCAAGTGTCAAAAATCCACTATCTATAGCTTGAAGAATAAGTGTAGAAGTAACAAGAACTTTACCCATGCTTGCAACATCAAAATATGTTAATTCATCAGCATTATCCGAAAAAAATGTTTGTTCTTCATCACCATAATGAACCAAAACCGCGTATGTATCAAAATCTTTGTTTTTATACTTATTGTCCAAAAGCTGTTTCGTGTATTTCAGATTCATAAATTATTCCTCCTCTTAATTATTTTGCTATATCCATGTCAAAGTCGCACTTCCGTCGTCATTATATTCCACAGCTTTTTTGAGACGATATATTTTATCCATTTCATCGCAGTATTCTTTTATGGAAGAAAAAATCGGTGTGTAGCCCGAGATTACTTTTTTCGCTCTTTCGCCGCCATTTTCCAAAAGAACACACGCCATTGCCGCAAGCACAGCGCCGTGATACAAAACAGCGTACTCAGGAGATTCGACCCGAAACTCCGGCACATGGTTATCGCAACCCGGACTCATAAGGTGAGGTTGTATGGTGGGTATAACCGAACCGACATTGCCCATATCGGTGGCTCCGGGACTTCTTCTTCCCCAATCGAGGTTTAGCCTCACATTTTCTTTGCCAAACATATCACATCCCACTTCATAGGCAATGTCTGCAAGCTCTTTATTATTGGAATTATTTTCAGGCATATAGATTTCGATGTCTTCTATTGTAACCTTTGTTCCCAAGGAAACCGCCGCACCTGCATAGGCTCTGTTGACTTTATCGTTTACACTCTTTAAAACATCATAACCGTATGCACGGACATTTGATTCAATCACAACCTCAGATGGCATAAGTTGTACACTTTCGCCTCCTTCTGCGATTATGGACTGAACTCTGACATTGTGCTCATGAGGGAATGTTTCTCTCAAAGCATTTATGGCACTCATGGCTGTTTGTGCGGCATAGAGTGCATTATTTCCGTTAAGCGGTCTTGCACCTGCAACATTTTTGCTTCCCTCAAACACAATCCTTTTTGCCACTAATCCGCTTGTGCCTCCGATAATTCCCAAACCGGGTGCCTCGCCACCGGTACTGTGAAGCATTATGGCAATGTCCACACCGTCAAAATGTCCTCTTCTCATAAATTCGGACTTGCCCGATATATATTTAATTTTACCGGAATTTTTCATTTGAACTCGTTCACCGAGCCCTATCAATTCCTCTGCAGGAACAGCCATAATGCGGATTTTACCGCAAAGCTTTGCCAAAACATCCGGCTTTGACAACACTCCCGCAATTCCAAGAAGTGACGAGGACTGACAGTGATGACCGCAGGCATGGACTGCCCCTGTTTCGGGGTTACATTCAGGATGTTCGGGCAAAATGAGGGCATCGAGTTCGCCGAGAATTGCCACGGTTGGACCCGATTTTCCGGTATCAATATCAAAAAAGAATCCCGTAATGTCGCCTGCTTCTGTAACATCAAAACCCATATGGTTAAATTTTTCTTTAAGGTAGCTGTGTGCTTCCCACTCTTTAAAGCCCGTCTCGGGATGTGCCCATATATAGCGCTCTGCTTCGAACATAAGAGTTTGGTATTCATATATTTTTTTCAGTACAATTTCTGACCATTTGTGATTCATATATAGTCTCCTTTTATAAATTATAAAGCTTTTTGATTTTTTCTTTCGGTGGTATGGTAAATTGGAGTTTATCGGGGAGTTTGAAGATGGAATGAACACCAGTGCGTTGCCTACTTTGTGTAAAGGGAGGGACCGCGTAAGCGGTGAAGGGATTGTAACAAACTGCCTCAATTGCAGTATTTGTGCTTATTTGAGAGTTTCTCTTTTAACAATCCCTCAGTCACTTCGTGACAGCTCCCTTTACACAAGGGAGCCTTTCGCCCTTGCACACGTGGGGACGGAGCTGCTTTGACACAAAATTTTTGAATTTATGTGCCAAAGGATTTCGCTTCGCTCATCTGTCAGCAACCGTCCCCCTATGGCATTTTGTGCATTAGCGAATTGCTTCAACATCATTTGTACTTAGCCCGACAAACTCCAATTTAATCTTCATTTTCTACAAGCTTTAAGCAGTGTTTTATATAATTCAAGTTCATAATCACAGCCCCACGGATTTTGTTTTTCTCCCCTCACCATTTCGGCAAAGGAAAGCATCATTGGTGAATATCGGTCAAACGGCGTGCAGGTTTCTTTTGGTGTAAACTGCGTCCAGTCATCATTTTCTCTTATGTATCTGTCGGTAATCATATTTCCGCCTTCAACAAACCATTCAAGAGGTTTTAATTCAACAGTTTTCTTTGTGCCGGTTACCACTAACTGTCTTCTTTCGAATCCGCCTTTTTCAACTGCAGAAACCTTGGCAAAGGAAACACCGTTTTCATATTCAAAAACTGCCATACCAAAATCCTCGCCGGTCACGCCGTCTATACCGCTGCATTTGTTCAGCGGTATAATGTTTTTTGGTGTGCCTTGAATTGAATAAATAAGATCTACAAGATGGCAACCGAGAAAGAACATCATTCCTCCGGGGAAGGTTTCAAGCCACTGACGAACCTTTGGCGGATGAATACAGTTCATCTGAGCTTCAACGCTGATTATGTCGCCAAGGTCACCGTTTTTTATCTGTTCTTTCAGTTCCATAATATATGGATTGTAGCGATACATATAGCCTGTGTGAAACACGGAGTTATTGCTCTTAATTGTTTCAACAAGCTTTTCAAAATCTGAAAGATTGACCCCTCCGGGCTTTTCCATGTGGATATGCTTTTTGTGCTCTGCGGCAAGGAGAGCATATTTTGAAAGATACACTTCCTCCGTTTCAACCGTAACAGCCTCAATTTCGGGATTTCTCAAAATCTCCCAAAGAGTCAGTTCTTTGTAATCTTCATAGTCTTTCATATGCCCCGGAAATTTTGCTCTTTCATTTTCGGGCATACAATAACCTACAACCTCAAATATGTCAGTGTTGTTTTTAAGAGCTCTGAAAATGTGATTTCCGTGACTGTTTTCGCTTGTGCCTATCTGTGCAATCTTTATCTTTCTCATTATTCTACCTCTCTCCAGTCAAACTGTACAACTGTCGGGAAATTTTTGTCCTCGGCAAGTCTTTTGAACACTTCACTGCATTCATCCGGCGTATGGGTTTCGTCAATAAGCGATTTCAGGTCAAGTCTGCCCTTGTCGCAAAGATTCAAAATACACTTCATATCATCATATGTTGTAAAATAACCGGGATGAGATTCACCGGTGGGACGAGCCAAAGTGTGGGCACCAACAAGAGTTATCCCCGGACCGTGAACCTTGCGATAGTAGTCAACAGAGAAGTCGCTTTTTCTTGTACAGCCAAGCAGTGCCACCCTACCAAACTTTGCCATGCAATCAAGAGTCTGATTGAGAGCCGCTCCCTGACCGGTGACCTCTACGGCAACATTCACTCCACCACCGGTTACTTCTTTAACCTTTTGGGCAAAATCCGGATCAAACGGATCGAAAGCGAAATCAGCACCAAAACGGAGTGCTTTTTCTCTTCGCTCTTTCACGGGGTCAACTGCAATCACGGGAACCGCACCGGCGCATCGAGCCAAGCCAACAGCCAAAAGACCGAGAATACCAAGCCCCATAACCATTGCAGACTCCCCTATTTCAAGCCGGGTTTTTCGAATTGCCGCAAGGGGAAATGTGGCAATGTGAACAATTGATGCTTCTTCCATTCCCACATTTGCTCCATCTATTTTCACAACATTTCGCTCGTTCATAACATTGTAGCTTCGGTGAGTTGTCCAATACATTGCAACCTTGTCACCAACTTCAACAGATGTCACATTCTTCCCTTTTTCAACAACAATCCCCGATGTGCTGTATCCGACAACTCTCGGAAATTTTGCCTCATCGGTTTCTTTTGAATATATGCTCACAACGGGATCGCCCGTGAGGTTTGCTCTTTCGGTGCCGTTTGATATGGTGCTGAAGCAGGTTTTAACACGAACCTGATTATCACCAAGAATCTGACTTTCAACATCAAGCAATTGGGCTTTGTTTTTTTCGGTAAATACAATTTGTTTGTCCATGTTCGTCTCTCCTTTTAGAATCCCAAATCATCTCTTATTGCTTTTGCAACGGAAAAAAGCGGTTGTGTGGGTGTTGAACGGGAGTAATGCTCATAAACACAAAGACACATGCAGCATCCGAGCTTCATACCCATTCTTCGGTGAATTGAACATTCGCCGCCCGACAAAAAGAGGAAAGGCGCACCAAGCTCTCTTTTTAAAAGTTCGGTGGTTTTGAGATTATCAATCTGCTGTTCCATATTTTCTGCACCGGTTACAATCTTTATTATGTCAGCACCACGGCGTTTTTGCTCAAGGGCAATTTCAAGAACTCTTTCTGCCGGAGTATAGCGGAGAACGTGAGATGACATAAGCACCTCAACACCTCTTTGGTGAAGCTCATCTATGTAGGCAATCTGTTTTTCAATTGCCTCGGGATTATCGGTAAGCTCATCGGGATGCTTTGAAAACATATCACCCATAACATCACAAAGAGTTGCACCGCATTCGGCATAGGAGAGCATTTCTTTTGCAAGAATTTCATCACTTTTGCCGACGTTCGAATTGCCTCTGTAGTTTGTAATGTAAATCGGTTTTTCTTTCATTTCTGCAAACACGTTTTTTATGATATCTGTGTTTTGAAATTGGGTTTCAAAGGATTCTATCTGGAGACCAAAGGCTTCAACACCAACTGCCACTCCGTTTCTGATTGCACCTATTGCAAGGTCGGGAGTGGTGTATTGAAGCATTGCCGTGAGAAGTGGTTTTTCGTGGTTTAAAAATGACTTTTTCAATGTAGCTCAACTCCTATGCTTTCAAGATATTTGTCCATTCTTTCATTGATTGGAGGATTGCATCTGACCTGATCAAGAGTGATATTTTTATATTCCATCGAAAGTCCCTCTTCAAGAGACATAAGTTCCTCCCGGTTCATATTGCAGATTGAAAGAATTTTTGAATTGTCCACAACTCTGTCAAAGCATCTGTCGTAAAAAAGCTGTTGCTTTGCAAAATCATAGCCGAGGATATCGATGTAATCCCGGTCATCAGCAATTATATATTTCAGATTTGCAATTTTCTCATAAATTTTTGCAACATCTTTCCATTTTCGATGCTCAGAAGTGGAAACATTGTAGGTTTCACCAAAGGCTTCGGGGTTTAAAACAAGACTTGCAATCATCTTTGCCACATCCCCTGCCCACGTCATTGTTGCTTCTTTTTCCATTGCACTTTTGGGAAGAACAACCGTTTTTCCCTGAAGCATACGCCACACAAGAACATCAGCCTCAAGGGTAACAAGCTGAAATCTTCGCTTGGAATAGGTTATTGCAGGGCGAAGAATTGTATAATTTTTGTAATCGGAATTGTTGATGAAATCTTCCTCTTCAGCTTTATAGATTGAATATTCAAGCTCCGTCACAAAGTCCGCAGGTTTTTCAACATCAAGAAGTCTTTTTGAAGTTTCGCTAAGAGGCGAATCATCGGCATAAACCCTGTAGCTTGAAAGGAAAATGTAGTGGTTTGTGTTTTTTATAAAAAGATTATAATATTTTTCGAAAATCTCAAGCTTGTTATATACCATAAAATCAACTATGGCATCAAATCCCGATTCCAAAAGCTTTGTAAGAAAATCAAAATCCTTTGCATCGGCTTTTATGTATGTGAGCTTTTCATTATTGCTTTTTGCCTCGTCAAGACTAACCCCCACAACGCTGTAGCCCTTTTTCAAAAGCTCGGGAATAAGATATACAGCCATTGCTCCGGTGCTTCCGAGAACAAGAATTTTTTTGTCTGTGTTTTGCATCATATCAGTTCCACCTTCCCATAGCATTTCGACCGCCGTCTATCATTATATTTTCACCATTTATAAACTGACCTTTTTCGGAAGCAATGAAAAGGCAAAGATCAATAATTTCCTGTGGGTCTGCCGCTCTGCCGAGGAGGGTTTTCATGTTCGACATGTTTGCTCTTGTGAGAACAGGTCCCGGTGAAACGCAAACACATCGGATTCCGTGACCGGCTCCGTATTGAGCGATGGACTTTGTGAGACCATACATCAGTCCTGCTTTTGCCACGGGATAGTCCATGCCCTGACCGGAACCCTCGGCACCGGTGATTGAACCGATGTTTATGATAAGACCACCGCCCTGCTTTTTCATCTGACCCAGAACTGCGTGGGCAAAATAAAAAGGTCCTTTGAGATTGACATCGAGACTCCAGTCAAAAACCTCAATTGGCACTTCGGTAAAATCGAGACTGCCGTCAACCTTTTGCATTCTTCTGCCATAGCCTCCGGCAAAGTTTGCAACAATGTCTATCGAACCGAAGGTTTCGAGCGTTTTGTCTCTCACCGAGCATATTTCCTCATAGCTTCGGACATCGCAAACAAGACCGATTGCTCTGCCCTGTCCTTTTTGATTGATATTATCAACACATTTTTCGAGAGCTTCCTTGTTCACATCACAAAGAACAACATTTCCACCAAGTGAGGCAAAATTCTCGGCAAAAAGAAGACCCATGCCCGATGCGGCTCCCGTTGAGATTGCAGTTTTATTCGAAAAATCCATCATATCACATCCTATATATTTTTGTTCATTATATATTAACCCTAATCTTTTTACAATAATAAAAACGATACAACTTTGATGTTTTTGATATTTACAGTACAAAAATATTGATTTTTGATACACAAAATGTTATAATTACAAAAAACATCACACAGTTAAAACAAACTTTTTATAAATTGGAGTTTGTTGAGCTGTTTGACACAAGGACGTGAGGCGGCACAGTCCACAATAATTACGGATTTTGCAAATTGGAGGACAGCGGGGGACGTACACGAAGCGGCTTAGCGATTTTTGCGGTGCCAGTTCGTGTACGTCCCCACGACTGTACGACCAAGATCTTTCAAATTATTGTGCCGCAATGGTTTCATGTGTTATACCATTAGCATTATTTCATCAAATCATAAGGAGCCACACGTGGGGACGGAGCTGCTTTGACACAAA
>JAFQBA010000072.1 GCA_017416845.1 Clostridia bacterium
ATTTCTTAAATGTTACCGAAGAAGAATTTCAAAATGTTATCCATTTAATCAATAGTAGACCAAGAAAATGTCTTGGCTATTTATCACCACTTGAATTTTTGTCTAAAAAGTGTTGCACTTGACTTGACAATTTGCCCCCCCTCCCTTTACACAAAGGAGGCAACGCACTTGTGTTCATTTCATCTTCAAACTCCCCGACAAACTCCAATTTAATCACATAAGACAGAAGGAGGAAATAATTTTGATAAAAAGAATATTAACACTTTTAATGATTTTCTGTCTTTTGGCCGGAACACTACCGGCATTTGCAAGTGAAGAAGATGTTAAAATTTTTATAAATAACGAAGAAATAACCTTCGACACAAAAGTTCAGATTGTGTCGGGCAGAACAATGCTTCCCATGAGAGCCATTTTTGAAGCTCTTGGAGCATCGGTTTTCTGGAACGACACCGACCAAAAAGTCCTTGCCCGAAAAGGTAAAACCGATGTGCTTTTGACTGTTGGCGAAGAAACAGCATATGTAAATGACAAAATGTATACTCTTGATGTTTCTCCCATAATTTCAAATGGCAGAACTCTTGTTCCTGCAAGATTCGTGGCGGAATCTCTTGGTGCAGAGGTTCTTTGGGATGAAACTCAAAGAAGAGTTGACATAAATGTCAATAAATCTGCTTTACAAGAAAATATGACTGCTCAAAACTACACCGTAAAATCGGTAACAGCCATCGGTCACGACGGCAACAAGCCCGAAAACACCGTTGACGGCAAATACGGCACCCGTTGGTCTCACGAAGGCGGCGAAAGCTGGATTGTGTTTGAACTTGAAGAGATTGTTCCCGTTGCCTATATAGGTACCGTATGGTATATGGGCGGTGAAAGGCAGGAAAGCTTTGAAGTTCATCTTTCAAAAGATGGTACAAACTACACACCTGTTTTTGACGGCAGAGCAGAAATGTCTGCCGACATGGTTGCAACAGACCTTAGTGCAAGCGGAATTGAAAATGCAAAATACGTAAAACTTCTTTGCAAGGGAAACACGGCAAACCTTTGGAACTCCCTTTGCGAAATCAAAATCTATCCGCCTCATCAGAGCGGTGAGCTTGTTGTGGATGCTCCTGCATCTCTTGAAAGAGCAAATGCATCAAAAGAGCTTGTGGAAATTCTTCAAAAATATGACGAAGCCTTCGGTATGGATTTTGCCCGTTGGCTTGCATCTCTTTATGATGTGGAATCGGGCGGTTTCTATTTTGCCCGTTCCGGCAGGGATTATCCCGGATTTGCTCCCGACATCGAAAGTACATCTCAGGCTGTGGGACTTATGCAAAATACCGGACTATGGGATTCGGAAGCTATTGAAGAAGGCATGATTCCAGATTGGTTTATTGACGGTCTTTCAAATTTTGCATTGGAAAGACAAAATCCTGATGACGGTTATTTTTATGACCCACATTTCGGAACGGATGTACTGGAAAACAAAAAGGGCAGAAACCTTTTCCAGTCTGTAGCTCTCATTTCACTGAAAGACGGTGCAAAACCTAAATATAAAACCCCGACAGAGCGTCTTGCCGAGCTTAATAAGTCTGAAAATTCATCTCAGCCGGGAGGCAGTGTTGAGATTTCGGTTGATCCCCGTTTTGTTTCGGAAGAAAGCTGCAGAAAATGGCTTGAAGAAAATTTTGCCAAACACGATGCCTACACGGCGGCAAACAATGTTGCGGCATCCTGGTCGCTTGTTGAAGCGGCGAATCTTGAAGAAGTTGTCAGAGATTTCTTAAGAGCAAAACAAAACCCCGAAACGGGACTTTTTGGCAATAATGTGGATATGGCAGCACTCAATGCCGCCATGAAAGCAGGCTGTGCTTTTAACTCCGTTGAGGCACCTTACCCAAACTACCTCAAAGTTATTAAAAGTGCCGCCGAGGTTATGAAAAACGAACCTGCCTACACCTGTGCAGAGGTTTGGAATCCTCTTTCACTTATTGAACGAGTTGTATCCTCAAATTCCGAGGTCATAACCGATGAGGACCTTGTTGAGCTCGACGCTCAGCTTGCAGAGCTTTTCAAAATAAACTATGACAAATATATTGCATTCCATCAGAGCGATGGTGGTTTTGGGTGGTACAAAGAAGGTGCTTCACCATTTAGTCAGGACGGATATGTGTCCATGGGCTTTGCAGAGGGTGACACAAACGGTACCGACCTTGCACGAAGAGCAAGAGACGATTCCTACAAAATTGCAGGCATAGCCAAGCCTAAGCTTTTCACCAAAGAAGAAAAGGCGGAATTCTGGAAACTGATAAGAGAAAGCAAACCTGTTGAAAAGGTTTCTGAAGAAAATCTACCGAGAACCATTGACGATGACTTCGAAAGTTATACCGACGGCAAAGTCGAAAGCGGATGGAGAGTTATTCGACGTGGCAATGGTAATGCAGAAGTTGTCGATATGAACAGAGCCGTAAGGGATAACGACAACAGCGTTCTTAAAATCACAGGTGGCGGAAGAAATACTATGGTAGACAGAAAAGTATTCGTTCCCGAGGAATTTAAAACAGCAGTTGCGAAGTTTGATATGTATGTAGAGGGCAACGGTGCCAATTTCTACAACTATTTCGGATCCGGCAGAGACCGAAAGCATACAGGCTTTTGCTGGTGTATATTCTCATCAAACGATATTGTTACCCTTACTATAAGACGAACAGGTTCGGGTGGCGGCGTAGAGGTTGCAAAGCTTAATGCAAACGAATGGTATGAAATGGAAATGCACTACACTCCCATGGGAGATGACTGTCTCATTGAAATTTTTGTTGATGGTGAAAAGGTGTGTGTCAGCCACGATTCATGGCTTGGCGAAGATCCCAATTTCAAACCCACAACCGATCCCGACGGATTTGGTTTTGTAACATTCAACGATTGCACTTCAAGCATTTATGTTGACAATTTTAAATTCTTTTTTAAGTAAATAACGAAAAACCGAAGAGACGAGGTGATTTTAATGAAATTTATTTATAGAGGGTTAGCACTTGCCATAGCAGTGTTAATGTGTTTCGGTTGCATTTTTGTTTCAGCAAAAGATTCGTCAACCGAGGCTTCCTGCCCTGAAATCTTTGAGCAGGAAATTGAAACCCTGTACAGATTTGGAATAATAGACAGAGACGCATTTGACCCTTCGTCAAAGGTTACAAGAGGAGATTTTATTAATACGGTAATGCATCTTACAGGTCTTGAAGATACGTTTTCTCTCAAAAACACTGTATTTTCAGACGTCACAGCCGAAGATATCCGTTCCGGAGCCATCGGTGCGGCATACGATATGGGCATTGTAAACGGCTACGGTGACGGCAGATTTGGCATAGATGACACAATCACCGGAGTTCAGGCTGTAAAAATTATTGTTTCATTGCTTGGTTATGATGTGTATGCCGATTCCAAGGGAGGCTATCCCTACGGTTACATCAATGTTGCATCGGATAAGGGTGTTTTAATGGGGGTGACCGTCAATGACAGTGAAATCTGTTCGTGGAATGTGGCGGCAAAGCTCATATACAACGCGCTTTTTGCAGATATTTTGCAGCAGGACACATGGCCTGAACCGGGTTATGTGACTGTTAAGGGTGAAAACCCCATGACCGAGTGGATGGGAATTCTTTCATGCGAAGGAACATTGTGTGCAAATAAATACACTGCTTTAAACGGCGAAGAAGAAACCGAGGACGGCAGATTCGTTCTTTGTAATATTTCAGAATATGATGAATTGAAAACATCAGAAATATTTGATTCAAATGGCACAGATGCAGAAAACTATCTCGGTTATCCTTTAACAATCTATTTTAAAAAGGAAAATTCCCGTCTTGTGGTGCTCACATGGGAATTTGCAGATGATGTAAGAGAGATTTATGTTGCATCTAAGGATATAAGTCCTTCTACATCCAAAAGTATATTGTATTCTTATGACGGCAACAAAGAGAGTAGATTCAAATTATCTGACAGCCCCCTTGTTATCTATAATGGGAGGGTTGAAAATACAAATCTGACGGATACACTTTTAAAACCCTCATACGGCGGTGTATATCTTACCGATACCGACGGTAACAATGTTTACGATATTGTCAGAGTGGAAGACAAAGAAATATACTTTGTCGAAACGGTTGCCTCAAATGGGGTAATCAGTGATTTTTACGGCAACAAATCATTTAAGCTTCCCTTAAATGATGACGATGTGACAATCCGAATTCACTCCCGGGGCAAGGAACTCAGCTTCTATGACATCAAAGAAAACAATGTACTTTCCGTTATGAAGTCTAATGACGGAAAATACTTTGATATTGATGTTTCAACAATAAAAACCAAAGCAAGGCTCAATGAAGTGGGTGACGGATTTATCGTTATTGACAACGAAAGATTTGATGTTGCAGACAGTGCCAAAAAAGCTATCAAAAAGCTTAACCCGGGCGAAAAGACAATGTTTTATCTCACCAATGATTATTACATCGCAGGCTGTGGCGGCGAAAAAAGCAAGGCTTCACAATATGGCTATCTCATTGTAGGAGGCATTACCAAAACAGGGCTTAAAGAAAGTGCAACACTTCGGATTTATGAGATGAACGGAACAATCAACGAATACAAAATAGCCGAAAGAGTGAAATATAAAGGTGTCAGAGGTAATGCAGACATTGAAGATACTCCCTCTAATGTTCTTCAGATGATGGAGGTTTTCCCGTCATCGGGTGGAGCTTCGTCTAAAACAATTTTCTGCAACGGTCTCATAAAATATACTCTCAATGAGAATAACGAAATATCCGTTATAGAAACTCCACAGGACAACACTGTTCAAGCCGGCGGAACAGGTCTTTCCAACGATGTTTTCTCCCTTGATTATTCCTATCACCGGGAAGACAGGTATGACGCATACAAAAACTTCGGTCTTCTTGGCGGAATGTACATGGTAAACGATACCAAGGCACTTCGTGTTCCCTCTTATGATGACTGGAGAAGATTTTATGACGGCGAAAAAACCCTTGGTGATATTGAGAGACTGATATACTTCTTCTCGCCTGAAAACGACTGGAAAAATGACTACAAGGTTTATGACTGTGATGTGTATGATGTGGCTGATGACAGAAGCTGTGCGGTTATGGTGGAACAGTTCTCTGCCGAAGCGGTAACAGTTCCAAAACTTGATTTGTTCCTTGTTGAAAAATTCACCGAGAAATTTGACTCGGAGGGTGTTCCGGGAAAATTCATCTATGGCTGTTACGAAGGGAAATACGGCTCATTCAAAGTGTCCGATTCACTTCCCAAGGAAAAATACAATGTGCATCCCGGTGATATTCTGAGAGTTGCTCTTAATGCCTATGGTGAAATAACCGACATCTATAAGATTTTCACACTCGACGGTGAAAACAAGGGTAATTATATGAAAAACGGATATCTCATGTGCGGTGATGAGTATGATGTGTGGGGTAACACAGGTGAGCGTGAAAACTCTGCAACCTTTGATGCCTACATTCATGAAGAAGGTCAGTATAACTACACAAGCAACTGGAACAGACTTCACACCGTTATGCACGGCAGAGTTACACAGATAGCAGGTTCTGCTTTCTTTGTCAACTTCGGATTCAGAGAAGGGGACGAGTCAAACTCCATTGCCGAAAGACTTGTTGTTGCATACAAGAATCCCTATGTATACTATTTTGATGAAGTAACCGAAACTGCAAAGGTTATTTCAAGATATTCCATTGACACTTCTAATCCCAATCAGACTGCTGTCATAAGAAACAGATATTATGACAATTACGAAACCATAATATATAACAGAGAAGATGACATCAGCGATGTATACTGGGTAGGACCATTTGATAACTAAAAGCGGGTGCATTTATGTACATTAAAAGATTTATAGCTTTAATCGGTATTTTGGCGACACTTTTTACGGTGTCGCCTTGCGCCTCTTTTGGGGCAAATGCCGTGAGTATTAATGTTAATGAAATCAAATATTTTTGCGGCACCGAGCCTGTTGACACTGTAATCATGGGAGAAGTTTTCTGTGAGGTTAAACTTTCAAATCGTTCATCTCAAAAGCAAAAGATCTATGTAGTGACAACTGTTTATACAGGTGGCAAGCTTTCGGCCGTGTCACTGAAAAAAGCAGAGATTTCGGCAGGTAAGACGGGTTTTATAATAAAAAACAATCCTGTACAAATTGATAACCTTAAAAGCGAAGTTAAAACCTTTATTATGGGTGAAAATATGAAGCCTTTTGCGTTGCCTTTTGAACTTGCCAAAAATAGTGAAAAGAGAATTAATTCTCTTACAATGACAATAGGCAATAATAAATTTGAAGGATACATAAATCATCAAACCAAAGAAATTGATGTCTATGTACCCACAACCTATGCTTTGGGTAACTTTACTCCCGTAACCAATGAAATGACAGCTAATATTCCTTGTGTTACACCCGAAATTTTGGATAATGCTGTTTTAAACGGCATTGTCTGTGACATTGATTCGGTGGGAGATGTAATTGACAAAGATGTGCCGAGAGATTTTTCCTCGCCTGTCACATACACTGTTCGTGCAAGCAACGGAACTACAGCTTCCTACACGGTAAATCTTGTTGAGACTTCAATGAGAAAACATCAGGATTTTGCAAAAAACAGTGTTGTGCTTTCATCAGAGGGACTGCCAATGTCCGGTGGTGACGGAGGAAGATGCTCTTGGGGATGGGTAACTTACGACGAAGAAGAATCCAATCATACTGCAAAAACCGGTTTTGGAATAGACAACTCTTTTATGGTAACCAAGATCGACAAAGCATCAAACGACGATTTTTATTCGTGTTCGGGTTTTAATTATTCTGTTTTTGGATATGCAAAGCAAGCTGTCGCAGACATTGAAATGAGTATTTCCGATTTGTCCGATGGCGACGGAATGTGTATATCTCTTTTCAGCACTGAAAGAGACAACCGAAAGAATGCAAATCTTGTGTTCAAAAAAGAAAACGACACTCATGTCGCACTCTACTGGAGCTGTGACGGCATGGGAAACGGTGTTAAAATAGAAAATGCTCCCCTTATTGAAATGGGTAACTTTCATAAATACACTTTTGTGAGAACAATGAATCCTCAAAAACAAGTTAACCGCAAGTTTGAAGGTGATGTGAAGCTGTTTGTAGACGGCGAATATGTGGCTGAGTTTTCAAATACAAATTACACAACACCAAACGGTGAAACAGCACATTCTCCAAGCTTAAATCACAATGCGGCATATAATCATGCTTCGTTTTGCTCGGTTTCCAAGACCGAAGATGGCAGCTCTACCTACACACTTGAATTAAAATCCATGGCGGTATATGCCGTAATGTATGAAAATCGATTTGAAAATCCCGAAGTGGAAAGAGAGCTTCCCGGCGATACCGAAAGTGAGCTTTCTGCTTTGTACGATAAATTTGGGTTTGATACTGCGATGTGGCTTGCATCTCTATATGACAAAGAGAGTGGGGGATTTTACTACAGCGTGTCTTCAAGAGATTACCCTTATTTTGCCCCCGACATCGAAAGTACATCTCAGGCAGTGTCATATCTTACCGAAAGCGGTCTTTGGGATGAAGAGGCAGAAAATGATGGCATGATTCCCGACTGGTTTGTATCGGGATTGACCAATTTCGCCAAGGAAAGACAGAGCAGTGATGACGGTTATTTTTATGATCCGCAGTTTGGCAAGATGGTAAGTGATTCCAAAAAGGGCAGAAACCTTTATCAGGCAATTCATCTTATCGGATTGACAAACGGCGAAAAGCCTATCTATCCGCTTCCGTCGGAAAGGCTTGAGGAAACCGTCAATCTCAATTCAACCACGGACCCGCGGTTTGAATCAGAAGAAGCGTGTCTTTTGTGGCTTGAAGAAATTTTTTCAACCAAGAGCGCTTACGAAGCCGGAAATGATGTTGCATCTTCGTGGACGACCATTGAAGCATCGGGTCTTTCAAAGGTTACTTATGATTTTGTCATATCAAAACAAAATTCCCAAACGGGACTTTGGGGCGACAAATGTGATATGGCGGCTTTAAACGGTGCCATGAAATGTGCGGTAGTGTGTCACTACGGACCGTATCCGAATTTTGAAAAAGCTTTATCGAGTATATCCGAAATTGTAAAAACCTTCAAACCGGCCACAGCGGCGGATATATGGAATCCGCTTGCCCTTGTTGATGGAATAAATTCATCTTTGGAAAACGGGTTCAACGACGAACAATGGACTTTGGTTGATGAGTTTTTGGAGGATATGATTAAAAGTATCAACAAAAATATAGACGATTTCAAAAAAGATGACGGCGGTTTTTCATGGTACAGAACGGGGTCTTCACCTCAAAGTCAGGGCGCTTTTGTATCCTTGGGACTGCCTGAGGGTGATATGAATTCCACCGAGCTTGCCAGAAGAATTCCGTATTATGCCTGTGACCTTGCAGGTGTTGATGAACCGGAATTTTTCACCTACGAAGAAAAGAAGGCGTTTTGGGATGCTATCCGAAATTCATCTCAAACAGAGAAAATCCCGCTTGAATCCTTGCCCACGTCATATGCGGATGATTTTGAAAGTAATACACTGAATAATATATGGCGAATTGTTTATAAAGGCGGCAACGGAAAGGTGGAAACAGCAAACAGATCTGACGGCGGAAAAGCACTTGCCATCACCGGTGGCGGGGACAATACAAGTGCTGATTTCTTTGTAAGAGTTCCCGAAAATTACGGCAAAGTTCGTGCCATATTTGATGTGTATATTTCAGGCACAAAGCCTGAGTTTTATTCATCTCTCGGCTCCGGCAGGTCAAACGCAGGTGCTGTTGGATGGTGTATCTTCGGCGATGGTCAAAAGGCAGAGCTTTATATAAGACGGTCATCTTCGGATATCGGAACAAAATTTGCAAGTGTTACTCAAAATGAATGGCACAGTGTTGAGTTTGTATATTCACCTCGTCAGATGCAAAATATTGTCGAAATCATTATAGACGGAAAAAGTGCTTACAAGGGAAATGACTATTTCATTTCGAGCTACACTCCTGATTTGCCGGAAACAAATGCTGACGGATTTTCGTTTACTACCTATGCTTCCTGCAGCGGTACTTTGATGATAGATAATGTAAAATATAATTTTGAATAAAAAAATCGAACCTCATTTCTTCGATGAGGTTCGATGTATTTAATGGTATTTACAGCGGAATAACATAAAACAAAATAAAGAAATATTGAAGTATACTTCCCAGGAGGACAAAGATGTGCCATATATAGTGCATATATTTTATCCTGTCACGGGCAAAGAATATTATGCCGAGTGAATAGAATATACCTCCACCGACTAATAATGCAAGACCCTCCATGGGAACTCTTACATACACATGCCTGAACATAAACACAATTGACCAACCCATAAACACATATAAAATCATGGACAGCTTGTGCCATCTTTTAAGATCAATTGAATTAAACACAATTCCAAGCACCGAAAGTGCGGCAGTCACTCCAAACAGTGACCATCCCCACGGTCCTCTTATGAGACAAAGGCAAATTGGAATGTATGAACCGAGAATCATTAAGAAAATTGAGCAATGGTCAAAAATCTGAAAAACTCTTTTTGCTCTGGTGTTGGTGAGAGAGTGGTATATTGTTGAAAAAAGGTATAATAATATGGTGAAAGAGCCGTAAAGTGCGGCACTTACAATCCCCATAGAATCGCTTGTCATACACGCAGTAACCAGCATAACGACAGTTCCTGCTATTGCAAGCAGAGCTCCGACTCCGTGTGATATTGCGTTGGCAATTTCTTCACCGAGCGTTTGTCCGTTGAAATTAATTTTAAAAGCCAAAGACATACACCTCTTATTAAATGAATCTTATCTAATTCTATTACTTTAAGCCTAAAAAGTCAATACTTTACACTAAAATATATATCTTAAAATATAGTATTTGCATTAGTTTAATTTGTTAAAATCATCAATTGATAATTATTTCAATTTTTGTTATACTACCATACGAGGTGAGAATATTGGATACAAATATTACATCTGCAGTTTCATCGCAGGTAATAATAATGGCAATATTTATTGCTGTAGGTTATTTGTTTACAAAGATTAAAATGTTTTCCCATGACGGTACACGAGAAATGACAAATTTGCTGTTGTATATTGTCACTCCTTGTGTTATAATAAAATCATTCCAGCAGGGCTACAATCCCGATTCACTCAAAAAGCTTGGAGTTGCCTTTATTGTTGCTATTGCTGTTCATGTAGTGATGTTTGTTTCGTCAAAATTTATATATATAAAGAGTAAAGATAAAAACCGCAGCATTGTAGATAGATTTTGTATTTCTTATTCAAATTGCGGCTTTATGGGTATTCCTCTTTTAGAGGCGGCTCTTGGTGCAGAAGGAGTTTTTGTGGGCTCTGCCTATCTTGCTGTGTTCAATGTATTTGTTTGGACACAGGGCTATAAAATGTTTACGGCAGGCACCGAGAAAACTTCTATTTTGAAGGTTATTCTAAATCCCGGTGTAATAGGCGTGACGTTATCTGCCATACTTGTATTTTCAGGCATAAAGCTTCCAAAGGTAGCCACAACTGCCATCGAGGGTATGAGCGCTTTAAATACTCCTGTTGCAATGGTTCTCTTGGGTATTTATCTTGCAGAAACAAAAATTCTTGATGCACTTAAAAATGTTAATCTGTATATTGTATGCATTTTAAGATTGCTCGTTATGCCGATTGCAGTTGTTATTGCTTTAAAAGCTTTAAATATAGATATTTCTGTTTCATATGCTACAATTCTTTCTGCTGCATGTCCTTGTGCTACAATTTCGGCAATTTTTGCGGCACGGTTTAATAAAAACAGCGGCTATGCTTCGTCAGTGGTTGCCGTGTCAACACTTTTTTCACTTGCAAGCTTGCCGTTTATAGCATATATAACATCAGCAGTATTTGCTTAATTATTATTATATTATTATGGAGGTGTGGTCATGCCAATTAAAATTCCGGAGCATCTGCCCGCAAACAGCATTCTTAAGGGAGAAAACATTTTCTGCATGACAGAGCGCAGAGCTCTTACGCAGGATATTCGTCCTCTTAAGATTGCAATATTAAATATAATGCCAACAAAAATTGTTACAGAGACTCAGCTTGCACGAGTTCTCGGCAACACCCCTTTGCAGGTAGAGATTGACTTTCTCCACACTGCATCTTACCGTTCAAAAAACATATCCGAAGATCATATAAATGAATTTTACAAAGAATTTTCCGAGGTTAAGCACAATAAGTATGACGGGCTCATAATAACCGGCGCACCGGTTGAACTTCTTGAGTTTGATGATGTAGATTATTGGGATGAGCTCACCGAAATCATGGAATGGTCAAAAACAAATGTAACAAGCACATTTCATATTTGCTGGGCAGCCATGGCAGGTCTTTATTATCATTACGGCATTCCCAAATATTCACTTGACAAAAAGCTTTTTGGAGTGTTCAAACACAGGGTTGACCGCAAACAAACAATGCTCACCCGTGGATTTGATGATGAGTTTTATGTACCTCATTCAAGACATTCTTACGTTAAGCTTGAAGATGTTGAAGCCGTGAAGGATCTTCGCATAATTGCAACCTCAAAGGAAGCAGGTCTCTACATAGCGGCAAGCAAAGACAAAAAACAGATTTTCGTAACGGGTCACAGCGAATATGATCCCGATACTCTCTCAAAAGAGTATTTCAGAGATCTTGATGCAGGAAAAGACATTCAGATTCCCATTAATTATTTTATAGACGATAATCCTGAGAATCCGCCGATTGTACGTTGGAGAGCTCATGCAAATCTTCTTTTTTCAAACTGGTTAAATTATTATGTATATCAGACAACTCCATACGATATAAATGCAATCAAATAAGATAAATCGACACCCTGATTAAAAGTCAGGGTGTCTTTTTTGTTTTGCATACTCACTTGGCGAAACACCATAGCATTTTTTAAACATTTTTGAAAAATTAAAAACATCACCGTATCCGACCGAATAGGCGGCAACCGACACACTCACGTCTTCCCGTGACAAAAGCTTTTTTGCCATGTCCATTCTGAAGTTTAAAAGATAGTTTTTGGGAGATATGCCCGTCTTTTTCCTGAACAAGACCGAAAAATAAGTTCTGTCCAGATTCAGTCTTTCGGAAATGCCTTCAATTGTTATAGGGTTCATATATTCCGAATGTATTATTTCACGGGCGGTCTGAACATAATCTGTTTTAAAAATTCCATTTTCCTTAATGAGTGAAAACAGCTCCCATATTTTTGAGGAAAGAAAAGAGCTTCTTCCTCCGCTCATTCCTTCGCATTTTTTCATTGAATTAAAAATTCCGAAGGCTTCGGGCAAATGAATGATATCGTTCAAATTGTGGGGTAAATCACCTTTTGAATTAAATCCAATCCATATATATTCCCATGGGTTTTCTTTGTCAGCCTGATAAAAGGTTTCAACCCATGGGGGAATAACAAACATCTCACCGGGAGATACTCTGTATTTTTTGTTGTTAATTTCAAAATTGCCAAATCCCGAAACAACAAAATGAATAAGCCAGTATGTGCGTATTGCGGGTCCGTATGCGTGAAGCGATTTGCATGACTGATATCCGAATTGCACAGGGGTTATTGCAGAAAAGTCTTCGTTTGTAACTGTAATATATTTTTCCATAAAGCGCACTCCAAAACAACAAAATTACATATTATTGCAACATTATACCATTTGATTTTTACTTTAGTCAAGGTATAATTGAATAAAAATTGCAGGGAGCGATATTATGAAAATAACATTTATGGGTGCAGGAAGCACCGTATTTGCAAGAAATGTAATTGGTGACTGTATGTGTGTTGAATCACTCAGAGACTCGGAATTTGCACTTTATGACATTGATGCAACACGTGTTGAAGAAAGTCGCACAATCCTCGAGGCTATGCATGTCTCAAAAGGCGGATATGGAAAGATTACATGCTATGTAGGCGAAGAAAACCGAAAAGAGGCTCTTAGGGGAGCAGATTTTGTTGTTAATGCAATTCAGGTCGGTGGTTATGAACCGTGTACTGTAATTGATTTTGAAATTCCCAAAAAATATGGTCTTCGACAGACAATTGCTGATACACTGGGCATAGGCGGCATAATGCGCGGACTTCGTACAATTCCTGTTATGGCGGATTTTGCCCGAGATATTGAAGAAGTTTGTCCGGATGCATGGCTTCTTAACTATACTAATCCCATGTCAATTCTTACCGGATATATGCAAAGATACACCGGTGTAAAAACTATAGGTCTGTGTCACAGTGTTCAGGTGTGCAGTGAAAGTCTGTTAAAAGATCTTGGCATGGAAGATAAGCTTGATGGAAGAAAAGAGATGATTGCCGGCATAAACCACATGGGGTGGCTGCTTGAAATTAAAGATAAAAACGGTATTGACCTTTATCCTGAAATAAAATCAAGAGTTGACGCTTATATTGATAATCCGGAAAATAAAAATAAGGTTCGCATGGACTATATCCGAAACTTTGGTTATTATTGCACCGAATCCAGCGAGCATAATGCCGAATATAACATGTTCTACATAAAGAGCAAATATCCGGAGCTTATACAAAAGTATAACATACCCCTTGATGAATATCCCCGTCGATGCATAAATCAGATTGAAGCCTGGAAAAAAGAATATGCTGAGCTTCTCAAAAGCGGACTGAAAGATCACGAGCGAAGCAAAGAGTATGCTTCATACATTATGCAAAGCATTGTTGAAAACACCCCCTATAAAATCGGTGGAAATGTAATTAATACCGGAAATATTATCGCAAATCTTCCTTCAAATGCATGTGTTGAAGTTCCGTGCCTTGTAGATGGTGCCGGAATTCATCCCTGTGCAGTTGGTGAGCTTCCTGTTCAATGTGCGGCAATGAACATGACAAATATCAATGTTCACCTTCTTACCATAGAAGCTGCTGTAACTCTCAAAAAAGATCATATCTATCAGGCGGCTATGCTTGATCCACACACAGGCAGTGAATTGGATATTGACACCATAAAGAAAATGGTTGATGATCTGATTGATGCTCATGGAGCTTATTTGCCAAAGTTCAATTAAATACTTTCATAAAAATCCGTCTTTAGACGGATTTTTTGTTATATAAAAAAGAATTTTACAATATAATTTTAAGAGGTGAAAAATATGGCAATAGGTTATGTTACTGCAAGAGTGTATACCTCCGATGCTCAGATTCCGGTTAAAGATGCAACTTTTTCCGTGCTTTCCGCCGATGGAAGTAATAAGCTTATCGGAGTTAGAATTACCGATGAAAACGGGAAAACAGAGCTTGTTTCTGTAGACACACCCGACATAGCCCTTTCAACAAGTCCGGGCAATGAAAAACCCTTTACCGGAGTTAACGTAAGAATTGATCATCCCGGTTTTAATACGGCATACATTGAGGGAGTTCAGGTTTTTGCGGAGCAGGTTTCAGTGCAAAATGTCGAGCTGATTCCGACAGCACCTCATATTCCGTATGACAACAAAGCAGATTTTTTTGATGTAAACAGTGAAATATTATTGTAGAGGTGATTTGATGCCCATTCCGCTTGTTCCCTATGTTCCCGATTTCATAACAGTCCATCTCGGAGCTCCCGACGAAGACGCACAAAATGTTATTGTAAGCTTTCCCGATTACATAAAAAATGTTGCATCAAGCGAAATTTATCCCACTTGGTCAGAGGCTGCAATATATGCTAATATATATGCGCAAATATCCTATGCTCTTAACCGTGTTTACACCGAATATTACCGTAGCAGGGGATATAACTTTAATATTACATCTTCAACAGCCTATGACCAGAAATTTATCTACGGAAGAAATATTTTTGAAAATATCGACAGAATAGTTGATGATATATTCACCACATATATAAGGCGTGTAGGCTTTATCGAACCGCTTGCGGCAAAATATTGCAACGGAACAACCGTTACCTGTGAGGGACTTTCACAGTGGGGCAGTGAGGAGCTGGCACGTGAAGGGTACAGTGCAATAGAGATTTTAAAGTATTATTATGGTAACAATATTGAGCTTGTCACCAATGCACCTATTGCCGGTATTGTATCGTTATATCCGGGCAGAGCCTATCGCAAGGGTGATACGGGCGGCAGTGTAACTCTCATTCAGACATTTTTGAACACAATTTCGGGTGATTATCCTCTCATACCGAAAATCGATCCTGTTGATGGGGTATTTGGTGAGAATACCGAAAATGCAGTTTCGGTATTTCAGCAAATTTTCAATCTCACTCCCGATGGCGTTGTCGGAAGAGCTACGTGGAATAAAATGGTACTTCTTTACACAGGCATTAAGAATCTTTCGGAGCTTGTGTCAGAGGGACAACAATATGTTAGTGCAGATTTGCAGTTTCCGGAAAGCATTACCGTTGGCGCGGTTGGACCTCGGGTATCATCGGCACAGTATTTCTTGCTCATCATTTCAAAGTTTGATCCGCGAATAAATTCTGTTCCGGTAACAGGAGAATTTGGTCAATTGACTTTTGAAGCCATAAAAAACTTTCAGTCTGTATACGGATTGGATGTGACAGGTGTGATTGATGAACAAACCTGGAATACAATTTATGATACGTATTCTGCAATTATAAATGTAGTCTTGCGTGGAGGGTTACGTATGGAGAATGTTGTTGAACCCACTCAATATCCCGGCCGAAATCTGGAGCCGGGTAATCGGGATTAATTAATGGAGGTAAAATATGAAGCATCTTTTGAGAATTAATTCACCAATTTACAATTTGCAGGTTTTTTTGCGTACAATTTCGAGAAAATACCCATCTATTCCCGATGTGTTGCCTGACGGGGTATACGGAGATGCTACCAGAAATGCGGTTACGGCATTTCAGCAAATGTTCAATTTGAATGACGACGGCGTTACAGATTTCAGCACATGGGACCACATTGTAAACGTATATAAAGAAATTGAAAAGGAATCCGTAGTAAACAGCGTACACATATATCCGGAATCAGGTTTGAATGAGGAAAAACCGTCTTTTGTTCCGACAATTTTTATTATTCAGTCAATGTTGCTGACTCTTTCTGATGTGTTTACAAATATACCGCTTCTGACTGTTAACGGTATTTTGGATTTTGAAACACAAGAGGCTGTAAAAGCAGTTCAAAAAGTGTCCGGATTAAATCCGGACGGGAGAATAACGCCTCTTTTTTGGAATTATCTTGTTGCAATATACGAGGCAAACGTGTCTGCAGACCGTATAGCAAATTTTTCGGCAAATGTTACAGTCTGATAATAAATATATTACAGTTCTTTATCTACCCCTTGTAGTAATCCTGCGTTTATGATATGGTAATATTGAAATGATATATACAGAATGGGGGAGAATGCATGAGGAAATATTTATATATGTATGTGATGCTCTTTGTATTATTGATTATCCCGTTTTCGGTTGATGCATCTGACGATATTCCGAATATATATATTAATAATGCAAAGATAGACAGCGGCAGCGGATTTGTTTTCAGAAACTCGACAATATACGGAGAACCCAATGTTCTTGCAAAATTGTTTGATGCCAATCTTAGTGTTGATACCGAAGGGGTGGTATACACTTTTTCAAACAAAGTCCGAAATGTAACTTATGATTCTCAAACCGGTTCTGTAATTGTCGGCGACAGGAATTCGTTCTTACATAATGTTCTTGAAGATGCATATCCGTCAATCAAAGAAAACGACGTTGTTTATGTGCCGTTGCGAATGATTTGCTATGGTTTTCATATGGATATAAAATATGATGCCGAATTAAGAGCTGTATATATAACACGTGTTTATGACGGTGTTGGATTATTTAACAGTGAGGGAAGTGCAATTGCTGTAAATGCCAATCGGTACAGCCTTGTGAATTCTGCCGGAGAATTGCTGCACAGATTTGAATTTGATGCTGTATCAAACTATGATAATGATTTTCTATACAAGGTCACATCAAATCATCGTCATGGGCTGATGGATTCAAGAGGAAATCTTTTAACGGGTATTGAATACAGCGGTATTATCTATGAATCACCATCCACCATATATATTATAAAAGATTCATTGAAAGGCATGTGTGACATTCACGGAAAAATTCTCATTCCGCCGATTTATGATGATATTGTTTATTGCGCAAACAGTATTGCAATGGTTAAAAAAAGTGATGGATGGTATGTTCTTGATTGTGCGAGAGGAATCTTGTCCGAAAAAAAATATGATGAAGTGTACAAAATTACGGACGGAGTTCAGTCTGACAATGATATGATAGAGGGATATTACGTTGTCAGAAAAGGGAAATGGGGTTGTGTAGACAGCTTTGGAAATGTTGTTATAGATATAAAATATGAGGCTCTTGACAAATTTGATATTAACGGCAGAGCAAGAGTTGTTTATAATGGTAAAATAGGAATAGTGGACTGTGGCGGCAGAACAGTAATTCCGCCTGCATATGATTATTTATATTCATTCGGCAAGCTCAAAACCACCGTTGCCATGGTTGGTGATAAGTATGGGGTTTTAGATGACAAAGCTGATATTGTGGTACCGTTTGAATATGACTATATATATCCGTTCAATGACTCCGGTTCAACAGTGGCATATAAAAACGACAGTTTCGGAATAATATCCAATCAGGGCAGAATTATTTCAGATTTTGACTATAAATATCTTGAGGAATTTAAAAACGGTTATGCTCTTGCATATAAGGATGGATACGGCTATATAGACCATATGGGACACGAAGTTATTCCTTGTATCCATGAAGATGTAAAGCAGGGTACTGCGATGTCTGTTTTCCTTAAGGACAATCAGCGCTGGGCTTTGTTTTCGCCGGGCGGAGAGATGCTTACTGATTACATATTTGTAAATGCAGGAAAGTTTTCAAACGGATTGTCAGCTGTATCGATAATGAAAGATGACAGCGAATATTTTGGTTATGTAAATGACTCCGGGGATACTGTGATAGAATTTAAATATACATCAGCACTTGATTTTAAATACGGTAAAGCGATTGTTTCTACAGGAAAATACAGCGGAATAATTGATGTTGAGGGAAATACGATTATTCCTTTCGTTTACACAGGTTTTAATCCGTCATATGATTATAATGTGATTGCTGCTGCCAATGAATACAGTAAGTGGGGACTTATAAGCTTCACAAATAAAATGCTGTGTGAATTTGACTATGATTATATATTCGAATTTGATAACGGATATGCACCTGTTTTGAAAAATCATAAATACGGTATTGTTGATGTTAACGGAAAACTTATTACAGAATTGAAATATGATACCAAAGAGGATGCTTTAAAAGCGCTTTCAATATACGAAAGCTTGATTTTATAAAAAATTTGCAAGCAATATAATGTGATTTTGTGCATATAAAACGAAGTTCCCTACACAGAAAAAATCTCTTTTCGATAAAACGAAAAGAGATTTTTTTATATTCGTACTCCGATTTTTTCTCCGAGCTTTATGCGAAATTCTTCGCCCTTTTCAACTGTCTCTGTTATGTCGCGGTCCATAAGAACAATATCTTTTTTTAGCAACATAATAATTGTTGATCCTCCAAACTCAAATTTCCCTTTTTCTTCACCGCGTTTAAAATTGTGTTCCTGGTGATAATTGCAAATTTTTCCGACCATCATTGCTCCAACTTCCATGAAGACAACATCATCAAAATTATTGGTTCGCAATATTGTATATTCTCTTGAGTTTGTTTTGAAAACCGGATATTTGTCAAAAGCAACAGGACGCACTGTATGGAGTATTCCGCGGATGAAAATATTTTTTCCCTTTGCCCCGGTATCCGGATAAATGTATCTGTGATAATCAGATGGTGTGAGCCTGAATACCAGACATAATCCTCCGTTATATTCATCGGCAATATCATTGTTTTGAGTAAGATCGCTGATGGTATAAACAGAATCCTTAATATTAAATGTGGATTCCGGCGTGATGTTATATACTGTGAGATAGCCATCGCAAGGTGATATGAGGGCGTTTGCCTGCATTAACGGATTCCGCTTTCCGTTTTTGAGCTTACGGGTAAAAAATTCGTTAAAGCATGACCAGTTTTCTATTCTGTAGTCAGACATATCAATATTATTTTTTTTAATAAAATGCTTTATATAAAATTTTGATAGCGGGCTGTTCATAAAAACACCTGCCAGCTTTGATATGGCAGGTGTAGTTAATATTTTAAGCAAACAGCGGCCATATGCAGTATGATACAGTCGTTGGGGCATTCTGAATCTTATCTCCTTCCATAAGGATAAGCATAAATATTACAAGTCCGATAAATGCAACAATAATCAAACCGTGCATATAGGGCTTTTTAATTTTAAATTTTGTTACAAAAGCTATAGCTATAACTATTAATGCAATATTGTAAATTTTAAAAGCAACAAAAGGCTTAACATATACATCAATCAGGAAGAAAACAGGCAAAAGGAGCGCTACCGAGGTTACGGGAAGTCCTTCATAATATTCTCTTTTTCCGGCATTTGATGCGGTTCTGTTTATTTCCTGAACGTTAAAATAGCCCAGTCTTATTATTGCGGCAAGAACAAAAATAGCTGAAGCAAAAATATCAAAAGAATTTACTTCAATATTTTTTATTCCGTATCCGAGCATTGCCGGGAATACTCCAAAACATACAAGATCACAAAGTGAATCAATCTGAATACCAAAAGATTTGGCATCCTCGCTTCTTTTGCATTTGCGGGCAATGGTTCCGTCAAACATATCACATATACCGCATATCATAAGACATATAAGTGCTATTTTAGGATCACCCTTCAAAGCTTCTGTCATACCAAAAATAGCTGTACACAAACCAACATATGTCAATATAACAGACGGATTATAATAACCAATCATCACAACTTCTCCTTTGTAAAGCTTTGGAGTATTATCCGTAACAACGGAATTTCTCCAAACATTGAATTTAATTGAATTACAATTTTTTTTATTATAGCATAAATACAACAGCATTTCAAGTAAAAAAACAATTTAGTTTTTTTAGGGGATTTTGTCGGAACATTTTTATTGAAATTTAACTATTTTTTTTGCTATTCTGTAACCGAAAATATAAATAGCTCTTCCGATTGCTCCGTACATATTTGTTAAAATTGCTGTAGTGCCGTAACGAAGTTTGTAATATAAAAATCGGTCATTGGCTTTGAGGTCTTTCCAAAGTTTTCGGAATTTGCGGATTTTTTCTTTGTCTTTGGACAGAAAAGAAAATGAAGCGTTAATGTGCATCATAATTGCAAGGTTGTGGAGCATATACTGATAGAGCTTCTTGTTTTCTGCCTTAATCTTTTTAAGATCATGAGCTGCAAACATGAGTTCGGTTACCTTCATTTGCATATCAAGACGTTTTATAACGTTTGCTTCGGTTATTGACTGATCGTCTCTTCCGATAAAATAGCGATATAAATCAAGATTAAGATAAGAAATGGATTTTACATATGGCAAGGGCCTGTACATGTAAATGTTATCAACATAAAAGGTGTGTTTCGGAAGAGGTATATAGTCTTTTTGGAGAAACTTTGTTCTGAAGACAACAGAGTGCATCATAAGACACTGCGATACACCAAACCCCTTCATTTCATTCCAGGTGAAAATTTTTTTATCGGGGAATTTGTCTTTGTATGACATTACATATGTTGTATTGTCTGCTGTATGCTCATACACATAATTGCAAATATACAAATCCGGGTCTGTACCTTCAGCATGATTTTTCTTTATTGCCGAAAGCAGATTATCCAGAGCTTCGGTGTTTAGCCAGTCATCTGAATCAACTACTTTAAAATACAGACCTGTAGAGTTTAAAACTCCCTGATTAACACCCTCACCGTGACCGCCGTTATTTTGATGAATAACCCTTATGATATCCGGATATTTTGCTGCATACTCATCTGCAATTTTCCCTGTATTATCTTTTGATTCATCATCAACTATAATTATTTCAACATCATCTCCGCCATGAAGAACCGAATCAATACATTTTTCCATATAATCTTGTGAGTTATAACAAGGAACGACAACTGATAAATACTTCATTGCCAAAGACCCCCTTATAATATTTTTACATACTTAATAACATTTTAATATGAAATACGTCAAAAATCAATATATTTTTTAATAAATTGTTAATTTTATTTGCATTTACTTCACTTTAGGATGATTTTGTGATATGATTTATACGTAAAGAGGTGATTTAACAATGTATCCCGAAAAAAATATCAATAAAACATTTATTTCGTCAGAAATGCCTATAGACGCTTCTGAAGCCAATATGCAAGAGATAAAAAAGCATTTTGACGGTTTTTCCGAATTTATGATGATGTACGGTTGTGCCATAAAAGAGGTTCGCACAAAGTTTGAAGTGCTCAATGACGATTTTTCTGTTGCTTACAAAAGAAATCCAATAGAAATGATAAAGTCAAGAGTTAAAAGTCCCATGAGTATTCTTGATAAGCTTCACAGAAAAAATCTGTCCTTATCAATGGAATCGGTTCTGAACAAACTCAATGATGTTGCCGGTGTAAGGGTCATATGTTCTTTTATTGAAGATATTTATATGATTGCAGAAATGTTTGCCAATCAGGATGATATTACTCTTGTTGAAATAAAGGATTACATAAAGGAGCCAAAACCAAATGGTTATCGTAGTTATCATATGATAGTTGAGATACCCGTATTTTTTGCCAATCGTAAGCAAAATATGAGAGTCGAGGTTCAACTCAGAACCATCGCCATGGATTTTTGGGCAAGTCTTGAACATAAAATGAAATACAAGAAAAATCTTGCCAATGCGCAGGAGCTTGAAAAAGAATTACTTGAATGTGCCGATATTATTGCGTTAACAGATTTGAAAATGCAAAAGATTAATCAGAGCTTGACATATAAGAGCGAAAGCGATGAATAAACAAAGACGTGGTGAGAATCACTATGGATTTTCGCCACGTCTTTTTTATCGATTATTCACACAAGTTGAATTCGTATCAGAGCACTGTACCTCTTAAAACAACAAATACTGCAAACACTACATACAATGAAGTCATAAATATTCCCGATGCTCTTGCAAAGGATTTGTTTTTTAAAACAAGTGCATAAACAACAATATTTACGGCAAGCAATATAAGTGAATCAACCAACGAACTCATGTCTGTTGAAAGAGGTCTGATGGAAGCACTGAGACCTACTATGAATAACAGGTTAAAGATGTTTGAACCTATAACATTACCTATGGCAATATCACTTTCACCCTTTTTCAAAGCTGTAACCGATGTTACAAGCTCCGGAAGTGAAGTTCCGACTGCAACAATAGTAAGAGCAATGAGATTTTCAGGTACTCCGAGAGCTTTGGCAATGCCACTTGCACCGTCAACGGTGAACTTTCCGCCTGCCACGACACCTGCTATGCCTGTAACAAGCATAATAAGACTGAGCAATATTTTCCTTTTCGGTGTTTCACTCTCCATGTTTTTTCTTTGGGCAAGGGCACCGCTTACAGTATAAAACATAAATACGATAAATAAACACAAAAGAAGCATACCGTCTGTTCTTGATATGATAATAGCATCTGAAGCATCTGTAAATATATCCATACAACATACTATAATTGCAATTGTTGCAAGTATATTAAAGGGAAAGTCTCTTTTTGTCACTTCGTTTTCCACATTAAGCTTTGCAATACATGCACTTACGCCGACAACTGCAAGAAGGTTAAAAATATTTGACCCGATAACGTTGCCGAGGGCTATAGACGAGCTCCTTTGTATTGAAGCCGAAATGCTGACTGCGGCTTCCGGCGCACTTGTGCCGAATGCGACAATAGTCATGCCGATTATTAAAGAAGGGATTTTAAACACCTTTGCAATATCCGATGCTCCTTCAACAAACCAGTCTGATCCTTTAATCAGAAAAACAATGCCTAACACCAAAAGTAAAATATCCATAATGCTTCTCCTGAAATATTTAATAATATTTTGCAAATATAAATTATATTATAACATAAAAATAAAAAAAAGTCCATCAGTTTATATTATTTTTATTTTTCTTTTATAACACCAATGATAATTCATTGACTAAAAATGATACATTTGATATAATCATAATATAAATACCAACATTTAGGTGATTGCCGATGAAAATAATAACACCATCTTACTATCCTGCATTTAAGTGCATAGCGGATAAATGCCGACACAGTTGCTGTGTAGGCTGGGAAATAGATATTGATGAATATACATATAATATGTACAAAGCCATTGGCGGCGAATTTGGGGAACGTCTTTCAAAAAATATATATACCGATGATTGCGGTGCGCATTTTTTGATGGATTCCGATGAAAGATGTCCGTTTCTCAAAGAAAACGGACTGTGTGACCTGATTTGCGAGCTTGGCGAAAAGTCACTATGCTCAATTTGTGCCGATCATCCGAGGTTTCGCAATTATTTTTCTGACAGGGTTGAGATGGGTCTCGGAATGTGTTGTGAAGAAGCAGCAAGGATTATTTTAACTTGTGAAGAATCATTTCAAACATATTGTGAGGATGATGACGGAGTGATAAATGAAATCAGTGATGAAGAAAGGATTTTTTTTGAGCAACGTGACAAAGTATTTGAAATCCTGTTAAATAAAAACAATCCGCTTTCAAAACGGATTGAAGAGCTGTGTTATGATTTTGAAGTAAAGCTTCCCGAAAAAACAAATGCAGGATGGGCAGAGTTTTTAAGCGGGCTTGAGTGCCTTGATTCCGAGTGGTTGAAATATGTTTCGGATATGTCGCTTTGCAACAAAGACCATGGCGGTTTTTTTGATAAGCCTGAATGGAGAAGGATGTTTGAAAATCTTTTCATCTATTTTATATACAGGCACTTGCCAAAGGCTGTTGGCAAAAGCATCGGAACATACATATCATTTTCCCTGATTTCATGTCACATTATCAGACAGCTGTGCATATCTCAAAGGGCAAAAAAAGGAGATTTTACAACAGATGACATGATTGAAATTTGCCGTATGTTTTCTTCGGAAATTGAGTATTCCGATGATAATACTCAAGAGTTAATTATGGAAATTGAATTCGAGTGAGGTGTGACTGACGTGTATAACAAATTTGTTGAATTTGAAATTTCAGTGCTTGATTCTCTGGACGCAGTGCGTAATGAGCTTATGGATTGCGTCAATCTCTTTCTGTCTTCTCTTGCCGATAGGGGACTGATATGGATACTTGCGGGTGTAATACTTCTGTTTTTTTCAAAAACCCGCAAAATTGGCTTTTGTGTTTTGCTTGCTCTTCTTGTCAATTTTATCCTTGTCAATCTTGCGGTTAAACCACTTGTTGCACGTGTTCGTCCATATGATATTAATACATCTGTACGAATTATTCTCGATGCACCTCATGATTTTTCGTTTCCGTCAGGTCATACCTCGGCTTCTTTTGCCGCCGCCGTGGCTATATTGTTAAAAAATCGCAGGTGGGGAGTGGCTGCTGTTGTGCTTGCAACTTTAATAGGGTTTTCAAGAATGTATCTTTATGTTCATTTTCCGACCGATGTCATATGCGGCGCTTTGTTCGGAATCATATCGGCATTGACAGCTTCGTATGCAGTTTCTAAATTCACCGCTGTCTTAAGATAGCTTGTTTTTGCATTCGGACGGGGTTTTTCCGGTTTGACTTTTAAAACACTTGTTAAAATATGAAGCATCATAAAATCCGGTCAGTTCCATAGCCTCTGTAACGGAACAAGACTCGGAAACAAGAAGCTCATAGGCTTTTTCGATTCGCAGTTTGTTTCGGTATTTAAGAGGTGAGATGCCTGTCTCGGCTTTGAAATATCTTCTGAACATACATTCTCCGAGATTGCACAGATTAGCCAGGTCGGTTACTGAAAAATCCTCAAGATAATTTGAATCTATGTATTTAATTGCTTTTGATACTTTTGATTGCTTCTGAAGATTTTCTGACGAAATAATAGAATATAAAATGTTTAAAAAAGTATATTTGCATTTTAGCGGAAATCCAAACTTTTCAGTGCTGAAGATGTGGTAACATTCCTTGAACAGACCTTCAATAATGTGTTTGTCGCAGTGTGAAAAATTACGGATTTCGGGGCAGATTGTTATACGGTATCCGTTGAGATCCTTCATTATATAGTTGATGGAATATACTTCACTTTTTTCATTATCTGCCCATTCACTGCTGTATGCAATGTTGTAGGGGATGTACACAATACTTCCTGCCGATGCATTTATGGGTTTTTCATTAAACATATCAAAACGACAGTTCCCCGAAACGATACAAACAATGCGGTCATGCAGATGTTCGTTGGCATATCTCAGATATTTATTGGGCGTCTTTATGACTCTGTGTGCCGCAGATATTGCTTCTGTATAGAAATTTGCATTGGAAATTACTTCGTAATTGTTTATGTGACTTTGATACATATAAATAACACAACTCCTTAAAATAATACAATGTTTGTACCGTATTATACCACACAAATATCGTTTTGTCTATGGTTTTTTGTAAAAATTTCATATATAATATTAGAGTATTTAATAGTGGCATCTACAATTGTATTTTAATTATGAAAGTATTTGTCGCAAAATGTAATATGTTTCTACTTTACATGCAGATTCATATTATCATATTACACATTATTTGGAGGGCGTTAAAGTGAACGAACAAAGCATTACGTTAAAAAAGAAGCCCAATCTGGGCAGACGTATCGGCGATGAAATCAAACGCAATTTCGTACTTTATCTTATGGCTATTCCTGTCATAGTGTACTTTGTAGTGTTTGTTTATCTTCCGATGTACGGTTTGATTATCGCGTTCAAAGATTACAGACCGTTTAACCGTATGGGACAGGGCGGTATTTGGGGAAGTCCGTGGGCAGATTATTACGGATTCGGCAACTTCGTCAAATTTTTCCAGAGTCCGCTTTTCTGGTCTGTTATCAAAAACACAATATACATCAGCTTGCTCGGTACTTGTTTCAGCTTCCCGGCACCTATCATATTTGCCCTGATGCTTAATGAAATCAAGAACCTCAAGTACAAAAAGATAATTCAGACCATTACATACTTACCTCACTTTATCTCGATGGTTGTTATCTGTAGTATGATTATCCGATTCTTCCAGACAGAAGGTATCCTTACCAAGCTAATTACTTTGCTTGGCGGTGAGAAACAAAACTACATGATTAATGAAGATGCTTACAGACCCATTTTCGTAGGCTCCGGTATCTGGCAAGGTGTAGGCTGGGGTAGTATCATTTATATCTCTGCACTCAGCTCAATTGACCAGGAACTTTATGAAGCAGCCGTTATCGATGGTGCAGGCAAGTGGAAACAGCTTGTACATATTACAATTCCCGGTATCCTTTCAACAATCGTTATTCTTCTTATTATGAATATCGGTTCCATACTCAGCGTAGGCTACGAAAAAACCATTCTTCTTCAGAATGATAAAACAGCAAGTGTTGCCCGCGTTATCTCATCATATACATATGATTTGAGTTTCGGTGAAGGAAACAGCGACTTTGCTTATTCCTCAGCTATTGGTATTTTCCAGTCTGTTGTAAATATCATATTCCTTACAATAGCAAATACCATATCCAAAAAAGTAACCGACAGCGGATTATTCTGAGAAGGAGGGTGACAATAAATGGTATATAAACCGTCAATTGGAGAGAAAGTCTTCAATTTATTCAACATTTTATTCATGGCACTTATGATTTTCATTTGCTTCTATCCGTTCTGGTATTGTGTGACATGTTCATTGTCAAAACAGGCAGATACAGCGTCACTCATGCTTTTACCTAACGGATTTACTCTCGCTACATACAAAGACGTACTTGCAAGAGAAGCAATTCAGAAAGGTTATCTTGTTACAATCTTTGTCGTTGTAGTTGGTACAATCATCAACCTTATCATGACAACAATAGCTGCATTCCTTCTTACAAGAAAGAATTTTGCTATCAGAGGTTTCCTCACATGGATGATGCTTTTCACTATGTATTTTGGTGGCGGTATGATTCCTACATATATTGTATATACTCAGATTCTCGGTCTTGAAGGTTCAATTCTTGTACTTCTCATTCCCGGATGTATCAGTGTTTACAATATGATTGTTATGAGAACAAACTTTAACGGTATACCAACCAGTCTTGAAGAATCCGTAAAAGTTGACGGCGGTAATGATATGCATGTTTTGTGGCACATTATTATTCCGCTTTCAAAAGCTGTTATATCAGTTATGGTTCTTTTCTATGGTGTTGGTCACTGGAACTCATGGTTCAATGCTTCCCTCTATCTTCAGGGAACCGAAATTCAGCCTCTCCAGCTCAGACTTCGTGAAATTCTCATTCTCGGTCAGACAGCTGCAGAAGGTGATGCCGGTGACGTATCCACAATGGCAGAAAACATCAAATATGCTACTATTATAGTTGCTACACTCCCCATACTTTTGGTATATCCTGTTATTCAGAAGTATTTTGTAAAGGGTGTAATGATTGGTGCAGTAAAGGGTTAATTTTTGTTAATAATCGCATTGCGATTGTTATATAAAATACAATATGGAGGTAAAGAAATGAAAAAACTTTCAAAAGTTATTTCTTCTCTTGCAGCTCTTGCTCTTCTCGCTTCAGCATTTGTTGGTTGCGGACAGCAGGGTCAGACCAGAGTAGAAACAGATGGTAGTTCGTTTACCTACTGGGTAAACATGGACGGTAACACAAAAAATGCCGGACTTCAGAACAACAGTGAGATGATGCTTTATAAGGAAATGGAAAAGAACACAGGCATCCACATTGACTTTATTCATCCCGCTGAAGGAACAACAGGAAACGAAGCAGCAACAACAATGTTCCTCGATGAAAAATTGCCTGACATTATCAAATACAGTTGGGATGCATATCCCGGCGGTCCTCAGCAGGCTATTGATGACGGTGTAATTATCGCCCTCAATAAAGAACTCGATCTTTCCAAAGCTGCTCCCGAATACTGGAATTACGTTAAAGACGGTGAAATGAAAAAAGCTGTTACAACAGACTCCGGTGACTACTATGGCTTCAACAACCTTAACCTTGGTGAAACAAAAGGTTTTGCAGGTCTTTATGTAAGAAGAGACAAACTTAAAGAATGGAACATGGATGTTCCCACAAACATCGACGAATGGACAGCTCTCTTTGCTAAAGCGAAGGAATCAGGCTTCTCCAAGCCCTTCACAGCTGCTATCAGTGATCTCACCTTCTCAAGTGGCGGTAGCTCCGGTTTTAACACAGCATATGATGTTGGTAGAGGTTTCTATATAGATGATGTTGATGGAAAAGCCGAAGTAGTATTTGCTCCTTTGCAGGAAGGCTTCTCCGAATATCTTGCACAGTTAGCTGCATGGTATAAAGCAGGTTATATTGATCCTGACTTTGCAACAGTTGCATCTGATGTTATCATGTCAAACATGGTTAACGATATATCTGTTGCTTCACACGGTTACATCGGTTCTGCTATTGGTAAGATTCTCCCTGCAGCACTTGACAGAAATCCCAACTTTGACCTTGTAGCTTGTCCTTATCCCACAACAGCAGATGGTCATGAATCTGAATTCCAGGTATGTTATAATCCTGCTACATCTACTGCTAATGCTATTTCATGGCAGTGCGGTAACTATGAAAAAGCTGCTGAATGGTGTAACTATGTATACACTGAAGAAGGCATGGTTCTCCAGCTCTTTGGTATAGAAGGTGAACACCACACAGTTGAAATGCGCGATGACGACGGTGACGGCGTAGAAGAAAAACACTATGTATACACCGATTTGATTGCTGAACCTAAGAATTCAAACTGTAACTCAGTTGCAGAAGCTATGTACAAATATATGCTTCCCTGTAACTATCCCGGTTACAACCAGCACATTGACTATCTGATGGGTTACTATCAGTATGATCAGCAGAAAGAAGCTATTGTAACATGGAACGTACCTGCAAACAAAGATGGAACAGAAGCAGACGATCCTAATGCTACAGATACTCCTCAGGAACATCAGCTTCCTACATTAAGCTATACTAATGAAGAAAGCTCAAGAGTTCTTGAACTCACAACTCTTGTTGAAGCTGATCTTGGTGCAGTATTTATTGATGTAGTTATGGGTCATAAATCACTTTCTGATTGGGAAGCTGCAGTTGATAAAGCTATGAAAGACGGCTACGAAGAAATCCTTGAAATCAGAAACGCTGCATTCGACAGATATCAGAAAAAATAATTATTACATAATTTAATAATTATATATTAATCAACTTAAAAGGGAATGTAAAATCAATATGGTTTTACATTCCCTTTAAAATGATATTTGATTACAAAAAAAGGCTGATTGAATAAATGAATTACTTCATTATATCTTCAATCAGTCTCTTTCAATATATGATATTAAGATTATCTTCCGATTTTTCTGAATTTGTTATATCTCTGATCAAGAAGCTCTTGCTTTGACATCTTTTTTAGTGTTATAATCTCTTCTGAAATGTAGTTTTTAAGATTGCTGCATATTTCTTCACTTGTAAGATCTTTTTCATCTATAATTTTTTCAATTACGTCAAATTCTTTCAAATCCTGAGCAGTAAGCTTCAAAACATCTGCCGCATCGCTTGCTTTGGTTGCATCTTTCCAGAGGATTGTTGCACATCCTTCAGGGGAAATAACAGAATATACTGAATTTTCAAGCATACATACTCTGTTTCCGACACCAAGTGCCAATGCACCGCCACTTCCGCCTTCGCCTACAATTACCGAGATTATTGGTGCTTTAATACCCATCATTTTATAAAGATTTTCGGCAATTGCTTCGCCCTGGCCTCTTTCTTCTGCATCAATGCCACAGTATGCACCGGAGCTTCCAATGAAGCAAATTATGGGGCGATTAAATTTTTCGGCGTTTTTCATCAGCCGCAGAGCTTTTCTGTAGCCTTCGGGGGTGGGACATCCAAAATGTCTTTTAATTCTTTCTTCGATGGTGTCACCGCGCTCCATACCGATCACTGTAACTGCTTCACCGTTTAAAAATCCAACTCCTGCAATAATTGCACCGTCATCTCCATAGCGCCTGTCACCGTGAAGCTCAACGAAGTTATCAATCATATTTTTTATAAAGTAACCACCCATTGGTCTTTTGTTACCTCTTGCGGCGGCAACCTTTTCATATGCTGTTAAATTACTCATTTTATATCCTCCCGTTTATGCTATGGTGTGAATAGCGAGTAGATTTGACAGAGTATCTTTCAAATCTTTTCTTTCAACAATTGCATCAATAAATCCGTGTTCAAGCAAAAACTCTGCTCTTTGAAATCCCTTGGGAAGCTTTTCACCGGTTGTCTGTTCAATTACCCTTGCACCTGCAAATCCTATAAGAGCATTTGGCTCTGCAATAATAATGTCACCGAGCATACCAAAGCTTGCAGTTATTCCTCCTGTTGTGGGGTCGGTGAGAACGGGTATGTAGAGAAGACCGGAGTCGCTGTGACGCTTAACTGCACCGCTTACCTTTGCCATTTGCATGAGTGAAATGATACCCTCTTGCATTCTTGCCCCGCCTGATGTTACAAAACCTACAACCGGCAGTTTTTCAGCTGTGGCTTTTTCAAAAAGTCTTGTGAGCTTTTCACCTACAACGCTTCCCATACTTGCCATCATGAATGCCGAATCCATGACAAAAATTGCTGTTTTCTTGCCTTCAATGTTGCATGTTCCGCAAACAACGGCCTCGTTTAAACCGGTTGCTTTTTTCGCTTTTTCAAGCTTTTCGTCATATTCAGGGAAATTAAGAATATTCTTGCTTGTAAGTTCTTCATCAATGGGGGAGAATGTTTCATCATCACAAATTGCTTCGAGTCTTTCAAATGCATTCATTCTCATATATGCATTACAGTTGGGGCATATGATGTGATTTGCTTTTAAATCGGAATATTTAATTTCTTCATTGCATTTTTTGCAAATTCTCGGCTCTTTGGATTCTTTTCCGAACAAGCCTTTAAAAAAATCTTTTAAACTCATTTTAATACCTCGCAAATTACTTTTTATCAGCTACTGCAAATGAAAATTCGGCACTCACACAAAGCTTGCCGTTAACATAACCGCTTCCTTTTGCAAAATAGAAAGGCTCGCGCTCTTTTGTGATTTCGCATTTTGTTTCAAACACATCTCCGGGTACAACCGTGTTTCTGAATTTCACTTTGTCAAGTCCTGTGAAAAACGGAAGCTGATTTTCTTTGAGTTTACCTTCCATGCAAACGCAAACTGACTGACCGAGAATTTCACAAAGTACAACTCCCGGAACAACGGGATTTCCGGGGAAATGCCCCTTCAAAAACCATTCGTCCCCGGTTATTTCCTTTTTTCCGTAGGCAATGCCGTCCACAAGTTCAACACTGTCTAAAAGGAGCATATTGTCTCTGTGGGGGAGTATATTTTTAATTTCCTCTTTATTCATAATATTAGCCCTCGCATTTTTTGAACGCTACGCATGCATTGTGACCGCCAAAGCCGAGAGAGGTTGACATAGCCAGTTCAAGCTCTGTTTCGAGTGCAGTGTTTGGTGTGTAGTCAAGGTCACACTCTTCGTCTTTTTCTTTGTAACCTATAGTAGGAGGAATGATACCCTCGCAAAGTGCTTTTATTGCGGCAATGCCTTCAATTGCACCTGCGCCACCGAGAAGGTGTCCTGTCATGGATTTTGTTGAACTGATGTGAACCTTGTAGGCATCATCACCAAAAGCGTTTTTAATAGCTTTGGTTTCTGTTTTGTCATTAAGGGGAGTACTTGTTCCGTGTGCATTGATATACACTTTGCTTGCATCAAAGTCGATTCCGCATTCTGTGAGACATGCTGAAATTGCTTTTCCGGAAGCAACAGCTTCGGAGTCGGGGGCTGTTACATGGAATGCATCACATGTGCTTCCGTATCCGCACACCTCTGCATAAATTTTTGCACCTCTTTTAATTGCATGGTCATAGTCTTCAACAATGAGTGCACCGGCACCCTCACCGATTACGAACCCGCTTCGTCTTTTGTCAAAGGGGATTGATGCCGCATCCTTGTCGGTGCTTTCGGTAAGAGCCATACAGTTTATGAAGCCTGCCATTGCAAGGGGAGAAACAGCCGCATCAACGCCGCCTGCAATGATTGCATCGGCATAGCCGCCTTTAATTGTTCTGTAGGCTTCGCCAATTGCGCTTGTGCCTGTTGCACACGCTGTGGAAATGCAAACACAAGGACCCTTTGCACCAAATTTAATGGCAATATTTCCTGCCGCCATGTTGGGAATCATTTTTGAAATAAAGTGTGGCGAAACTCTCTGAGGGCCTCTGTTTAAAAATGTGTTTTGTTCTGCAACAAATGTGTCAAAACCACCAACACCCGTACCATAATATACACCAAGTCTGTCGGGGTCGATGCTACCTTCAAGTCCTGAATCGGTCATTGCCTGGGTTGCGGCGGCAATTGAAAACTGAACAAATTTATCGGTTCTTCTCACTTCGGATTTTTCCATATAAAGTGTTGCATCAAAATCTTTAACCTGACCTGCAAGCTTTGCTCTTAAGTCGGTTGTGTCAAAGCTTGTAATTGTATCTATTCCGTTTTTACCTTCTTTAAGAGAGTTCCAATAACTTTCGGTATCGTTGCCTATTGGAGTTACTGCTCCAAGGCCTGTAATTACTACTCTTTTCATTTCTGTCACCTTACCTTTCTTTAAATAGCGAGACCGCCGTCAACACGGATTGTTTCGCCTGTTACATAATCTGACATTGAACTTGCCAAAAAAAGCGCTGTATTTGCAATATCAAGGGGATTTGCAACTCTTTTCAGCGGAATTGAAGTTAAAAATGCTTCAGCGTCCATATCCTTTGTCATATCTGTTGTTACAAAACCCGGAGCAATGGCATTGCAACAAATGTTTTTGCCGCCAAGCTCTTTTGCTACGGATTTTGTCAAGCCAATAAGTCCTGCCTTTGATGAAGAATAGTTAGCCTGACCTGCAATGCCGTTTAAGCCGGAAACTGATGATACATTGATTATTTTTCCTGATTTTTGGCGGACAAATCCTCTTGCTACAGATTTAATCATGTTAAATGCACCTTTTAGATTTGTGTCGATAACATCATCAAATTCATCTTCGGTCATTGTAAGTATGAGATTGTCTCTTGTGATTCCTGCATTATTAACCAGGATATCGGGTTTGCCGATTTTTTCCGTGATTTCTTTGACGGTATTTTGGCATTCTTCAAGGTTTGCTACATTACATTTGAAAATACCTGCATTAACTTCGGTGTTTTCATTTATATAGCTCAAAACTTCATTTGCTTTTTCTTCGTTTCCGCTATATATAATTGCTACGTTTGCTCCGTTTTCGGCAAACAGTTTTGCAATTGCCGCACCAATTCCTCTTGATGCACCGGTGATTATGGCATTTTTACCTTTAAGCATTGTTTTTCAGCGCCTCCAATGTAGCATCAAGACTTTCTTTATCTTGAACATTATATACATTCACTTCTTTTGAAATCTTTTTGATAAGTCCCGAAAGGGTTTTTCCTGCTCCGACTTCAATAAAATCGGTAAAACCGTCTGCAATCATGTTTTCGATTGTTGTCTGCCATTTTACGGGGCTCTTCATCTGAAGTTTAAGAGTTTCTCTCACATCTTCGCCGTAGGGGAGAGCAGTGAGGTTTGCAAAGCAGGGTTTAACGGGAGCATCAATTTCAAATGATTCAAGCTTTTTACCAAATTCATCTGCGGCATCTGCCATGAAAGGTGAATGGAATGCGGCACTCACTGCAAGAGGAATAATTCTGCCGCCTGCTTCTTTAACTTTTTCTTCAAATGCGCTCATTTCGCTCTTCAGACCCGAAACAACAATCTGCCCGGGGCAGTTATAGTTAACGGGATACAGGTTTTCAAATTCATTGGTAAGATTTTCAACATCTTCTGCCGAAAGCTTCATAACAGCCGCCATGGCGGTATCTGCTTTTCCTGCGGCATTGTTCATTAGTTTGCCACGCTCTGTTACAATTTTAAATCCTTCCTCGTGTGAATATGCTCCTGCATATGCAAGCGCCGCAATTTCACCAAGAGAAAAACCTGCAACTGCATCTGCGCTGATGCCGTTATCTTCAAGGGCAAGAGCCGCACCAAGATCCACAAGATAGAGACAAGGCTGTGTGTTGGCAGTAATTTTCAGTTCTTCATCACTGCCTTCAAATGACTGTTTCATTGTGCCGTTTCTTATTTCTTCGGCATTGTCATACATTTTTTTTACAGAGCCGCCGAGTTCATAGAGACTTTTACCCATACCGCTGTACTGTGCGCCCTGTCCTGAAAAAACAAATGCTATTTTACCCATTTTTTTGCTCCATTCAATAAGATTTCTGCTTCGTCAAATATTTCTGTAATAATGTCTTTAACGTTTTGTTCTTTATTTACCATTCCGGCAATCTGACCGGCAAGAAAACATCCTTTTTTGTCATCACCGTCAACAACAGCCGCACGAAGTGTGCCAACAGCCATTGCTTCGAGCTCGTCATCGGGAATATTGGTATATTCCGCTTTTGAATAGGCTCTTGAAAAAGGAGTTTTAATGCTTCTTACGGGATGTCCGAGTCTCTTTCCTGTGACAATTGTTGCCGTATCATTTGCTTTTAAAACTTTGTTTTTATAATTTTGATTTATACTGCACTCTGTTGCAGTCAGAAAACGTGTACCAATCTGAATACCTTGGGCTCCAAGCATGAAAGCTGCCGCAGCTCCTCTGCCGTCGGCAATACCGCCTGCGGCAATAACAGGGATGCTCACTGCATCACAAACTTGGGGAATAAGAGCCATTGTAGTGAGGTCACCAACATGACCGCCCGACTCTCCGCCCTCTGCAATGATTGCATCAACTCCGCTTCTTTCGCAAAGCTTTGCCAGTGCACAGCTTGGTACAACGGGGATTACTTTAATACCGGCTTCCTTCCACATGGGAACATATTTTTCGGGATTACCTGCACCTGTGGTTACAACGGAAACCTTGCTTTGTGAAATCATTTTTGCAATTTCTTCGACATTGTTTCCCATGAGCATAACATTTATGCCAATGGGTTTTTTGGTGAGGGAGGAAGCAATGTCAATTTGATTTTTAACGTACTCAACATCACCGCTTGCGGCAGATATAATGCCGAGTCCTCCGGCTTCCGATACTGCAGCGGCAAGCTTGCCGTCGGAAATATGTGCCATGCCTCCCTGAAAAATGGGATATGTAATACCAAGCATATTGCAAATTTTAGAATTGATCATTTTGCTTCCCAACCTTTCCAAAAATTTTGTCAGTTAAAATTACGCAAGTTTTGCATCGATGTAAGCAACAAGTTCTTTAACAGATTTGCCTACTTCAGCAGGTTTGATTTCGATACCGAATTCATCTTCCATTTCCATCATGATTTCAACTGTGTCAAGAGAATCAACTCCGAGATCTTCAAATGTTGTTTCTTCTGTGATTTCATCTGTGTCAATGTCAAGATGTTCAGCCAATAATTCCTTTACTTTTTCGATTGTCATAACAATTACCTCCATTTTTGTTTTATATTAAATAATTGTAACAATTATCTGTTACCATCTTATCAGGCATGCGGCACTTGAAAGTCCGCCGCCAAATGCAGACATAACCAGCAAGTCACCGCGTTTGATTTTGCCTGAGGCATCAAGCTCTGCAAGGGCAATGGGAACACTTGCTGAAGAAGTGTTGCCGTATTTTTCTATGTTTACAAAGAATTTGTCTTTGGAAAGCTTCAGTCTTTTTGATGCATAATCAATTATTCTGATGTTTGCCTGGTGTGTAACCACGTGGTCGATGTCATCTAAGGTATATCCGCAGTTTGAAACAAGTTCTTTTATGTCATTTACAATTTTGTTTACTGCAAATTTAAATGTTTCCTGTCCGTCCATAAATATGTAAGGTGCAGGTTTCTCGGCGGTGTAAAAAGGAGATGTTCCGCCAAAGGACGGAATTTTTATAACGGAATCATCACCTTGGGTAAAGAGTTTTGATCCCAGATATCCTTCTCCCTTGGTGATTACAGCCGCACCTGCGCCGTCACCAAAAATAACGCATGTGCTTCTGTCTGTCCAGTCAACGATTTTGCTGAGGCGTTCCGCTCCGATTACAAGGATGTTTTCGTATGTACCCCTTGCCATGAATGACACTGCGGTATCGAGAGCGAACAAAAATCCGCTGCATGCAGAGTTGATATCAAAAGCAGGGCATGTTGCACCTATTTCTTTTTGAACTGTTCCGGCAACCGTGGGGCTTACATTCTCTGCACTGACGGATGCCGCAATGATGAGATCAAGTTCTTCAGGTTTAATGCCTGCATTTTTAATTGCAGCTAAAGATGCTTTAACCGCAAAATCCGAAGCTGTTTCGTCAACAGAAACTCTTCTTTGGCTCACGCCGACTCTTTGCATTATCCATTCGTCAGAGGTGTCAACCAGTTTTGCTAAATCATCATTTGTGACAACTTTTTCGGGTACATATGCACCTGTTCCTATTATCTTAATACTCATACGGATTCTTCCTTTCTCATGTTGTGTTATCATTATATGATTATATCATACGCCACTCTTCAGCACAGTGTGTGCCGTGATACACAAAATAATTCAGCACACACTGTGCCGAGATAGTCAAAATATATCAGCACACACCGTGCTGTAAGATTCAAAATAATTCAGCACGATGTGTGCTGGGTTTGTCAAAAAAACAGAGTTTTAAAAACTCCTGTTTTAAAATTATGCTTTTATGCCGTTTAAGAGACATCCGAAACCATATTGAAATGTTTCGACTGCTTCTTCAAGTGATAATTTTCTGCTTATGGCATCAGCATTGAATCCTCTGCAAAAACACCATACGGTGTAGGCAAATTTTTCGCTGTCGAGCTCTTTTATGATTTTTTTATTTGCTGCATATTCTATGAGATATTTTACTTGTCTGATCCACCATTCGCAGTTTTTTTGTGTTAGGGAATCGTGTTCAAACATATAGTGAGAAAAATGCATTTTAATTTCATAGGTGTTTATGAGAACCTTTGTTGCAACATCCATTACATATTCAAAAAAATTTTTGTCTATGCTGTACTCCGAGCGTAGGCTCTGGTGCATTTTATATACTGCGTTTTTGTAAACTATTTCAAGCACTTCGCCTATGTTTGAAAATCTGTTATAGAAAACTCTGTTTGTACACCCGAGTTTTTTTATTATTTTTGTAACGGTAACAGAATGGGCACCTTCTTTTATAGCCATCTCGGAAGTGATTTCTATAATTTTATCTCGAATTTCATCTTTAATGAAACCGGTATCTTTACTTGCCATTAAATCACCTTATTTCATATTTAGCACACCTTGTGCTAAATGTATTATATCATATTTCCTGTATTTGTCAATAGTTTTTTATAAAAAATTCAATATATTGGGTTTTTAGGACCTTTTTAACATATATATGGTAAATAATTTGTGTTTTTTTTGCAATGTTTTATGTAATTTTGGTAATTTACATTTTTTAAATTATATGTTATACTTCATTTTACATGAGGAGATGATTTAAATGCAAAGAGGTAATATTAAATTAAATAATCCCGAACGTTTTAACGACGGATTTGAAATTTCTAAAGAAAAACTTAATGCTGCCATAAAAAAAGCTACCGATAAATGGCTTAAAAAACTTGAGGAATTTGACGGTAAATTCCCCGGTACAATGTCTAAAGAAGAGGATAAATATGTTCTGGGTGAAAACAATTCCTGGACTCAAGGTATGCACACCGGTTCGGCACTCCTTGCCTACGAGCTCACCGGAAATGAAAAATTTCTCGAATATGCAAAACAGCACATTGAAAGTTATTACTGGCGTTATGAAAACAAGGTTGATATGTGGTGTCATGATGTTGGATTTGCTTTTTCCCCTTCTGTTATAGCATTATACAAAGTAACCGGTGACGAAGCCATGAAAGAGCTTGCTCTCAAAGCTGCCGATCATTTTCGCACCTACATCTATTCGGAAAAGGGTGGCTTTATTCTTCGTTCTTACACAAGAAGAGATACCCCTGACGGATGCCGCACAATGATGGATACTCTCATGAATATTCCGCTTCTTTTCTGGGCATATGAACAGACCGGTGAAGAAAGATATATTGAAGCTGCAAAATCACAGCTTGCTGTCACAGAGAAATGTCTTATCAGAGAGGATGGTTCTTCCTTCCATCACTATATGTTTGACGTTGAAACCCACGCGCCTGTCAGAGGTCTCACTTTCCAGGGGCATTCTGATGATTCTTGTTGGGCAAGAGGTCATTCATGGGGTGTATATGGCTTCCCTGTGGCATATACATATATTAAAGATGAAAGCCTTCTTCCGCTTCACAGAGATGTTACATATTTCATGCTTAACCATATGCCGAAAACTTATATTCCGTACTATGATTATGATTTTGTTGAAGAATGCAGTGAAGCACACGACTCTTCTTCCGCTCTTATTTCTGCATGCGGTCTTCTTGAAGCCTGCAAATATCTTGATGAAACATGCGAAGAATACAATATATACAAAACAGCGGCAAATAAAATGGTTAACGGCGTAATTGATCATTGCATGGATTATGAGAACAAAGATTTCGACGGTCTTGTTAACTGGGTAACATGCTCTGCACCTCACAACCTTTGCATTGACTGTTGCACATCTTACGGTGATTACTTCCTTTTGGAAGCTCTTGTGAGACTCACAAAACCCGACTGGAAAAGATATTGGTAAAATTATAAATTTCAAAACCGAACTGCATTTAGCGGTTCGGTTTTTCCGGGTTTAAATTGGGGTTTATCGGGATGGTTGAGATGAAATGAACACCAGTGCGTTGCCTCCTTTGTGTAAAGGGAGGGGGACCGCGTAAGCGGTGGAGGGATTGTAACAAACTGCCTCAATTGCAGTATTTGTACTTGATTGAGAGTTTATCATTTAACAATCCCTCAGTCACTTCGTGACAGCTCCCTTTACACAAGGGAGCCTTTCGCCCTTGTGTTAAAC
>JAFQBA010000073.1 GCA_017416845.1 Clostridia bacterium
ATGAATTTTTGAGTAGCTTTTGGTGCGAAGGACGCAGGAAGGCTACTCGCCTTTCAAGGACGACAAGCCAAAAGATACCGAAAATTCACCGTTTGAGGCGTCTTCAGTGTTGGTTGTTAAGGCTATCTTCTTCGTCTTCTTCCGAAAATGAGAATAAGAAGCAAAACAATTACGAGAATTGCCAAAACCACTATCACAAAGTCGGCAGACTGAGTGAAGGTTTGTGCAACCGGCTGTGCTCCTTCGCTTTGTGCCGACGACTCCTGAACGGTTTCATCGGGTGCATCACTGCTTTCGGGTGTTTCGACATACGGAACTTCAATTCTTTTTTCGGTAAATACCACAGAGTCAATGACAGCTTCAAATGCATCATCGGCATCTGTTGAAATTTCACCATCGTAGTCAATATATTTTATGCGGATTTTTCTCGAATTATACACTGTTATATACTCAATGCTTTCACACGAGCTGTCAAGGGAATGAATTTTTACAAAATCTGCATTTTCGTGTTCGTAAAGATCGGAAGCAACAAGAGTGCGCCCCGACGTTTCAACGGCTGCATTTTCGGTCTCAATTACCGAATAGAGCTTTTTTATCGGCAAGTCATAATAATTGGGCTCCGATGCATTTTCCGATGTTATGACAATTTCTTCAAATCCGTCTGTAGCAAGTGCATCAAGATATATGTTTTCCTGCTGAAACTTTGACATCATGCCTTCATAAGCATACCCCACCTCGGGAATCCTTCCGTCATCAGGCGAAACATCCCTTGTGAAAACATACATGTTTTCAGAAATCATAATCTTTAAGCCTATTTCGTCTATGCTGTATTCGGCACTCACTTCAGCATTTGCTGATATGGCGCAAAACGCACACATTACAACACAAAGAAGCAAGGCGGATATTTTCTTAAAAAACATATGGTTCTCCTTTCAAAACTCCTATCAGGAAATGGATGAGCCGTCCGAAATATCTTCGGTTCTTTCGGGAGAAATCACGGAGAGCTTGTCGCCGTCCATTGCCGCAAGAATCATACCCTGCGAAAGAACGCCGCGGAGTTTAACGGGTTTGAGGTTTGTTACAACAACAACCTTTTTGCCAACGAGTTCTTCGGGTTTGTAATATTTTGCAATGCCCGATACAATCTGACGAACCTCATCACCGATTTTAATCTGTGACACAAGAAGTCTTTCTGCACCTTCAACGGGTTTGCTCTCTAAAACTATCCCAACCTTCATTTCAACCTTTGCAAAATCGTCAATTGAAATTTCGGCAGGTGTTTCACATTTCTCTTTTTTATCTTTTTTCTTTTCTTCTTTTTTGGGCTCTTCTTTTTTCTCTTCAGCATCACCAAACATGTCTTTTGAAACCTCTTCGAGCTTCTTGGCTTCGTCAAGTCTTCCAAAGAGCGGTGTAGCCTCACCCACGCTTACGGTCTTATCTGCATTGAAGGCAGAAAGCGAAGCATAATCCGTTTCGGAAGTATTAATCTGAGCAAAGATTTTTTCGGAGGTTTCGGGCATAAATGCAGAAAGAAGAACGCCAATGAAGCGAATGCCTTCCACAAGATTGCAAAGCACGGTCTTAAGACGGTCTGCCTTTGTTTCGTCCTTTGCAAGTGCCCAGGGCATTGTTTCGTCGATATATTTGTTGCAGCGGCGTGCAAGACTCATGATGAGATCTAAAGAATCTGCCACTCTAAGCTCCTTCATGCGGTCCGCAACCTGCTTAACGGTTTCTTCTGCCAAAGAAATAAGCTCTGCATCAACGTCTTCCGACACATTGGGGTTTTTGAGATTCTTGCCGAAATATTTGTTAACCATTGCAACAGTTCTGTTGACAAGATTGCCAAGGGTGTTTGCAAGGTCTGCATTGTAGCGTGAAATGATTGTTTCAAGGGTGATTGTGCCGTCTGCGGCAAAGGGCATTTCTCTGAGCACATAATATCTGATGGCATCCACACCAAAATGCTTAACCAAATCATCGGCATACATTACATTACCCTTTGATTTGCTCATTTTGTCATTGCCCGAAAGAAGCCAGGGATGACCGAAAATCTGCTTTGGAAGAGGTTCTCCAAGTGCCATGAGCATGATTGGCCAGTAGATTGTGTGGAAACGGAGAATATCTTTTCCGATGATGTGAACATTTGCCGGCCAGTATTTGCGGTAAAGGTCGGAGTTTTCTTCTGTGTCATAGCCGAGAGCCGTGATGTAGTTTGAAAGAGCATCAATCCACACATAGATAACATGCTTGTCGTCAAAGGTTACGGGAACGCCCCATTTGAATGATGTTCTCGACACACAAAGATCCTGAAGTCCCGGTTTTAAGAAGTTGTTTACCATTTCTTTTCTTCTCGATTCGGGCTGAATGAATTCGGGATTTTCTTCAATGTGTTTCATGAGAGCATCCTGATATTTGCTCATCTTAAAGAAGTATGCTTCTTCCTTGGTTTCGGTTACGGGTCTGCCGCAATCGGGGCAGATGCCGCCCTCTGCCTGTGTTTCGGTGAAGAAACTTTCGCAGGGAACGCAGTAGAGACCCGAGTATTCGCCTTTGTAAATATCGCCCTTGTCATAGAGCTTTTTGAAAATCTTCTGAACGGTTTTTTCGTGATAATCGTCGGTGGTTCTGATGAATTTGTCATAGCTTGAATTCATAAGATCCCAGATGTTTTTTATCTCTCCGGCAACACCGTCAACATATTCCTTGGGTGTGATGCCGCATTCATTTGCAATCTGTTCAATTTTCTGACCGTGTTCGTCGGTTCCGGTAAGGAAGAAAACATCCTTTCCTATGAGACGATTGTATCTGGCAATGGCATCGGTAAGTACGATTTCATAGGTATTGCCTATATGAGGCTTTCTTGAAGTGTATGCAATTGCCGTGGTTATATAGAATTTTTCTTTTTCCATTTCTTTCATCCTCTCTATTGCACAAATGAGCGCAAATTTATAGATGATAATATTATATCATCTTTTGAAACGATTTACAAGCCTATTTTTATGATTATACACTTACAAAGCCAAGTTTTGTTAAAATTTTGTCTATATCACACATACAGCATTTATTGATTTTATAAAAACTTTGTGATATAATAATATAATGTATGGAAATTTAGGTTTTTTGAAATAAGTTTCTTATACAGAATAAAAATTCCGGATATGGTGAATTTAATGGAAGAAAGATTTTCAAGAACCGAAATGATGCTTGGCAAAAATGCCCTCGATACTCTTAAAAATGCCACGGTGGCAGTTTTTGGTGTAGGGGGAGTTGGCGGTGCTTGTGTCGAAGCCCTCGCAAGAGGCGGTGTGGGACATCTTGTTCTCATCGATTCGGACACGGTTTCCGTTTCAAACATCAACAGACAAATCATTGCACTCACCTCAACCGTGGGTATGGCAAAGGTTGAAGCGGCAAAAAAACGCATTAAAGACATTTGCCCTCACACAAAGGTTACAACTCACGAGTGCTTCTTCCTTCCCGAAAATGCAGACGACTTTGACTTTTCACTCTTTGACTATGTGGTCGATGCAGTAGACACCGTCAGTGCAAAGCTTGAAATTGCAGTTCGTGCCTCCGAGGCAGGTGTGAAAGTCATTTCTGCCATGGGCGCAGGAAACAAGCTTGACCCTTCCGGCTTTAAGGTGGCAGATGTTTATGACACAAAGGTGTGTCCCCTTGCAAGAGCCATGCGGACAAACCTCAAAAAAAGAGGAGTAAAAAAGCTCAAATGTGTCTATTCTGAGGAATTACCCTTTGCTCCAAAACATATGCAAGCCAAGGCGGATGAAAAACCCGTTCCCGGTTCGGTGTCTTTTGTACCGCCGGTCATGGGATATATCATGGCAGGCGAGGTAATCCTTGACCTTACAAAAACAAATCGGTAAATAAATTCACATATCAAAAATACATTTTATCCTACAAAAAGAGGTGTTATATATGCAGGTATATGCAGATAACGCGGCTACAACAAAAATGTCAAAAACCGCAATAGAAGCCATGATGCCCTATATGGAAGGCATCTACGGCAACCCTTCGAGCCTTCACTCAATTGGTCAGGAAGCAGCCGAAGCTCTGGCAAATGCAAGAGAGAGAGTTGCAAACTGTCTTGGATGTGAGCCCAAAGAAATTATTTTCACCTCCGGCGGAAGCGAAGCAGACAATCAGGCAATTGTGTCTGCCGCCAAAAACGGAGAAAGAAAAAACAAAAAACACATTATTTCAACTGCTTTTGAACACCACGCAGTGCTTCACACCCTTAAAAAGCTTGAAAAACAGGGCTTTGAAATCACTCTGCTCGATGTTCACGAAAACGGTCTTATCACAGCCGAAGAAGTTAAAGCGGCAATTCGCCCCGACACATGCCTTGTGACGGTTATGTATGCCAACAACGAAATCGGCACAATTCAGCCAATCAGCCAAATCGGTGCAGTTTGCCGTGAGATGGGTGTGCCTTTCCACACCGATGCTGTTCAGGCGGCAGGACACATAAAGATTAATGTTGAAGAACAAAACATAGACATGCTTTCTCTCTCTGCTCACAAATTCCACGGTCCCAAGGGTGTTGGTGCAATGTATGTTAAAAAAGGCATAATCATTCACAACATCATTGAAGGCGGCGCACAGGAAAGGGGCAAAAGAGGCGGCACCGAAAACATTCCCGCAATCATGGGTATGGCGGCGGCTCTTGAAGAAAGCTGTGCAAAAATTGACGAAAACACCAAAAAAGTTTCGGCAATGAGGGACAAGCTTATTGAAGGACTTTCAAAAATCCCCCATTCCATTTTGAACGGTGATGCAAAAAACAGACTCCCCGGCAATGTGAACATGTGCTTTGAGGGCATTGAAGGCGAATCACTTCTTCTCCTGCTTGATATGCACGGAGTGTGTGCATCCTCAGGTTCGGCATGCACCTCGGGATCTCTCGACCCAAGCCACGTGCTTCTTGCCATCGGCAGACCCCACGAAATTGCTCATGGTTCGCTGAGACTTTCGATTTGCGAAGCAAATACCGATGAAGAAATAGACCATATCATAGAAAAAGTCCCCCAAGTTGTGGAATATCTCAGAAATATGTCTCCCGTTTGGAGAGATTTGACGGAAGGAAGGAAAAATTATGTTATACAGTGAAAAAGTTATGGATCACTTCACCAATCCCCGTAATGTAGGCGTTATTGACGATGCCGACGGTGTTGGCGAGGTTGGCAATGCAAAATGCGGAGATATCATGAAAATATATCTCAAAATAGAAAACGATATCATTGTTGATGTTAAATTTAACACATTCGGTTGCGGAAGCGCCATTGCATCAAGCTCCATGGCAACCGAAATGATAAAAGGCAGAAGGGTTGACGAAGCCCTTGAGCTTACAAACAAAGCAGTTGTTGAAGCTCTCGACGGTCTTCCCCCGGCAAAGGTTCACTGCTCTGTTCTTGCGGAAGAAGCAGTGAAAAAAGCAATCAAAGACTATTATGACAAAAACGGCATCGAATATGATCGCAGCCTTTTCCCCGATTGCGGAAACTGTGAACATTGCCACAACTGATATTGCATCAAAAGGGCGATCGCATCGGTCGCCCTTTAGTTTTTATGATGCTATATTCAAATTTGAGTTTGTAGGGGAGATGAGATTAGGCTGAAGCGTTGCCCTCCTTGCCTAAAGGAGGGGGGACGGCAAATTATAATACTAAGTGCAACACCTAAAAAATAAATAGACTTCATAATAACTTTAGTGTAAAATGTAGTTTACCACAACAAACATAACCACGGAGGTTAGTATGAAGTCCTACACACATTTTACACTATCTGAGCGTAATTGTCTACAACAATTATTGTCAGAAGGAAAAAGTTATCGTGAAATAGCTAAAATTTTAGGCAGAAGCCCATCAACAATAAGTCGTGAAG
>JAFQBA010000006.1 GCA_017416845.1 Clostridia bacterium
CATTTTCAAAGGATTTTTGGAATTATGTGCGGTATAACTCTTGGAGATTACATCCGTATGAGAAGGCTTACCCTTGCGGCACAGGAAATTATGAATACCGATAAAAAAATAATTGACATTGCTCTTGATTACGGTTATGACAGTCCCGAAAGTTTTACCCGTGCATTTTCTAAATTCCACGGGGTTACTCCTACAGAAGTGCGAAACGGTGCTGCAATCACAGCTTTTTCCAAACTTTCCGTGAAACTAATTTTATCAGGAGGTAATCTTATGAATTACAGAATTGAGAAAAAAGATGCATTTAAGGTTGTATGCAAAAGAAAACAAGTAGAAAAACCGGGTAGTGATGTTGCAGCCACAGACATAAGAGAATTTTGGGCGGAGTGCGGACAGAATGGCTCGATGGCAAAAATAATGAAATATATGCCCAAGAACTCTGCTTTTGGCGGACTTTTAGGCATATGCTTTACAAGCAGTTTAGCTGACAATCATTTTCCATATGGTATAGGCTTTGAATATGAAGGTCAGGAAAATGTTGATTCTGAACTTGATATAATAGAAATCCCTGCTCATACATTTGCAGTTTTTACCTGTAAGGGCAAAATGCCGGAAGCATTCGTTGAAACCTATAAAAAAATCTGTTCAGAGTTTTTTCCTCAGAGCGACAAGTATGAATATGCACACGGAGTTGAATTAGAGGTATATCCTTCGGACAAAATTGATGATCCTGATTATACTTGTGAAATTTGGATTGCTGTGAATGAAAAATAACATTACAAACATTTAAAGGCGTGACCGCAGTCACGCCTTTTTCAGATTTTTATAGAACTTTTAACTTTTTTATTGTTACTTCATTGTAATGAACAAGCTTTGAATTTAATCAACACAAATCTCTAGTATTTGAAAAATTATCTTTAATCGAATTTTTCAAAAGTTTCATCTGCCTAATCAATGTAATTTCCTCTTCAGCAGTTTTGAGAAGCTTATTATCTCTTATATTTAATTTGTTTTTAAGCACCGTACTATTTGGATAGCAATAGATTGATTGTGTGGTTGTATAAACATCATATTTTGAAAACATAGTTAAGCCCTCGCATATATTTAAGCTTCAATTCTTCAATTACATATGTATAGCTTACTTTGCCGCTATCAATTCTTTTGAGGTTTTCAATACTTTCTTCGCTGACGGTCATACCCTCTACCGCAAATGTTCCTTTCAGATTTTTTAAATTGCTTTCAAAATCGTTAGATGCCATATCTGTTTTATTTCTCCAATCGATATATTTACCTGATTTAATTCTCGCATCTTTGGGTTTTTCTGCATCTTTTGGTAAAAACCAAGCACCTGCAATTTTCTTTGCTCCGGCAATTCTACCCTCGTTACACAAAACTGTAATCCTTCTTACGGAAATTCCCCACATTAAACTTGCTTCTTTTATTGTTAGTGTGTCCATTTCAATACCTCATTTTTCAAATTATGTACCAAAGATAGAACAATGTCAATATTGTCGTTTTATCAATATGTCATAATCCCAATATACTTGAGTACAATATTTTCTTGAAATATTATTATAATATATAAAATGCAGACAGTCAAAACAACTGTCTGCAAAATAATTCAATATAAACTAAATTTGTATTATTCCCACTCTATAGTTCCTGTCGGTTTCGGAGTAAGGTCAAGAAGTACACGGTTAATACCTTCAACTTCATTTGTAATACGCTGTGTAATCTTATGAAGAATATTATATGGGATTTCTTCAATTGTTGCAGTCATAGCATCGGTGGTATTTACCGCGCGAATGATTGCAGGCCAGCCCTCATAGCGGCTGTCATCTTTAACGCCAACGCTCTTAATGTCGGGAACAATAACGAAATACTGCCAAACTTTTTCGGCAAGACCGCAAATGTCAAACTCTTCTCTGAGGATAGCATCAGCTTCACGGAGTGCATTTAATCTGTCACGGGTAATTGCACCAAGGCAACGTACACCAAGACCGGGACCCGGGAACGGCTGACGGTATACCATTGCGTGAGGAAGACCGAGTGCTTCGCCCACAACTCTGACTTCATCTTTAAAAAGAAGCTTAATGGGTTCTACAAGGCTAAATTCAAGATCTTCCGGAAGACCGCCAACATTGTGATGGCTCTTAACTGCCTTTTTTCCTTCTGCCTGTTTTATGCTTTCGAGAATGTCGGGATAAATTGTACCCTGAGCAAGGAAAGTTATATCGTCAAGTTTTCTTGCTTCATCAGCAAAAACGTTAATGAATTCTGCACCGATAATCTTTCTTTTCTTTTCGGGATCGGAAACACCGGCGAGAAGATCGAGAAAACGGTCGGTTGCATCAACATAAATAAGATTTGCATCAAGCTGATTACGGAATACTTCAATTACATTTTCACTTTCACCTTTACGCATAAGTCCGTGATTTACATGAACACAAACAAGCTGTTTGCCGATTGCCTTGATGAGGAGAGCTGCAACAACCGAGGAATCAACACCACCGGAAAGTGCGAGCAGAACTTTTTTATCACCAACCTGAGAGCGAACCTCTGCAATCTGCTCTTCAATAAAAGCATTTGCAAGTTCCGGGGTTGTGATTCTTTCCATTGAATCCGGTCTTTTAGTAATATCCATTGTTTTTTCCTCCTTGGTTTAGTTTGTATAGTTATCGAAATATCCCTGAACAAGAACAACAGGTGTACCCTTGTCACCGGAGCCCGAAGTAAGGTCACAAAGTGAACCTATAAGATCGGTGAGCTGACGGGGTGTTGTTCCCTGAGATGCCATGTTGCCGACAAGATTATCATCCTTTGCTTTGATGCTTTCGGAAATTGCTTTTTTAAGCTCTTCTCCGGAAAGATCTTTAAAGTCGTTATCGGCGAGATATTTTAATTTAAGTTCATTTGGGGTACCAATGAGACCATCGGTGAATGCAGGGGAAACAACCGGATCTGCAAGCTCCCAGATTTTACCTTGGGGATCTTTGAACGCGCCGTCACCGTATACCATAACTTCAACATGCTTGCCGGTTGCATCGGCGATTTTTTTCTGTATATCCAAAACAAGGTCTTTACATTCGTTGGGGAAAAGCTTGATTGTATCCTCTGTTGATTTGTTTGAACCAAGGAGACCGTATTTTGCATTGTAACCGCTTCCGTTTATGGGAGCATTCATCAAATCGTCAAGTGAGCATACAACCTTTGCACCGCCTGCAAGAAGGATGCGTTTTGTGCGTGCTCTTGTGTGGATGTCGCAGTTGATAATGTGATCGGCATAATCGAGAATCGCTTTTGCCTGATTTGCAAATACAAATTCAACTTCTGCACCACATTCACGAACAAGATTGCCGTAGTATTCTACATAGTCAACACCTGTAAATTCGTGCTTGTGATAACCAAAAAGCTCACGGTAACGTTCGAGAGAAAGAACATCTGAATAGGGATTAACTCCTGATTCGTCAATCATATCGTCGGTAATAAGCTTATTTCCGACTTCATCGGAAGGATAGCTGAGCATAAGAATAACTTTTTTAGCACCTTTTGCAATACCGCGAAGACAGATTGCAAAACGGTTACGGGAAAGAATCGGGAAAATAACACCAACGGTTCCTCCGCCAAGCTTTGCTCTTACATCATCGGCAATGTTATCTACTGTTGCATAGTTACCCTGAGCACGGGCAACGATTGATTCGGTAACGGAAATAACATCCCTGTCACCAATTTCGAAGCCTTCACATTCTGCGGCTTCAAGAACACTTGTTGCAACGATACTCGCAAGGTCATCACCTTTGCGGATAATCGGGCAACGTATTCCTCGTGAAACAGTACCAACTCTTCTTTCTTTTTTTGTCATTTTAATCCCTTCTATTCTAAATAAATTTTAAACAAGTTAATTTGACATATTATTTTAATATGTATTAATCATCAAAAAGCGGGGTTGAAAAATATCTTTCGGCAGTATCGGGAAGAACAGTAACAACCGTTTTGCCCTTGCCGAGAATTTTGCCAAGTTTTATGGCAGCCGCAACATTTGTACCGCTTGAAATACCGCACATGATGCCTTCTTTTGATGCAAGGAGTTTTGATGTTTCGATAGCTTCATCATCTTTAATGATACAGATGTCGTTATATATGTCACAGTTGAGTATAGGAGGAATAAGTCCGTCACCTATTCCCATCTGAACATGAGTGCCTATTGAGCCGCCGGACAAAATTGCGGCATTTTCAGGTTCTGCAGCCCAAATAACAATATCGGGATTTTTTTCTTTCAAAGCTTCGCCAATTCCTGTTATTGTGCCGCCGGTACCGATTCCCGAACAAAATCCATGAATCGGTCCGTCTACCTGAGAAATAATTTCAACTGCTGTCTGATTTTTTTGAATATATGGATTTGCAGGATTTTCAAATTGCTGCGGAACAAAAACGTTGGGATTTTCATCTCTGAGCTTTAAAGCAATTGCAAGACACTCTTCGATGCATTCGCCGATATTGCCGTCATCGTGAACAAGAATAACCTCCGCACCATAATGGTTAACAAGCTTTCTTCTCTCTTCACTTACGGAATCGGGCATAATGATTTTTGTTTTATAACCTCTCACGGCACCTACCAAAGCAAGACCAATGCCCTGATTGCCGCTTGTGGGTTCTACGATTATTGTATCTTTATTGATTAATCCTTTCTTTTCTGCATCACAAATCATATTGTATGCAGTGCGGGTTTTGATTGAACCGCCGACATTTAAACCTTCAAACTTAACAAGTATATCAGCGGAATCGTCTGAAACCATATGCTGAAGTTTAATCATGGGTGTGTTTCCCATCGCTTCAAGGATATTATTGAATACCATTATATCATTCCTTGCAAAAATTATTTTAACACTAACATATTGTACCATAAAACATATATAAATTTCAACATATATATGACGAAATTTTGCCTTTTTAGGAAAAAAATTTTGTAAAAATTCTTTAAAAAGAAAAGATACCGCAAATTTTCATCTGCAGTATCTTTGTTAAATGTTTTATTTAATCGGTTCAAAATCGCTTGCACCATGTTTGCAAAGAGGACAAATATAATCGTGAGGCAAAACATCACCTTCATAAACATATCCGCATACTTTGCAAACAAAACCTTTTTTGCCTTCAATGTCAGCTTTAGGTTTTACGTTTTCAAAATAATAGCTGTATGTCATAGTCTCTTTTGCATTTATAACCCTTGCTTCACTTACGGAACAAATAAACATTCCATGAGTATCGAGGTCAACATAATCTTCTACCACAAGAGACATAAATGAATTAATGTATCTGGTAAGGAAAGTAATTCCATTATCGGAACGGGAGTATTCTACCCCCTCAAATTTGTTTTCTGTTCTTCCGCTCTTAAAACCAAAATTTTCAATCACAGAATATGGAGCATCAACCGAAAGACAATTAACATTCATTTTTCCGCTTTGTTTGATGAGATGATGTGAATAATTATCTTTATTAATTGTAACAGCGATACGGTTTGGAGTGTTTGTTACCTGTGAAACAGTGTTAACGATAAGACCGTTATCCTTTTCCCCGTCTTTTGTAGTTACAACATAAAGACCGTACCCAATTTTGAACAATGCATCCATATTATTTTTATCGGCTTTGTCATTTGAATTTTCAACATAATCCATGCAAAGCTCTGATGCAAGATTTTCGATTTCTTCATCATTGGTTGAGTTCATTGCGCAATTGATTCTGACGGTTGTCTGTGTCCAGATAATATCTTTACTCTTTTCAAACATCTGTCTCATAATTTTAGCCGCCAGCGGTGCCCATGAACCGTTTTCAACGAGAGCTATTGTTCTGTTTTGGTAGTTACGTTCTGTCAGAGCATCAATAAAATGTCTCATAAACGGGAAGATGTCAGCATTGTATGTTGTTGTGGCAAGAACAAGCTTAGAATATCTGAATGCATTTTCAACAGCTTCACTGATTTCTTCACGTGCAAGGTCACAAACAACAACATTGGGACAACCTTTTTGACGGAATTTTTCTGCAAGGGCATTAACGGCTTTTTTTGTGTTTCCATAAACAGATGTATACGCAATGAATATTCCATCTTCTTCAGCAGCATAGGAAGACCATGTGTTGTAGAGATTAAGATAATATCCGAGATTATCATTGAGAACAGGACCGTGAAGCGGACAAATGATTTCGATGTCAAGTTCGGAAGCTTTCTTAAGAAGCGACTGAACCTGTGCACCGTATTTGCCGACAATACCAAAATAATATCTTCTTGCCTCACATGCCCAATCTTCCTTTGCATCGGTTGTTCCAAACTTTCCGAATCCGTCGGCACTAAAGAGTACTTTGTCTGTGGAATCATATGTCACCATTACTTCGGGCCAATGGACCATGGGAGCAAAAACAAATGTAAGTTCATGTTTTCCAAGAGAAAGTGTTGAACCGTTTTCAACAACAAGTTTATTCTTTATGTTAAGTTTAGGGAAAAACTTTGCAATCATATCAAAAGCTTTTTGATTTGAAACCAAAGTAGCATCAGGATAGGTCTCCATGAATTTATCAATGTTGGCTGAATGATCGGGCTCCATATGCTGAACAATCAGATAATCGGGTTTTTTATTCCCGAGAACTTTTTGCAAATTATCTATCCATTGATGAAAAAAAGAAAAATCTACCGTATCAAAAACAGCTGTCTTTTCATCGACAATCACGTACGAATTATATGCCATTCCGTTATCAACAGGATATTGACCCTCAAAAAGTTTAATGTTGTAGTCATTTACTCCAACTGCGAAAATATCATTGGTTACTTTGTTCATAAACATCCTCCTTAAAGTATCATGGTGTCTTAAACTTAATATTTACATTTAACAATTAATTATCCTTAAAACCCAAACAATTATTGATGTTTTTTCTGCTTAGTATAATTAATCATTAAAATACCTACACACACAAGAAGCATTGTAATGCTAAGACTTACAAACGAAATTTTTGAAAATTCTTTTAGAATTATTGCTGAAAGAACAACACCGAACACAGGTATCATAAAACTGTAAATAGAAACCTTTGAAACAGGATTATATTTCAGAAGAATTCCCCATACAGAATAAGCAACAGCAGAAAGAAGCGCAAGATATGCCATAACAGCAAACGCTTCTAAAGAGTTAATGTAAAGAATCTTTCCGCCAAATATTACCCCAACAATTATCATAAATAAACCGCCCATGATAAACTGATATCCGCTTATTATAACCGGTTCTTCGTCTTTTGAGAACTTTTTCATAAGATTGGATGATACAGCATATGAAATAGCGGAAAACAGCACAAAAACATCACCTGTAAAATTAATGCTGAATTCGGACCCGTCCCAGTTTACAATGATAATACCGGCGAATCCCAGTAAGCATGCAACAATCTTTTTGGGTGTGAGTTTTTCCTGTTTAAAAATGATTGCAGAAACAAGAATTGCAAAAAACGCATTTGATCCGCTGATGATTGTTCCTTTAACACCGCTTGTGTTAGCAAGTCCTATGTAGAAAAATAAATACTGTATGACCGTCTGAAATGCACTTACTGTTGCAATTTTACCGAGATTCCTTTTTTGAGGATATAAAAATCTTTTTCTTGCAATACTGTAAATAATAATTGTTATAATACCGGCAAAAAAGAATCTTATGCCTGCAAACAAAATAACGGACGAAACGCTTCTGTCAGGTGGCAAAATAAGGTCATAGCCCATTTTAATAAAAGGTGTGGCACTTCCCCACAATGCACAGCACAGAATTGCAAATGCTGCAACAAATAATGGGTTTGTGTATAACTTAGATTTTTCTTTTGTTGTCTGCACTTTTTATATCTCCTTATGTAATTCAATTATTTATTATGTATATTATAGTTATAAATCAGATTTTTTTCAATATAATTATTGTTTTTCATCACTAATGTATGATGTAACATCATATACAAGGTTTGTTTTATAATCAAAAGCAACAATTTTGCTTGTGAACTTTTCAAATCTGAAATGTTTTATAAGCATTTTTGCAGGCACATTAAAATACATTGGCATAATATCTTTTTTTATTTCTTCATTTTTAAGAAAGTCATAAACACTCTCGCTCATTCTGAAATAATCATCTCCCCTGCTCCACCTTGGCATTTTTCCGGGATGAAGCGCTGTTATATAATCAAAGCGTAAAACTTCTTCAAACTCGCTTCCGAAATAGGAAAAGACATCAAAAATTTCATCAAAAAGTTTTGCTTTTGAAAATGATTTATTCATTAAACCTTTAGCATCAAACTCATGAACAATTCTTTTAAAAACACTAAATTTATTTTCAAATTTTTCAAACAAAAAATCAATGGTACGAACAAAATCACCACTGTTATAAATTTTATCAAAAACAAAATCAATATCTTTTAAAAGCATTATATCTTTATGATTTATATATTTATTAGATATAATTTCGTAAGGTGCATAATCTCTGTATATCATGTCATGATTTTCGGCTTCATCACGCATAGCAGAACCTTTTAAAAGTTTTAAAAAGCCAAGCTGTAACACATGCGGTCTAAGGCTCAAAACGTCGTTAAAAGACTTTTCAAAACTTGATATATCCTCATAAGGGAGACCGGCAATAAGATCAAGATGAATGTGAATATCTGTTTTCTCTATAAGTTTTTTGATGTTTGAAAAAAGTTTATCAGTATTGCATTTTCTGTTGATTGCATCGAGCGTTTTGTGGTTTGTTGTTTGAACACCAATTTCAAACTGCAGTTTTTCAGCATTTACTTTCTCTAAAAATCCAACTGTTTCATCATCAAGAATTTCTCCGGTGATCTCCATGTGAAAACGTGTATTGCCCTTCAGTGAAGAAATATGTTTCCAAATTTCGCATGCTCTCTTTTTGTCAGCATTAAAGGTGCGATCAACAAATTTCACCAATTGCACATCCAAGTTATCAAAATATGTCAAATCATGCTTTACCTCATCAACATTTTTAAATCTAACTCCTTTATTTTCGCCCGACAAGCAATACTTACAAGAATACGGACATCCCCTGGAAGACTCATAATATAATATTTTTCCGCTTTTACAATCAGATTCATTATATGGAAATGGTATTCTGTCAAACATAACAGGGGTAGCAAATTTGTTTTCGAAAATATTACCGTTTTGTCTGAAGGCAAGCCCCTCATCGGGAAAGGTTTCATGATCAGACAAATACTTAATAAGTTTTGGGAAAACTATTTCACCCTCTCCTTTTATAATATAATCTACAAAGCTGTTATCTTTCATGAAATCTGTCGAATCATAAGAAACTTCAGGTCCGCCAAATATGATTGTTGCACCGGATGATTTTTTTATATCTGAAGCAATGTTTTTTATCATTTCTATATTCCATATATAACACGAAAATGCAACAACATCACTATTTGTCTTGAGTATTTCTCTTTCTATTGCTATAACATTATCATTAATACTAAATTCTGTAATTTCTACATCACATATTTTTTCGGAAACCTGATATAAATATCTTACAGCAAGGTTGGTATGAACATATTTGGCGTTAAGCGCAACAATTAATAGTTTCATTTTTATCTCCTGTACATCGAATTAAACTAATAATCGATATTATTTTCAATACCGGTAATAAATTGATGCGAAATCTCTGCATCTTTGTCGGCAAGCAATGAATATGAATATATTAATGAGCCGAGATAATTCATTTCTTTCTCTTTTATAAATCTATTGCAAATTACATTCAAAAAATTATCAATCTTTGTTAATAAAAATTTTTTCCTGAAAACGATGTAATTTTCAAAGTGAAAGCTATTGTTTTTATTAAAAAAACTTTCAATGTCTTTAAATAGTGCATCGGATTTTAATTCTCGTGACAAAAGCACCAAAATATGCGCGGCATCCTCTGCAAGTGTAATATTATATTCGTCATATATTTTGTTGAAAACAAACTCATAAAGATAGTTCTCAATAAGAAAATCACATATAATAGAACATAATTCAAAATTCAAATTGCATTCTGTAACAAGGTAAATATAACCCCCAAGATATCGATTAGAATTAAAAGTCAGTTTTACATCATCAGAATTAGTCAGATCAGGAAATCCCTGTAGAAAGCCGGTGATATTTTCGGTATAGAGAGTATACTCCATTACCACAACCTCCATAACACACATTATAAACCAATTGCAACAGCAGAGCCAATGTCGGTTAGTGGCACATTTGGAAAATGAATAACTTTAACTCCGTAGCTTTCACAAAACTTTTCAATTATTTCGGCATCAGGATGTGAATACAAATTTCCATTCGCTACAAGAACAGAATTTGAAATCAAAAAACACGCTCCGCCGATAAACCCGGTATCAAAACCGTCTAAAATAATGTTTCCGGCGGAAATTTGTAATACTTCACAATCAAATTGTGACATTGCTTTTGCAACTCCTGCATCCGATGTAATGAAAGCCTTGGAATTAATCTTGCAAACACTGCATCCGGCATAACCCTGCGATACATCTATTAAGCTCTTACCGTTTAAAAAAGATTTTAATTTGCTGTCTGTATATTTAAAATTGTGTACAGCATAGTCTTCGGTAATAATGATATTGTATGCAATATCACGCGGATAGTTACTGGATAAATTTGTATCGCCATACAAAAGATTTATTGAGTATTTTTCAAGATGTTGTTTATAATAATCATAACAAGAAGGTTCACAAAGATATGTATTATCAGAAATATGAACAAGCTGCATGTCTACATGACGAGATAAATAACGGTTAACGTTTTTGTTTACATAAGACGGAATAATGTCTATGTCAAATTCCTTTAGTTTTAATTTTACAGGTTCTGATAAATCCGAGGAAACAACAATTGCCCGTGCAAAATTTTGGGATAGGGTATTGATTTTTGTAAACATGGTAACAAAATCCTTATAAATACATATTATAAATAAAACAACCAACCGTCACTATGCGCGGTTAGTTGATTATATAGGGGCTGTAAATTCTGTTTACAGCCCCAGTTTATTAATCAATTAATTTTAAGCACATTTTCAGCGGCAATCATTAAAGCTAATTTTGCTGTTTCAAATGTGAGTCCACCTTGAAAATATGCAGTAAACGGAGGTTTTATGGGACCGTCTGCAGAAATTTCAATTGAAGATCCCTGAACAAATGCACCTGCCGCCATAATAACTTTATTCTCATAGCCGGGCATGTCCCACGGAGCAGGAACAACAAAACTGTCAATTGGTGCACCTTGTTGAATACCGCGGCAAAAAGCAACAAGTTTCTCTTCGGAAAGTAGTTTTACGGAAGTAATGATGTCGCTTCTTTTTCCATCACTTGAAGGATTAACCTCATAGCCGAGTTCTTCAAAAAGTGCTGAACAGAATATTCCTGCTTTAACGGCATTTCGAACGATTTCGGGAGCCATGAAAAAGCCCTGATACATGCTGCGATTATTACCAAGCGTTGCACCGCACTCTCTGCCTATGCCGGGGCAAGTCAGTCTGTAGGAAACCATTTCAACAGCTTCTTTTGTACCGACAATATATCCGCCACTCATAGCAAGTCCGCCACCGGGATTCTTGATAAGAGAACCAACAATGAGATCCGCTCCAACACTGCATGGTTCTTTTTCTTCAACAAATTCACCGTAACAATTATCGACAATGCAAATTATATCGGATTTTATTGATTTAACAAAAGAAATTATCTCTCCAATTGCATCAACACTATATGTGTCACGCCAATCATACCCTTTTGAGCGTTGGATAATTACAGCCTTAACAGTTGGATCAATGGCATTTCTTAGTCCTTCAAAATCTACTTTGGAATCAATCATATCAACCTGACGATAGTTAACTCCAAAATCTTTTAGAGAACCCGAGGAAGTGTTTCTGATTCCGATTACTTCTTCAAGAGTATCATAGGGTTTGCCTGTTGCGGCAACAAGGGTATCACCGGGGCGAAGAACTCCGTAGAGACAAGTAGAAATTGCCATTGTTCCATTCACAATGTTGTGACGCACGATTGCATCTTCACCGCCAAATACATCGGCATAAATTTTATCTAAAGTGTCTCTGCCAAGATCGTCATAACCGTATCCGGTTGTTGAACCAAGATGAGCTTCAGAAACCCCGTGATCTGAAAAAGCTTTTAAAACTCGAAGCGAATTATAAGCACAAATTTCATCAGCCTTTCTGTAGCTTTCTGCACACTTTTCCTCGGCTTTCTTTGCTATATTCAAAATATAATCCGAAATTCCATAGTTGTTTTTTAAAAAATTATTTAACATAATCTAACGACCTTTTTTAGCTGTTATAGCCAATTTCAAAAGCTTTTAAGTTGATGTCGAGAAATTTGGGAGGAACAGTTTCTTTAATAACATCAATCCAAACTTGTTTATCAACATCACTGTTTTTTGCAAAACATCCAATCAGAACAATGTTCACCGCTTTAACAGTTCCCGCTTCAACAGCACCTTTTAAAGCATCAAGAGCAACAACATTTTTAAGTTTATCCCCTATTTTTTCCAAGATGGATTCGGGATATTTCATTGCTCCCGTGATAACAGGCATTGGATTCATCTGCTGTGTATTAACGATAAGTTTACCGTCTTTTTTGAGATAAGGAAGCCATCTGTATGCTTCAAGTTCTTCAAAAGCAAGCATATAATCTGCTTCACCCTCAAAAATCAAAGGAGAATAAACCTTTTTGTCATATTTAACATATGTTACAACGCTACCACCACGTTGGCTCATGCCATGTACCTCGGACACCTTAACGTCATAGCCGGCTTTAATGGCAACCTTTCCGATAATTCTGCTGGCAAGAAGTGTACCTTGACCGCCAACACCAACAATCATAACATTACTCATTATTTGTCACCAACCTTTCTGATAGCTCCGAACTTACATACATTCATACAAAGTGTACATCCGTTACATTGTGATGCATCAATTGTGATTTTGCCGTCAACAACAGAGATTGCAGGGCAACCAAGACCCATACACATCTTGCAGTTTTTGCATTTATCTTCATCAATTATGCAAGGTGCGCCGTAATTAACTGTTTTAAGAAGAGCGCACGGACGCTGTGAAATTATAACAGAAGGCTCTTTTGCGGCAGTTTCTTCACGAACAACCTTTTCAAAGTTTTCAAGATCAAAAGGATCTGCTACAACAACTCTTTCAATGCCAACAGCATTTGCAAGCTTAACAAGGTCAACATTTCTGGTTTCTTCGCCTCTTATGGTGTAGCCGGTTGTGGGGTTTTGCTGATGACCGGTCATACCTGTAATTGAGTTATCGAGAATGATAACTGTTGAAACACCCTTATTATATACAACATCAATAAGTCCTGTAATGCCAGAGTGAATAAATGTCGAATCACCAATTACAGCAACAAGTTTTTCGGTAAATTCAGCTCCTCTTGCTTTTTCCATACCATGAGCCATGCCGATGCCGGCACCCATGCAAACACAATAATCAAGGCTTGAAAGCGGAGCAAGTGCACCAAGAGTGTAACAACCGATATCACCACACACTTTGAGTTTAAGCTTTTTGAGGATATAATACATACCTCTGTGAGGGCAACCGGGACACATAACAGGAGGACGAACAGGAATCTGTTCATCAACCGTGAGAGATTCGGGACCGTCAATTCCGAGAATTGCCTTTTTAATCATCTGAGGATTATATTCACCAAGTCTTGTGAAAATTTCTTTTCCGATAACATCAACACCTATACTTTTACAATAATCCTCAATAAATGAGTCGAGTTCTTCTATAACATAGATTTTGTCAACTTTAGATGCAAACTCTTTAACGAGCTTTTCACTTATGGGATATGTGATACCAAGTTTTAAGAAACTTGCATCGGGAAGTGCTTCTTTTGCATACTGATAGGAAATTCCACAAGTAATAACACCTATTTTAGTATCATTGATTTCCATTTTATTAAAGGGACAGTCATAACCATATTCAGCTATTTTTTCGCATCTTTCCTCAACAATGACATGGCGTTTCTTTGCCATGGCAGGCATCATAACATATTTGTCGGGATTCTTTTCAACATCTTTAAGTTTATAATCAAGTCTCTCGCCTTCTTCAACAAGACTTTGAGAATGAGCAACTCTTGTTGTGAGTCTGAGTATTACCGGAGTATCAAACTGTTCACTGAAGTCAAAAGCCATGCGAGCAAATTCTTTGCACTCTTCACTGTCCGAAGGTTCAATAACAGGAATTTTTGCAGCTTTGCCGTGATTACGGGTATCCTGTTCATTCTGTGAACTGTGAAGACCGGGGTCATCGGCAACTACAGCAACAAATCCACCATTAACTCCGGTGTAAGATGCGGTATAAAGAGGATCTGCTGCAACATTTAAGCCAACATGCTTCATAGCAGTCATGCTCCTGGCACCGCCAAAGCTTGCACCAATCGCAACTTCAGTTGCAACCTTTTCGTTACAAGCCCATTCGCAGTATATTTCATCATAAAGTTTTGCAATAAATTCTGTAACCTCCGTACTGGGCGTACCGGGATATGAAGAAACAACCGTAGCACCGGCTTCGTATATACCGCGTGCAACCGCTTCGTTTCCTAACATAAGTTTTTTCATTGGTATTACCTTCCTTAATTTTTATTATTTTATAATTTTACCACATAATTACGCAAAAATAAAGTCTTTTTTGCAAAATTCACAAAGCAACTTGATACAAGCTTCAATATCCGAAACAGAAGCGGTTTCACAAGGCGTATGAATATATCGTACAGGGATGGAAAGTGCACCTGTTACAGCTCCGCTCCCGGTAGTCTGCATAGCTCCGGCGTCTGTTCCGCCAAACGAAAGGATTTCAAACTGATGAGCAATGGAATTATCCTTTGCAGTACGTGTCAAAAAATCCCTTAAACCTTTGTGGGTTATAACAGACTTATCCATTATTTTAATGGCAACACCATCACCAAGCTTAATATCCATTGTTTCGCACCCGGGAGTATCTCCGGTATCAGTTACATCAACGGAAATTGCAATATCCGGTTTAATACTGTATGATGAAGCCATGGCACCTTTAAGACCTATTTCTTCCTGCACCGAAAACAGAAAATATAAATCAAGTGTATTTGAAGAAATTTTCTTAATAGTTTCGATAAGAGCATACACCCCAAGTCTGTTATCTAAAGCTTTGCTGACAACCTTTGAACCAATCACAGAAAAATCGCCCTTGAAAACAGCCACATCTCCCATTAAAATTTTAGCTTCTGCTTCACTTTTGCTTGAAGCGCCAATATCAATGTACATATTAGTAAATTTCAAATCTTTTTTTAAATCTGTCTTTGATTCATGACAAACACATCCTTCAACTCCGTTGGAAAACACAACACGCTGATAAAGAGCTGTGTACACATCTACACCGCCAACCGAGGCAAAACGTACAAATCCTTTATCATCAATATAATTTGCCATGAGACCAATTTCATCCATGTGTGCCGAAATAAGAATTTTCTTACCGTCACCTTTTTTGTGAACTATAAGATTTCCAAGATTATCTTTCCAATATTCATCACAATGATTTTTTATTTCATTTATTATATATTCCGAAATTTCATTCTCATTGGCAGATACTCCGCTTATCTGTGTAAGCTTTTCTAATAATTGCATGTTTTATGCCTCCTCTGAACCCTTTTCTATAAAGCTACCTATATCATTTAAAACAGCACGGACGAGCCTTTTCATTTCATCATAATCTCCACCATCAGCAACGCTTACTGCAGAGTGAATATATCTGCAAGGTAAAGAAATGGCATTTACCACACATCCGCCACCTGCTGTTTGAATCACCCGAGAATCATTTGCACCGTTTGAAGTTAGTTTGAACTGATATTTTATGTTTCTTTTTTGAGCTAATCCAACAATAAATTTTCTGAGTGCAATATCGGAATATGATCCTTTGTCCATAAGTGAAATAACAGGACCTTCACCAAGCCTTGTAGCATATAGATGCTCCGGTACAAAAGCAGTGTCAGATGCAGTGGTCGCTTCAAGAACCAAGGCAACATCGGGTTTAATTCTTCTCGTAAGAACACTCGACCCCCTCATGCCCATTTCTTCCTGAACAGAAAAGCAAAAATATACGTCGCAATCATATTTATCATGCATCAGCTCCATCATTATGGCACATCCAACGCGATCATCAATAGCTTTAGCTTTGAATCTTCTACCGTTTAAACGAACATAAGGTGAATCAAGTGCAATATAATCTCCTTTGGAAACATGCTTTTGTGCTTCTTCTTTGGTAGAGAAACCAATATCAATGTACATATCTTCTTTTTTTATTACTTTTTTACGCTCTTCTTTTTCTTGAAGATGAACAGCTTTGATACCAATAACACCGGGTAATTCATCGTCGCCGACAAGAACCTTTTGCGTGAGAAGGACCCTGTCATCAATATGACCCACACAATCAAACTTAATATAGCCGTCATCGGTTATATCGGTACATATTAGTCCAACCTCATCCATATGAGCAAATAAAGCTATTTTTTTGGAAGTTTGTTTTTTTCCTTTTTTGAGAAAAATCAGATTCCCCATTGAATCTCTGATTATATCATCTGCATAACCGGAAACCTGAGATAAAATAAAATCTGCAATCTTTTCTTCATTACCGGCAACTGCGTTCAATTCTGTTAATATCTTCAGCATAGCATGTCCCCCGTTCTTTTATATGATTTTAAGAATTCAACCAAAGCAGATGAAACTGATTCGCAATCCTTAATATTCAATGTTTCAACGGGTGTATGCATATATTTTAAGGGTAATGAAAGCAAAAGAGTAGGTATACCTTCTTTTGCGGTTTGAATTGACCATGCGTCAGTTCCGGTATTTCCGCTTTCAACCTCAATTTCAAATGGTATTGAAGCATTATTCAAACAAGAAATAAAATTGTTACACAAAGTTTTGTGAATATTTGGTCCTTTACATATAACCGGACCACATCCGCATTTGAAGGTTCCCTTTGATTCATCGGGGGTTGTTGCATGAGTAACATCAATTGCAATTGCAACATCAGGATTCACCGCATATGCTGCAGTAAGTGAACCCCTAAGCCCAACCTCTTCCTGTACACACGCACAAAAATATAAATCATAACCAAGATCAACATCTTTAATTGTCTCAAGCACATCAAGAAGAATTGCAACAGAGGCACGGTCATCAAGAGATTTTGAAGCGAAATAACCACTTTCAAGTTCAGTGTTAAGGCAATCAAATGTTACAGGAGATCCAATTGGAATATTTTGTTTTGCTTCTTCAGCGCTCATTCCTACATCAATGTATAACTTGTCAAAATCTATAACATCCGAATATTCATCGTCTGTCATAACATGAGGAGGTTTGGCTCCAATTACGCCTATAAAATCCCTAACGCCGTGAACATTCACTACATTTCCATATAATATTCGGGGATCAATTCCTCCTACAGAAGTAATTAGAACGAATCCATTATCATCAATTGACTTAACCATCATACCGATTTCATCAATATGAGCTTCAAGCATAACCTTTCCGCTGCCAACTTCTGACCTCTTTAAAGCTATAACATTTCCGATAGAATCAATGTAAACTTCATCACAATATTTTTTGAATTTATTTGCAAGGTATTGGGAAATCCTATGCTCATATCCTGAAATTCCACTAAGGGATGAAAGTTGTTTAATTTCCTTTATAATATTCATATAAAAACCTCATCAAAGTTTGTTTACAATAGATTTAAAGTCATTTCCTCTTTCTTCAAAGTTTTTGTACATATCGAAGCTTGCGCATGCCGGAGATAATATGACAGAAACGTTGTGATTATTACCGGTAAGTCCTTTTCCTACTGCAAACGCATATTTAACAGCTTCTTCCATGGTGTCTGCTTTAAAAATAGGTACTTTCTTTTTTTCAGTAACACACTTTTCAACTTCAACTTCAATTTTTGATGCAGTTGCACCAATTAAAACAAGAGCAGTCACTCGCTCTTGTATTTTTTCAGCAAGTTTGTCAAAAGGAAGATTTTTATCATACCCTCCGGCAATCAGAACAATACGTCCGGGCGGTTGTGCATCAAGCCCTGCGATTGTTCTTGTAGGTGAAGATCCGATCGAATCGTTATAGAAAGACACATCATCAAGACTTCGAACAAATTCCATGCGATGCTCAACCCCGGAAAAATTGGTCGCAACATAATCAATTGTTTCTATGCAGACAAAAGGATAAACGGCACAAATTGCAGCCATATAATTTTCAATGTTATGAAGTCCTTTTATCTTTATACGTAGTGTATCGATAATTTTTTCACCTCGATAATATATCACTCCGCTTTTAAGATAAGCACCGTCAACTTCTGCCTTACGGCTAAACATATCAAGATTAAATTTGTAATTATCTTTCAACCCGCATGTTACGTAATTGTCATGGTTAAGAATCAGACGACAACCTTCATCATGAAATTTATAGATATTTGTTTTGGCATCGATATACTCTTGCATGTCTTCATGATAATCAAGATGGTTTGGACTTAAGTTTGTTATGACTGCAACCTCGGGCGATTGCTTCATGGTCTGAAGTTGAAAACTTGAAAGTTCAAGCACAACCATATCTTCTTCATAAATATCTTCAATTTGAGCAAGAAGCGGAGTACCTATATTTCCTCCGACATGAGTACGGTAACCTTCACGCTTAAGCATTTCATAAATAAGAGTTGTAGTGGTTGTTTTTCCATCACTGCCTGTAACACCAATGATTTTACACGGACACAGCGACATAAAAATCTCCATTTCACTGGTAACAATTTTTCCGTCAGCGATTGCTTTTTGTATCTGTGGCGTTTTAACCTTTATTCCGGGAGATTTTAAAATCATATCAAATTCATCAAGGTGATCCAAATAATCTTCACCAAGATAAACTTTAGAGCAATTTGATTCTATTGCGTTCCAAATTGGTTTTTCAAATTTTTCCTGAGTACGTCTGTCACAACCGCAAACTTTTGCACCAAGCTTATTTAAAAACTCAATTGCCGGAATATTGCTTATGCCAAGTCCAAGCACAGCAACATTCTTGTTTTTTACAGTTTCTTTAAAAATCTCATAATTAGCATTAAACATACCGTCATCTCCGTAAAAATCTATTATATCAGAAAAAGCCAAACAAAAAATGTTTGGCTTAATAATCACTAACCCCATGATGCCGTTACTTGGGACATATTTTAAACCTGCCATGCAGGTGGATTCCGCCTGACTGCTTAAATGTTCCCTTGTCTGTGCATGGTCTACAGCCACAGCCAGAGATAGGATTCCTTTCTAAAGTTATCGGTTAAAATAAAATCCTTTTTCTCGAACACCGCAGGGATTCTTCATTCATTCAACGATGTCAAACTCTTCACTGCATCTATCTTTGAACATCTCAAAAGCAGAATCGAGTTCATCATCATCCTCAATACTTACAAAAACATCTTCACCGGAATTTTCGCTTTCAAGTCTCATAATAAACACTTCGGATTCTTCGTTTTCATTATCAGCATCTTCCGGCGTAGCAAGTGCAGCATATTTTTTCCCGTCAAGCTCGAATGAATCTACAATCTCAAGCTCTATCGCTTCTTCGTTTTCATCATAAAATGTTAAAATGTTGTTTTCTTCCATTATATTATTTCTCCTTTATACTTATAAAATTGCAAAGCTCTCTACTTATTAAAGTTGCTTCGATTTCTGTCAAGATAGCCTTGAAGTATAATCTCTGCCGAAACCGTATCAATCACATTTTTGCGCGATTTTCCTCGTGTGTTGGTGGCATTAAGGAATTTTGAAGCTTCAACTGTAGTCAATCTTTCATCTTCAAAAACAACAGAAACATCGGGAAGTTTAACTGACAAATCATTTGCAAAAACTTTTGTGACATCAGCTCTTGGTCCGTAAGTACCATTCATGTTCTTCGGCATGCCAAGAACAATTATTTTCACCTCAAAATCATTAACAATTTCAACTACGGCATCCAAAAGTTTTGGGTAAAACTTGTTTGGTAATGTTTTATAGCCTTGCGCCATCATACCCAAGGAATCACTCAGTGCAATTCCTACTCTTGAATCACCATAATCTATTCCCATTATTTTCATCTGTAATACTCCAAAATCATTAAACATTATATATATATTATCATAAACAAAAGAATATTTCAATATTAAAATTAAAAATTTTAAAATATATTTTCAGCTTTAAAGATCAAAGATTCCTTCAAATGATTATTTGTATTTTCCAAATGCAATGTTTTATAATATATTAGTGGCATAACATCAAGTTTAAGGTATTCTTGTATATCATTAATACATTCTTCATAATCATCAAAGCTTTCGTGACTGGAATAAATATATGCCCATACCTTTGTTGATTTCCAAATGTTATTCAGTTTTTCTACTTCCGATGCAGGTGACCTGTTATTAGAAAGATCATCTCTGATATCATATATTACAGAATCAATTTCAGAGTAAAATTTGTTCATCACATGATTTTCACCAATTGAAAATATAGCTAAAGCCAATGAAAATGAAACTAAAATCACCCAAGTTCTCATTTTATTTCCCCTTTAATACACAATATACCTTTTTTTGAGAGTTAACAGAAAGCAAAAATATATCATTAATACTATGTTTACCAACAAAACGTTTCAAGTCTTTTTTTCCGAATGGAGAAAAGGCTAAAGTTTTTTCCTGAATAATACCGTCACAAATCAAAACGTAACCTCTCTCTTCTGAGTCTTTTTTTGTAAGCACCGAAATTTTGCCGTTTGTTTCAAGAAGTGCACATTCGACTGAAGAAATATCAAAAACATTTAGCATTCTTAGCTCTTCAAGCAGATCAGCTATGCTGTAACGAGCCTTTCTCATCTCGCTGATATTTATTATACCGTTAAATATAATGTATGCAGGCCTACCGGTAATCAAGCCCCTGACCCTTGGTAATTTCATACACAAATAAGAAATGAGTGTTTCTGCGAATACAAGAGTAAATATCGGAACAACCCCAAACAATAAGGGGATTCTGTTGTCACTCATAGGAATAGTAGCCAAATCCGAAATCATTATTGCAACAACCAGTTCAGATGGTTGCAATTCACCTATTTGTCTTTTACCCATTATTCTCAGGCAAATAACAACCAAGGCGTATAAAATAGCTGTACGAACTAATGAAATTAGCAATTTTTCACACTCATTTCAAAAAATTTATCTAAACTTTATCTGTATTATGTCTTTACATATTCAAAATTATGTGATAAAATATATACATTAATAATTCAGAGGTGATATTAATGGCCAAAAAAAAGGAGCAAACAGCTCTTGTTTACAACGGAAGACCATTGGTCAAACGAGGTAATGAAGTTATATACGGCGATATAAACGACAAGTTTTATATTCATATTCGCATTCTTGATACTGATAAAGAAAAAGATCTTGAACTTGCAACAGAAGTCGTTGTTTCACTAATGGAAGGTGTAAAAATTGTAAAAAAAGCAGAACGTGAAGGCATATATCGCGCATTAGATATTGGTGCTTTCTGGCTTGAAGATGCACTTGCAAATACTTGAGATTGTTAAAAATTTGGCGAGGTCGTTTTGACCTCGCTGTTTTAATGATTTTAATTATAAAATATTATGGGAGGTGGTATTATTGATTAATAATTTTAATCTGACAATGCTCACTGATTTTTATGAAATCACAATGTCAAACGGCTATTTTGAGCATGGAATGAAAGATAAAATTGCATGTTTTGATATGTTTTTCAGAAGAGTTCCCGATAATGGCGGATACGCAATTATGCTCGGACTTGAACAGCTGATTGATTATATCAAAGAACTACGTTTTGATGATGAAGATATAGCATATCTGAAATCAAAGAATATGTTCAGTGATAAATTTCTTGATTATCTTGCAAATTTCAGATTTACATCCGATATATGGGCAATTGAAGAAGGAACACCTATTTTCCCGCATGAACCGATAGTAAAAGTCATAGGTCCCGCTATAGAAGTGCAATTTATTGAAACAATGGTTCTTCTTACAATTAATCATCAAAGCCTTATCGGAACAAAAACTAACAGAATAGTCAGAGCGGCCGGCGGAAGAGCAGTTATGGAGTTTGGTTCCAGAAGAGCACAAGGTCCGCATGGTGCAATAAATGGTGCTCGTGCCGCATATATAGCAGGATGCGCCGGAACAGCATGTACCATATCAGACATTATGTACAAAACACCTGCTCTCGGAACAATGGCACATAGTTGGATACAAATGTTCCCGACCGAGTATGATGCATTTCTTGCATATGCCAAAACCTATCCTGATAATTGTACACTATTAATTGACACTTACAATGTTTTAAATTCCGGTTTACCAAACGCTATTAAAGTTTTTAAAGAATATATGATTCCAAACGGATATAACGGCGGCGGGGTAAGAATCGACAGTGGCGATATTACTTACCTTACCAAAAAAGTAAGGCAGGCATTGGATAATGAAGGACTAACAGATATCAAAATCGTTGTTAGCAATTCCCTCGATGAATATATCATAAGAGACTTGCTGACACAAGGCGCAGAGATTGATTCCTTTGGTGTTGGTGAAAGACTTATCACTTCAAAATCAGAGCCTGTTTTCGGAGGAGTATATAAACTTGTATCAATCTTTGAAAACAATACTGAGATCCCCAAAATTAAGCTTTCGGAAAATGTAGAAAAAATTACAACCCCCTGCAGTAAAAGAGTGATCAGACTTTATTCAAACGAAACCGGGAAAGCAATTGCCGATGTTTTAATGCTTGCTGATGAATCTCCCCCGGACGGAAGCGACTATGAAATTTTTGATCCGGATCATACATGGAAAAGAAAGATTGTAAAAGATTATCACGCTAAAGATCTTCTGGTCAGAATTTTTGACAAAGGTAAATGCGTGTATGAAAGTCCCGACATAGAGACAATCAAAGAATATTGTAAACAACAGGTAGAAACACTTTGGGACGAAGTTAAACGATTTGAAAATCCACATGATTATTATGTGGATTTATCTCCCAAACTTTGGGAAATAAAAAACAAACTTTTAAATGAACACAAATAACAGAAGGAGAAGATGAGATTGAAGTTATTTACATTTAAAGGCGGGCAACATCCTCACGATTGTAAGGAAATTACCCAAAATAAGAGAATCAAAGATATACCCCCATCAAAAATTATGGTGTATCCAATGTCACAGCATATAGGAGCTCCATGTGAGCCTATAGTAAAAGTTGGTGACTATGTAAGTATGGGACAAAAAATCGGAGAGAGCAAAGCCTTTGTTTCTGCTCCGATTCATTCCACAGTATCCGGAAAGGTCGTTGCAATAGAAAAAAGACCCCACCCCAACGGAACAAATGTATTGTCAGTTGTTATTGAAAATGATTTTGAGGACAAGCTTTTGGAAACAATTAACGATAATTATAATGACGAATGCAAACTTTCACCAAAGGAAAAAATCGAAATCATAAAAGAATGCGGTATTGTTGGTCTTGGAGGTGCAACCTTCCCAACACATATCAAACTCTCACCTCCCCCCGACAAACAAATTGATTGCTGTATCATTAACGGTGCCGAGTGCGAACCGTATCTTACATCTGATTACAGAGTAATGATTGAAACTCCTATAGTAATATTCGAAGGATTAAAGCAAATAATGAATATCCTCGGTGTAAACAAAGGATATATTGGAATAGAAAATAACAAACCGGAAGCAATAGACATAATGAAAAAAGTTGCCTCAAACTATGATGGCGTCGAAATTTGTGTTTTAAAAACAAAATATCCTCAAGGTAGCGAAAAACATCTTATTAAAGCCATTACAGGAAGAGAAGTACCAAGCGGAAAGTTGCCTGCAGATGTAGGAGTTGTTGTCAACAACATTGATACCTGCACAGCAATATATAATGCAATAAAAACAAGACAACCAATATTCACGAGAATCATTACCGTATCCGGACTTGCGGTTAAAGAACCCGGCAACTATCGTGTTCGCATTGGAACGGGCTTTGATGATATACTTAATCACGCACAATTTGACGCTGAAAACACAGTTAAAGTTTTAATGGGCGGACCAATGATGGGAATATCACAAAGTACACTTAATGTCCCTACAATTAAAGGTACATCAGCTATATTAGCATTAACATATGATGAATGTCACCTAGACAAAGAGGTATCGTGTGCGCGTTGCGGAAAGTGTGTTGAAAATTGTCCGATGGGACTAATGCCGGTTCAACTTAATGCGTATTCCAAAATCAATGATCTCGAAACATTAAAAAAATACGATGTCTTGGATTGTATTGAATGCGGTGTTTGTTCGTTTACATGTCCATGCGGAAATCATATTACACAAAGAATAAAGCTTGCAAAGAGACAAATTGCAGCAAGCAAAAAGAAATGAGAGGTGCAACATGAATAATTTAACAGTCTCTTATTCACCACATATCCACGGCAAAGAAAATATATCAAAAATTATGCGCGATGTTATTATCGCGCTTGTACCAGCAATGCTTGGAAGTATATATTTCTTTGGCATTACAGCACTAATTGTGATTGCCACATCGGTTGCTTTTTGTGTATTATTTGAATATATTTGGAACAAGTTAATCAAAAAAGATAATACAACAAATGATTTGAGCGCAATTGTAACAGGTATTCTGCTCGCTTTAACTCTACCACCGACAATACCGCTTTATATGATTATTATAGGTGATGCATTTGCAATAATAATCGTAAAGTGCTTTTACGGCGGATTAGGTCAGAACTTTGTAAACCCGGCTCTTGCTGCACGAGCTTTTCTGCTTGCGTGCTGGCCTGTAGCGATGACATCTTTCTCAAAGCCTCAGGATCCATTTGGTATTTTCGGTAAAAATGTAGATTCGTTATCCGGAGCAACACCTTTAGCTGTCATTAAAGGTGAAAGTAATGAAGTTGCAAATCTTCTGGATTTGTTTCTTGGAAATGTTTCAGGATCAATCGGTGAAGTGTCTGCACTGTTAATTCTTATTGGTGGAATATATCTTCTTATAAGAAAAGTAATTAATCCTGTCATTCCAATTACATATATTGTCACTGTAGGTTTGTTTGGAGAGTTATTCTCTGATTACGGATTTCTTTATCATATTTTAAGCGGCGGTATAATGCTTGCAGGATTTTTCATGGCAACAGACTATGTAACAAGCCCTGTAACAAAAACAGGACAATTTATATATGCATTTGGTGCAGGACTTGTTACAAGTGTAATCCGAATTTTCGGCGGATATCCTGAGGGTGTAACCTATGCTATTTTAATTATGAATATAATCACACCTCTTCTCGACAAAAACGTTAAACCCAGAAAATTTGGTAAGGCGGTGAAAGATAATGAGTAAAAAAAGAAACAAAAGTTATATCTTTAAGCTTGCCGCAATCCTATTTGCTATTTGCTTTATTTCGACATTACTTTTGACTTTATGTAATTACATAACAAAAGATAGAATACTTCAATTAAAAAATCAAACAGCAACTCAAGCAATGCAAGAGGTTATCCCTAACGCTGAATTCACAGATGTAAATACAGAAGATTTTGATCAAGAAACAAAAGAAATGCTTGAAAAAAACAATTTTGTCGAAGCATCAAAAGCTGAAATTGATGGTAAATTTGCGGGATATACCATCACAGTATCTCCTCAAGGCTTCGGAGATAAAATCAATATGATTGTAGGCATAAAGCCTGATGGTCAAAGTTACTATGCAATTAAAATAGTTTCTCTTGCAGAAACACCGGGTCTCGGTGCGAAAGCTCAGGAAAAAGATTTTTACGGACAGTTTTCCGATGGAAAAAAAGGCTTGCTAAAAGTAGTCAAAAATTCATCCGGTCCATCAGAAAACGAAATTAATGCTATAAGCGGTGCAACCATAACATCTGAAGCAGTAACTTTAGGAGCAAACAATGCTATGGAAATTGTAAAGATTTTATTAGAAAAGGAGGCTGCATAATTCATGAATAGCAACACGAGTTTAAAGGCATTCAAAAATGGTTTAACTACCGAAAACCCAACATTTGTTCAGCTTCTTGGAATGTGCCCCACTCTTGCCGTAACAACATCTCTTATTAACGCAATAGGCATGGGTCTTTCAGCTACATTTGTTCTGATATTTTCAAATCTTGTTATTTCACTTGTAAGAAAATGCATTCCATCAAAAATCAGAATTGCATCATACATCGTAATCATTGCAGCGTTTGTCAGTATAATTGAAATGCTCCTCAAAGCATATTTACCATCAATTTCAAATGCACTCGGCTTATTCATTCCACTGATTACGGTTAACTGTATTATTCTTGCAAGAGCAGAAAGTTTTGCTTCGAAGAACAAACCCATTCCATCCGCTTTTGATGGTTTAGGAATGGGACTCGGATTTACACTTGGATTGAGTGTACTCGGAACAATAAGAGAGATTCTCGGTGCAGGTACAATTTTAGGCATATCAATATTTGGTTCAGGTTTTCAACCTGCCCTTATGCTAATACTTCCACCAGGGGCATTTTTGTGTCTCGGAATTATACTTGCTGTATACAATATGATTAAAGACAAGAAAGGGGCGACAAAATAATGGATTATTTAAAAGAGTTTTTATCGCTCGCGGTATTAGGTGTTCTTGTTGAAAATTTTGTCTTAGTTAAATTTTACGGAATTTGCCCATTCTTGGGTGTATCAAAAAAAACAAACACTGCGCTTGGAATGGGAATGGCAGTAACATTTGTAATGGTGCTCGCTTCAATTCTTACCTGGATTGTACAGAAATATGTACTTATTCCCCTCAATGTTGAGTATTTACAAACATTAAGCTTTATTCTTTTAATAGCAGCACTTGTTCAATTTGTAGAAATGTTTGTAGCTAAAACTGTACCATCATTATATAACGCCTTGGGGATTTATCTTCCATTAATAACCACAAACTGTGCAGTACTTGGTGTAACTCTAATCAACGTACAAAGACAATATACACTCTTTCAGACAATAAGTTTTTCATTTTGGTCAGCAATTGGTTTTACATTGTCAATAGTACTATTTGCAGGAGTTCGTGAAAAACTTGAAACTTCTAATATACCAAAATACCTGAAAGGTTTTCCAATAGCCTTAATAACTGCCGGATTAATGGCAATGGCGTTCCTGGGTTTCCAAGGACTTAACTTCTAAAGGAGGATATCATAATGTTAGAACAAATCTTATACCCTGCTTTAGCAATTGGTGCAATCGGCCTCTTCTTTGGTATTATGCTTGCTTTAGCTTCAATAATTTTCAAAGTCGAAAAAGATGAAAGAATAGATAAAATAGCCGAAATACTACCCGGAGCAAACTGCGGAGGATGCGGATATGCCGGATGTTCTGCATTTGCTCAGGCTATAGTGGATAACGGAGCAAGAATTTCAAAATGTAATTTGATGACTGAAGAAAAATCAAAACAGATTGCAGAGATAATGGGTGTTAAAGCAGGAAAAATCATAAAAAAAGTAGCAATAGTTGGTTGCAACGGAACTTGCGATAAATGTGGAAACAAATGTGAAACATACGGAATAGAAGATTGTTACACTGCATCGCAACTTGGAACAGGTCCCAAAAATTGTGAATATGGTTGTATGGGATTGGGAAGTTGTGTAAGAGCATGCCCGGAAAATGCAATAACAATAATAGATGGTGTAGCCAATGTTGATGAAGACAAATGTATTGGTTGCGGAAAATGTGCTAGTACCTGTCCTAAAAAATTGATTCAAATTGTTCCTGACAAACGTATCGCAATTGTAAAATGTGCTTCAAAAGATAAAGGTATAATTGTAAAGAATTATTGCAGTGCCGGATGCATAGGATGCAAAATATGTGAAAAGAAGTGCCCAAAACAAGCCATTACAGTCAATGATGATCTTGCAAAAGTTGATTATGAGGCATGTGTTGGTTGCGGAATATGTGCTACAGCTTGCCCGAAAGGCATAATAACAATGATTAATGTACAATCGAAACAATAATTATTTGTAATAAAAAATCCCGACAAAGTTAGTCGGGATTTTTTATGTACACTGTATTAAATTAACCATACATAATACTTTCGCAGTTATCAGAAAAAGTCTACAAAATGTTTATTCATTAACAGAACCAAATTTTCAGGAAATTTATTTAACCATAGATTCGACAAGTTCGTCCACAGCAATATCATCAACAAAATAAACCGATTGACCATTGGTATATCCGCTACTTCCGGGCAAAGTGGCGGTTTGAATATTCTTTGTATCAATGCCGTTGATAACAAATAAATAAGATAGACAATCAAAATAACCGGCGTTCGTTTCTACATAATCATATTTAAATAATACATCCAAAAACACTCCAGGATGTGATAAAATAGTATTTTTTGAAAAAACTTGCGAAATGAAAGCTTTCATAAATTGCTGTTGCACATCTACCCTACCAAGATCACCATTCGCATATCCGCTTCTGTATCTCACCAGCTGTTCTGCCTCATCACCATCAAGATGTTGTTGTCCCTCTTTTAGAACGATATGTAGATTCTGATACGGATCATGATACTCCATATCTTGGGGTACATAAAAATCAATGCCACCGACAGAGTCTATTATATACTTAAATGCATCAAAATCGATTTTAATATAATAATCTAATTTAATATCAAATAATTTTTCAACCTCTTTCTGCAACAATTCTACACCATATTTATTACCATAGTGATGAACAGCATTTATCTTCATTGATTTACTTCCGGGTTCCGGATAATCTTGACACATTTTTTTAAAGGTATCATCTGAAACTGTAATAAAAGTATCTCTCGGAATAGAAACTATGCTGATATCCTTGGAATTCTTATCGAAAGTAGCAAGCATGATTGTATCAGTTCGAGTACCATCTTCATCGGTTGCCATTAACAGAACATGTGTTTTTGCAGGTATTGTAAATGATATAAGCCATCCTATTAATACAACAAAAAGAATTAAAGCTAAAACTGAACCCAAAATAATCAAAATTATTTTTTTGATATTATAATTCTTTCGACTATGTTTTTGGAAAGGATAATCCGTTTTATTGTATTCAAATTCGTCATCATCATTATTGAAAGCAGTAAAAGTTTGAATGTCATTTTTAGAATCGTAATCATCATCATACATAGTATCTCTATGTCTGATATTTTTTGAATATTTAAGTCTGTTATTTTGTTGATTATTCATAATATTATTTTCCTTAGTAATTATTAATCATCGCTTTGAATAGCGAGCATAAGTCCATTGGATATCTTTACAAAAGCAGTATCATTTATTATTTCATTACTTACTCCCAACGATATTTCTCTCGGGAGAATTTTATTATGAAGAGAATATTTTAACCCAACAGTATCGTTAACTAAAACATTATTGTCAAGAGGGATCAGTGAAAAATAATTCCTTTGTTTTTTTATATAAATCTCGTCATCAAAAATCGTGATTAAATTCATTGAATCTTCAATGGTCCCATTTACTTGGTTTTTATGAAGAAATTCGAGCAAATGAATTGTACTTAACATGTGATCCGCTCTTTTTCCATTGGCACACCAAATAAATATATCGGAATAACCTCTTTCTATTGCAACCATACAAGCTTTTTGAGTATCTGTTTCATCTTTAACGGGATTTAATCGAAGTATTTCGCACCTATTATATTCAGGATAATGTAACAATATATCATCAAAATTACATGAATCAAAATCACCTATCCACAAATCGGGTATAATACCCATTTTAATACAATGATTAATTGCTCCATCGGCACAAATAATATAATCATCAGAAGTATATTTTGATTTATAATAGTTGTAGTTTATCTCATAACCATTGACAATAATTATAGCACGCTTGTTCATCTTGTTCCACCACCAAGAAACTGTTTTACTGTTTCTTCAGGGCAATCGGCATCAAAAATTGCAGATCCGGCCACGATAACATTAGCACCCGCTTCAATAACAGCACCAACATTGTCAATTTTTATCCCACCATCAACCTCAATGTCAATCTCAGGATACATGTTACGTAAATATCGTATCTTATCAAGGCTTGATTCAATAAAAGACTGTCCTCCAAATCCGGGATGAACACTCATAACAAGAAACATATCAACATATGAAGAGTATTTATAAAGATTTTCCACAGGAGTTTCAGGGTTTACAGAAACACAAAGCTTTCGTTTATATAACTGTGTCAATGAATAAATTTTCTCGATATCAAAGTCGCACTCAGCGTGAACAGTAATTAAATCTGCACCTGCTTTCAAAAACTCTTCAGCATATTTTTGAGGGTCTTTAATCATAAGATGAACATCAAGAAATTTATCTGTTGCCTTTCGCAAAGATGATACAACACAAGGACCAATAGTAATATTCGGAACAAAATGACCATCCATAACATCAACGTGTATATACTGAGCGCCGGCTTGCGAAACCATATTAATATCACGTTTCAGATTAGCAAAATCTGCTGATAAAATTGAAGGCGAAAGTATTATCATTATTTCCACTCCTTATTGTCTTTAAGCGTATTATATAAATCTACATAGTTATTATAACGGGAATTTGATACGTCACCGCAAAGCATCGCATTATAAACTGAACAAAACTTTCCTCCGGTATGACTACAATCTGAAAACTTACATTCATAAGAATAATCCATAAGATCAGGAAAATATTTTATCAATTCCTGATGATTTACCTCATCAGGAAGATTAAGCATACTAAACCCGGGTGTATCTGCAAAATATGAATTTTTATCATATTCAACCAGTTCCACATGTCTCGTGGTATGTTTTCCACGATTAAGTTTTAAACTAATTTCACCAACTTGAAACAAATTACGGTTTGTAACACTGTTAATCAAACTTGATTTTCCAACACCTGAAAAACCACATAAAGCAGTTACAGAGTCTCTCATGTATTCTCTCAGACCATCTATACCCGTCCCATCTTTTGTGCTGGTAACAAAAGTATTGTATCCTGCCTTTGAATAAATTTTCACATAATCAGAAGTTGCTTCAGGATTAAGATCAGATTTATTAAAACAAATTGCAATTTCTACATTGAGAACTGAAGCGGTAACGGTCATCTTATCAATATACATTAAATCCGGTTTAGGATTATCAACAGCAGCTACTAAAACAAGTTTATCAACATTTGAAATTGGAGGACGAATAAAATAATTTTTACGTGGAAAAATATCCATAACATAACCATTCTCATTGTCAATGTTTATGCTTACATCATCACCAACATATGGCATTAAACTGTCTTTTCTGAATTTCCCGCGTGCTCTGCATTCAATTACTCCCATATCTGTTTTAACATAGTAAAAACCGCCAATGCCTTTTATTATTTTTCCGACTTTAATCATTACTTACGCTATCCTCTCCTGAATTGTTTCCTGTTTGAGAGCTTTCATTTGAAGATTCATCAACTTCATCATCCATCTTATTTTCCGACTGTTCGTCTTGACTGTCATTATAATTATTTTCATCGGAATCATCTGAATTATCCTTATCAGCTTCATGGTCTTCTTCGTGAATTCCGCTACTTACATAGAAAGTAATGACTGTATCCGAATCAATGCTCCTTCCGGGTTCAGGAGATTGTCGAAGAATAATACCATTATCTGATTTACTAATTTCACGATATATTTTTACAGTAAAGCCTTTGTCAGTCAATTCCTGTTCAACAGAAGAATAATAATCTCCGGTATAATCATCCAAGACCAATAAATCTGTACTCTTATTAACAGTTACTTCTATCACATCAAAATCAACATTTTTGGTATTTTCACGAGGATTCTGAAATATAATCACACCGGGATCATATTCGTGATTTTCACCTTCTTCTTTATAAATCAATGTTATATTATGCTTTTTACAATATGCTTCTGCTTCAGCATAGGTTTTACCAATAAGACTGGGCACAAGTTCTGTATCATCACCTGAGAACATCCTGGAAAGCCCACCGGTGGCAACAAAAAGTACTGTAACAACAATAAACAATGATGTTACAGCGCCAAGGATAATCATACCAATTTTTGTCCTACGCTTCAAAGATGTATTTGCTGAAACGTTTTGTTCATTGACATTTTCCTCTTCGTACATTGATCCATCAAAATATAAATATCCGTCCTGAATAAAATAATCAGGATCCTGAGTTATATTTTGAATATCTGTTTTGAAATCCAATGCACTCTGATAACGTAAATCAGGATCTTTAGACATTGCCTTAAATATAATTTGCCAGAGTGACAACGGTATTTCATACTCCAATTCAGCAGGTATAGTGGGTAAATCTTCAATTTGCATCATAGCTACGGCTACCGGAGTATCTGCATCAAATGGTACTTTTCCGGTAAGCATTTCATACATAGCAATGCCAAGAGAGTATATATCTGATCGGCTATCAACACTTTCTCCCTTTGCTTGCTCAGGAGAAATATAATGAACAGAACCTAAAATATCATCATTCGAAGTTATAGTATTACCTGTTCCGAAACGCGCAATACCAAAGTCGGTAACTTTTATCTTTTTATCTTCCGTAATAAGTATATTATGTGGTTTTATGTCCCTATGAACAATATTTTTTTCATGTGCCGCCTGCATAGCATCACATATTTGATATGCAATATCAAGAGTTTCTTCAAATGATAAGCGTCGATTCTGGCAAATATATTCTTTTAGTGTAATACCATCAACATATTCCATTACAATATAATTAATGCCTTCATCTACACCAACATCAAAAATAGCAACTATATTTGAATGTGTAAGACTTGCAGCGGCACGCGCTTCACTTTTGAATCTGTTAAGAAACTCCTCGCCACCTTCGAGATCATCTCTTAAAATTTTCAAAGCAACAATCCTGTTGAGCAAAATACACTTCGCCTTATAAACATGAGCCATTCCGCCTTTACCGATTTCCTCAATAATCTCATATCTTTCTCCAAGAATCTTACCTATCATTTACGAGTCCCCCTCTCTTCATTTTTTAATATTATAAAGGTTATATTATCTATACCACCCATAGCATTTGATTTATCTAAAAGCTTAGCTGAAATCTTTTTGATGTCACTTTCATTGCTGAATGTTTCAAAAAGAAACTCATCATTCAACATATTAGTAAGTCCGTCTGTACATAAAAGTAAACATTCGTTATTCTTTAACACTCCGGAAAATCCGTCAGATTCAACTGTGCTTTCGGTTCCAATAGCCCTGGTTATAACATTCTTTTTAGGATGAACCAGTGCCTGTTCCTTTGTAATTACACCAATATCCAACAATTCTGCAACATATGAATGATCTTTTGTTATCTGAAAAATAGATGATTTCGACAAATGATAAAGCCTACTGTCACCAACATTCACAACATAGTATTTGTTTTTTATTACCAAGCAAGCCACAATCGTTGTCCCCATACCATATAAAGAGGAATCTTTTATTGACATCGAATATATTTCTTCATTAATATAAGAAACAACCTTTTTCATTGTTTGAAGAATTTTTCGATCAGAGTATGTGAAAATATCTGAATAGTTTTCATCTATTCTTTTTACGAAGCAATCAACTGCAATACGGCTGGCTTTTTCCCCCGCATTATGACCTCCCATCCCATCAGCAATAACAGTAAGAATGGCATCTTCGCCGTACTCCTTAACAATATATGAATCTTCATTAAGAGTTCTGACTCTTCCTACATCAGTATTTGCACAGTAAACCATGTTGTCACTTCCTTACATATTATTTTTCCTGAGTTGTCCGCACGAAGCATTAATATCCGATCCAAGTTCTCGTCTGACCGTCGCTGTTATGCCCTTCTTCTCGAGCGTTTCACAAAATACCTTTACAGTATGAGGATCCGGTTTTTCAAAATTATTCTCGTCGACATTATTAACAGGTATCACATTAACATGGCACATAATACCTTTTAACAACCTTATTAGTTGTTCTGCATTTTGCGTAGAATCGTTAACGTTCTTAATAATCGCATATTCAAAACTAATGCGTCTTCCACATTCATGCTGGTAATGACGACAAGCATCTATAAGCTCTTCTATACAAAATGAATTATTAACAGGCATAATTGAGCTTCTGGATTCATTAGATGTTGCATGAAGCGAAATTGACAAAGTTATCGGAAGCTTATGTTTTGCAAGTTCATAAATATTTGGCACTATCCCACATGTTGAAAGCGAAATATGCCTGTATCCAATGTTAAGACCCTTTTCATCATTTACATTATAAAGAAAGCGTAATACATTATCCAAATTTGCCAGCGGTTCTCCTATTCCCATCATAACAATATTTGAAATTCTTTCTCCAATGTCTTTTTGGGCAAAAATTACTTGTTCAAGAATTTCCCCTGCCGATAAACTTCTTACAAGCCCTCCAATGGTTGATGCACAAAACTTGCATCCCATAGCGCACCCAACCTGAGAAGAAATACAAACAGTTATTCCATGTTTATAATACATGACAACGGTTTCAACCATATTTCCATCATAAAGTGCAAACAGATACTTTTTTGTACCATCGATTGAAGACTCAAGCTTTTTTACAATTTTCAAACCATATACATAGTAATCTTCAGCAAGTTTATCTTTTAAACTTTTAGGAATATTATGCATTTCTTCATAAGAGGATACTCCCTTAGTCAACCAATCAAATATCTGATTTGCTCTGAATTTTTTTTCACCAAGAGAAACAATTACACTTTCGAGTTCATCGTATGTCAAATCTCTTAGATTCTTCATTTAATTTCACGCTCTTTCTTAAGTCTGCACACGAAAAATCCATCTGTAGAATCTATGTGTGGATAAAAGGTTTTATAATAAATATCACCGTCAAAGGGATAAGGCGAAAATTCGTCATGATATTCCAAAAAATTCTCAATAACATTTTCATTTTCTACCGGATCAATTGTACAAGTGGAATAAACAAGAGTTCCACCATCTTTTAGATAGAAGGAGGCATTATTTAGAATGCTCGTCCCAAGTTTGGCAAGTGAATATATATCATCCTCCGTACGCGAATACTTTATATCAGGTTTTTTTCTGATAATACCAAATCCTGAACAAGGAACATCACATAGAATTTTATCTGCAAAATCAATATATTCTTCTTTAAGAACAGTGGCATCCGATAAAACAGGTTCAACTATATCAATCCCGTACCTGTCACAATTATCATTTATTAGTTTTAACTTGTGAGCATATATATCACAAGCTATTATTCGCCCTTTATTTCCCATAATTTCAGCCATAAAGAGAGATTTACCTCCGGGAGCTGCACACATATCAATAACAGTATCTCCCGACTTCGGAAAAAGCAAATACGACGCAAGTGATGCAGCCGGATCCTGAATATAAAACTCATTATTTCTGAATGTTTTTAATGAATTTAAATCACCTATATTACCCACATTAAAACAATAATCAAAATCAGGCATAAAATCAAATTTAACCGGAAACGCTTTAACTCCATCAGATTCAAGATGCGAAATAATTGTTTCACAATCAATATCAATCTTTCTTCTTATGCATAAATCTGATTTTTTATTTAAAGCAGTTGCAAGTTCGCGTGTAAAATCCACGCCAAAAAAGCCTATCCATCTATTAATCAGCCACAATGGAAAAGACAATGCAATACTCATTCCTTCTGCTGATTTACAGTTAATAGATTGGATATCATTAATACTTACAGCTCTGAGAACTGCGTTAACATAACCCGAAAGTCTTGAAACAGACGATTTTTTAATTATTTTTACGCACTCATTAACAGCTGCAGATACCGGAATCTTATCCATATATAAAATTTGATATACACCGCATCTCAGCACAGACAAAACAAAAGGTGCAATTTTGTTAAGCCGTACGTCCGAGTGCTTTGAAATAACGTAATCTATTGTTAAACGATGCTTAACAACACCATTTACCAGCTGTCCGATAAATCTTAAATCAACATCATTAAAAACATTTTCCGCTCTTAATTTATTCATTTCTATATTGATAAAAGCATCATTTTTATCAATATTCATCAACATTTTAACAGCTCTTTTTCTAGGTGATTCAGGCATTATCTTCTCCTGTTATTTGCAATAATAATAAATCTGAGAAGTTGCATTAGCGAGGTAAGAGCTGATGCAACATAAGTAAGTGCAGCGGCTGATAATACTTTGCGAGCACCTTTCATTTCGTCTTCATATAAGTAATTTTCGCATGAAAGAATCGCCAAAGCACGTCTGCTTGCATCAAATTCAACAGGTAGTGTAATCAACTGAAAAAGAACCACAGCTGCAAAAAGAACAATACCAACGTAAACAAGATTTGTTGTTGCCAAAACAAAGCCCAATATTATGAGCGGAACAGCTAATGTTGAAGATATGCGAACAACCGGAAAAACGGCGTGTCTGATTTTAAGTGGAGTATATCCATATGCATGTTGTATAGCATGACCACATTCATGAGCAGCAACACCAAGAGCAGCGATTGAAGTGGATGAAAAAACTGAATCAGAAAGGCGAAGGACCTTTTTCTTGGGATCATAATGATCTGTAAGATTACCGCGCGTTCTTTCTATTGGAATATAATTTAGTCCATTTCTATCAAGAATTCTCCTTGCAACATCAAATCCGGTTATATTGCGATGATTTCTGACAGAATTATATTTGCCAAATGTTGATGAAACTTTCATTTGAGCAAATAGTGAAAGTAAAATTGCAGGCAACACTAAAATAATATATAATGAATCAATACCGTAAAAGTATGGCATAATATCACTCTCCTAAACATGAATTAACCAAAATATCATTTCCAATCAAAAATTCAGAAACTTTCATCATCTTTTTCCCTTCAATTTGGATAGAAAGAATTTCTAATACCGAATTATCACCGCAAGAAACAAAAAAAGAATCTTTAGTAACTTCAATTATCGTTCCGGGATTCACGGATGATGTTTTTGAAGAGACTGATGATGTTCCAATCTTCATGATTTTTCCGGAATATGTTGTAAAAGCCTTTGGTATCGGAAACAAACCTCTAATAAGGTTATGAATATCTCTTGCTGATTTCGTCCAGTCAATCGTTGCGGTTTCTTTGGTAATCATATGAGCATAACACGCCATGGAATCATCTTGTTTTTCAGGATTATAAATTCCGGACTGAAGTGCCGAGAGCGTTTTAACAATAAGCTCTGCTCCAACCTGGGCAAGTTTGTCATGAACTGTTTTGTAATTATCCTCATCAGTTATTTCAACTTCTGATTTCAAAAGCATATCTCCAGTGTCAAGTCCTTTTTCCATATACATAGTGGTAACACCGGTAACTGTCTCGCCTTCAATAATTGAACGTTGTATCGGTGCAGCACCACGATATTTTGGTAAAAGGGATGCATGTACATTCACACATCCGTATTTTGGATAATTCAATATATATTCAGGCAAAATTTTTCCGTATGCAACAACAACGATTATATCAGGATTTATTTTTTTTAACACATCTCCAAAATAATCCTCTTTAATATTCTCCGGTGTATAAATCTCTGTATCCATAGTCACAGCCGCCTCATATACGGGAGTATGAGTCATTTTATGACCTCTTCCTTTCGGCTTATCAGGCATAGTAACTACCGCTACAATCTCATGGCCGGCTTCTTTAAGTGCAATTAATGAGGAAACAGCAAAATCAGGAGTTCCCATAAACATAATTCTCATTTATTCATCATCCTCTAAATACTCAGTTACTTTATCAACAAAAACAATCCCGCTGAGATGATCTATTTCATGACAAAATGCACGAGCCAAAAGTCCCTCACCGGTATATTCACACTCATCACCGTTCCTGTCAACAGCTCTGACTGTTACTTTATTTGGTCTTGTAACCTTACCATATTTCCCGGGAACACTGAGACACCCTTCATTATCAGTCTGTTCACCATCACATGAAACGATTTCCGGATTTATAAGTTCTATAATTCCATCTCCTATATCAACCACAGCTATTCTTTTTAAAACACCAACCTGTGGAGCAGCGAGTCCAACACCATTTGCATCATATAATGTATCTGCCATGTCATCAAGAAGTGTAATAATACGCTCATCAATAACATCAACACTTCTGCATTTCTTTCTTAGAACTTCATCTCCGAGTTTTCTTATATTTCTTATAGCCATGTCCAAGACCTCCGTTTTAGTTAATATGAATTAACAGGGTTTACATCAATCATTATTGATACATTATTGTTGTGAAGATACTTTTGATATATACTGTGCAAAGTATTATAAAACTCTTTTTTGTACGGTGTTTTAATTATGAATCTGTATCTGTATTTTCCATTAATTCTGAAAAGCGGAGATTCAGATACATTAAAAATCTCTCCGACAAAAGTGTTTTTGTCAACAACAGAATTTAAATCTTTATAAAACTTATCGCATATTGTTTTACACTCCGACTTATTATTCCCGCTAAACTGTATTTTAATAAACTCAGTAAACGGAGGATACATAAGCAATCTTCGCACTATGATTTCTTCTTCGTAAAAAGACTTATAGTCCTGATTGCCGCTTAATACTATGGTATCATCCTCAGGATTATATGTTTGTATAATTGCCTTCCCCTGTTTTTTGGCTCTTCCTGCTCTCCCTATAACTTGTGTAATTAAATCAAAAGTACGTTCCTGAGCTCGGTAATCATCAAGATTTAAACTCATGTCAGCAGCAATAATACCAACAAGAGTTACATTATCGAAATCAAGTCCTTTAGTAATCATCTGTGTTCCAACTAAAATATCTGCATCACCATTTTTAAAATGAGTAAGGATATTTTCATGACCGAATCTGCCTGAAGTTGTATCGGCATCCATACGTAATATCTTTTTTTGCGGATAAATTTTCGATAGTTCATCAACAACTTTTTCTGTGCCTATTCCAAAAAATCGTATGTGTTTTCCATTACATTCAGGACATGTCTTTTTTACCGATGTTTTATAATCGCAATAATGACACACCATCTTATTTATAGATTTATGGTAGGTTAACGAAACACTACATGTAGGACATTTCATAGCAAATCCACAATCTCTACATGAAACAAAACCGGAAAATCCTCTTCTGTTTAAAAACAGAATAATCTGCTCTTTTTTTGATAGCGCTACATCCATTGCATTTTTAAGCTTCGAACTGAAAATACTCAAATTCCCATCAGCAAGCTCATTACGCATATCAGCAATCTCTACACTGGGGAGAGGAGCTTTATTTACTCTTTCAGGAAGTTCAAGCAGCTTAAAAGAATTTGTTTTTGCCTTATAATAGCTATCAACAGAAGGTGTAGCACTTGCAAGAACAAGACATCCGTTTTCACGACTTGTAATAAATCTCGCAATCTCAATAGCATTATATCGAGGTGACATTTCCGATTTATATGTTGATTCATGCTCTTCATCGATAATTATCAAACCGATTTTTTTAAAGGGTGCAAAAACAGCACTTCTTGCACCAACAACAATTTTAACTTCACCGGACTTTATTTTATTCCACTCTACAAATCTTTGCTTAAGTGTAAGTTTGCTGTGAAGTACTGCAACATTATCACCAAATCTACCAAAGATCTGTCCAATCATTTGCGGAGTTAGCGATATTTCAGGAACCAATAAAATAGAATCAAGATTCTTTGACAATGCTTTCTCCAATAAAGACAAATAAATTTCAGTCTTGCCGCTTCCTGTCACTCCATGAATCAAATACGAATGCTTATTTCCCGAATCCAGTCCTTCGGAAATAGTTTTTAAAACTTCTTTTTGACGAAATGTAAGAACAGGTTTAGGTTTTATATATGATTCATCAAATGAAATATATGAATCATTACATACAACAGTTTTATACGAAACCAATCCTTTTTCAACCAACGCATCAACAGTAGCCTTTGATGTTTCTGCGTATACAAGAAGCTCTGATAATTCAATATCATAATTATCACATAAAACTTCCAAAACACGAGCTCGTGCAGGTGCACGATTTTCAATTGAATCAATTATATTATAAACATCATTTCTCTCAGCAAGAAGCTGCACAAATATCTTTTTACTGTCTGAAACACTTTCGGTTTCTTTTAAAGATATGGAAATATATCCTTTTGATTCTAATTTTTTTAAAGCAGAGGCAAGATTCATTTTGCCGACTTCAAGCTTTAAAGCTTCTTCGCTCATGGTACCATAGGCAAGTAAACAGCTGACTATTTTATCGGCAACTTTAGATTTTGAAGTATACTTTTTTAATTCAGCAAAATCACAATTTGATAATGTAATCGAATTCGAGAACTTCATATTCAATCCTGCAGGTACAAAACACTTTACAGCGGAAATATAGCTGCAAAAATACCTGTGTCTCATAAACTCCATTAGTTCAACATCAACAGGTGTGAAATAGGAAATCTTAGAAATTACATCAGAAATCATTTTTAATTCACAATTATAATCAGTTTTATCACACACGTATAAAACATAAGCTTCTTTCGTTCTGTTACCCTTACCAAAAGGAACTTTTACTCTCGTCCCCACTTTTACATCAGGTTCAAAATTAATAGGAATTAAATAATCATAGAGACGGTCTGTTGAAAGTGTGTTAGCATTAAGTATTACTCTTGCAATCAAGTCCGTCCCTCCTAATTTATTAACAATGATTAATTTTATGCTTCTGTAGATTCATCACTTGAAGATAATACATTATCTATTGATGCCTCTAATGATACAGTATCTGAATATGCATTAGCCAGATTTTCTTCAAGTATATGGTTCATGATTGTATCATCATCTGAAAATTCCTGAACTTTTTCAGCCTTCTTAAAATTAATTTTATTCTCATAAATTTCGTGTAAAGCAATAGTTACCGGTTTATCGGATTTACACTCAGTAAAAGTAACTTTGGTTTGATTTATCTCACGAGCACGCTTTGCGGTTGCTACAACCAAAGTATATTTGCTGGAAATGTTTTTTGCTTTCATAATTTCATTAATTGATGGATAAATCATTTTTTTAACACCTCTAAAATAGTATTTTTATTATTATTTGTTTTAAGACGCTGTGATTCTATAATATATCTAAACTTCTCAACAGCATCATCTAATACGTCATTAATAATTATATAATCATAGTTCTCCGCTAAAGGCAATTCTCTGGAAGCAGTTTCAAAGCGATTTTGAACACTTTCGGGAGTTTCTGTTCCTCTTCCCATAAGTCGGGATTTCAATTCAGAAAGCGAAGGTGGAAGAATGAAAATTGAAACAGCATCTGGATACATACGTTTTACATTTAACGCACCTTTGGTTTCTATCTCCAAAATAACATCTTTTCCACTTTCAAGCAAATCAAAAACAGCTTTTTTGGGAGTTCCGTATAAATTACCGCAAAACTCTGCCCATTCAAAAAATTCATCATTTTTTATCATTTGATTAAATTCATCTTCTGTTTTAAAGAAGTAATTTATCCCGTCTATTTCTGTAGGACGCGGAGCGCGAGTAGTTGCAGAAACGGAGTACTTGATATTTTTATCATCATATTTTTGATTAAAAGAGGATAGAATTGTCCCCTTCCCTGTTCCCGATGGACCGGAAAACACAAACAAAATTCCTTTATCAGTCATCTACTTTGTCCTCCTCGGGTGATACTACTTCATCTTTACTTAATCTTGAAGCAACAGTTTCTGTTTGGACTGCCGATAGAATAATATGATCACTGTCACAAATGATAACAGACCTTGTTCGTCTTCCGTAAGTTGCATCAATAAGCATTCCCCGTTCTCTTGCCTCTGTAATAATCCTTTTTACAGGAGCTGATTCCGGACTGATTACCGCAACCATTCTGCCAGCAGAAACAATATTACCAAACCCGATATTAATTAATTTCATATGTGTGCACCCTCTTATTCAATATTCTGCACTTGTTCCCTCAATTTTTCTATTTCAGATTTGAGTTCAACAACAGATTTACCAATTATGAAATCATTGCATTTCGAACCCATTGTGTTTGCTTCACGATTAAGCTCCTGAATTATGAAATCAAGCTTTCTGCCAACAGGAACATCAGAAACAAGAAGATGTGAATATTCTTTGAGATGACTTTCAAATCTAATTATCTCTTCAGTTATATTCACTTTGTCAGCAAAAATACCAACTTCTGTTAGTAGTCGTGTTTCGTCAACTTCTACACCACTTAATATTTCAGAAATGCGTTCCTTCATTTTCTTTTTATATTCTTCCACAGTTTCAGGTGACCGATTCTTAATTGTCTCCAAAATAGCTTTAACGCTGCTTATGCACTCATCAAAGAACCTTTTCAACCTTTCACCTTCACGTTGTCTGTTTTGTGATAAATCACTAAGAGCCTCTTCAATAACAATTTTAGCGTCATTTGCTATAGCTTCTTTATCTTGTTCTTGTTTTTCTATGGTATAAACATCCGGGAGACGTATAAATGTAGAAACCTTAACATCATTTTCAACATCTGCAAGTTCTCCCAATCTTTGAATTGCATCCTTAAATCCAAGAACAACCTCTTCGTTGAGAGATACCTTAATCTCCTCGTTTCCGACAGTTTCAATCTGAACAAAAACATCAACCTTACCACGACTGAGTATACTTGAAACACATTCTCTCACAACTTCTTCAAGAAAAGAATATTGCTTGTACACCTTTGTATTAAGGTCAAGATATCTGTTGTTAACAGATTTGATTTCTATGCTGATTTTATAATTATCAAAAAGCTTTTCTGCTCTTCCGTATCCGGTCATACTTTTTATCATAGCTAAAATTCTCCCGTATAATAAATTTTTACATTTTATTATAACAAATATATTATAAAAATACAATATCTTTTTTGAATAAATTTAATTTTTAATCAAATTTTTTTAATGCTTTTCCATTTAAATAATCAAACTTATCCCCCTGGCGAATATTCCTGATTTCTAATTCACTATCAATATTATCTTTAATCTTCCACCAACTTGTACCATAATTGCAAAAAACGGTGTGTTCTTCTTTAGCACGACCAATAAGACGCTGAATAACAATATCCGGAGATAAATACTGAATAAAAGAAATTGCCTTATCCACATAATCGAAGTATGATCCCATATCAAATTCTCCGTTTTCATACATTTTTGCAAGAGGAGTATTTTTTACAATATACAAACTATGTAATTTAACTTGTGTTATTCCGAGCGATGAAATAAACTTCGCACATTCTACAACATCTACGTTATCATCCCAAGGAAGATTCAGTATGACATGCGAACAAATATCAAAACCATATTTTTTTATCTTAAGAACTGCATCGATGAATTCAGCTAATGTATGACCACGATTAATCTTTAAAAGGGTTTTATAATTCACACTTTGAAGACCCAATTCGATGCAAACATCGTATCCGTTACACTCAGAAAATTCCTTAAGAAATTTAAGGTATGAATCTCTAATGCAATCCGGTCGTGTTGAAATATAAACAGCGCACACTCCGTTGTGGGAAGACTCCATGATAATTCTTTTGAATTCGTCAAGAGACATGTATGTATTTGTAAAATTTTGAAAATAAATTATGAATTTTTCAGCCTTATATTTCTTACCAATAAAATCAATATTCTGTCTTATTTGTTCTTTAACCGGTAAATCAGAAGGAAGATTCTCGAAAGCAGCACCAACATCTCCGCAAAAAATGCATCCGCCACACCCAACATTACCATCACGATTCGGACAGGTTATGGGTAGATTGACAGGAATCTTATAAACCTTTTCACCATATTTGTTTTTTAGATATTCTGAAAATGTTTTATATCTCATGTTCTACTCCTTCGCTTTCATATAAAGATCATAAGTGGTATAATATACAAACGAATAGTCATTACAAATTTTTTGTGAAATTTCTTCGGTATCATCATCAGAACCCATATCGACAATAATTATATCGGGTATATAGCCTCCGTACGAATTAGTAAGACATTTTAAAATAATTGCCCTTACAGTTGCCTCGAGGCTTTCTGCAGAATTTTTAACCTTGATTACAATTGCAATATCCTCGGAATTATACTTTTTTTCTGTAACAAATTCACCATATAAATCTTTTATAAAATGAAACAATCCGTATATAACAAAAAAAGTTAACAAAGACTTAAATATAATCATTATCATAACAAACACCTCTCCGCAATATAATATGCGAAGAGGCTATTTGATGTCACTGTTATCTCATAATTTTTTTGCTTTTTCAGCAAGTTCATTTGCTTTATCACAGATTTCCCAGCTAAAGTCTGCATCTTCCCTGCCAAAATGACCGTACGATGCTGTTTTGCAATATATAGGTCTTCTGAGTTTAAGATTATCAATAATTGCAACCGGACGCAAATCAAACACTTCATCAATGAGCATTGTAAGTTTTTCTTCAGAGATAATACCTGTACCGAATGTGTCCACAAATATTGACACAGGCTTGCTTACTCCGATCGCATATGCGAGCTGTACCTCACATTTTTTTGCAAGTCCTGCTTTGACAATATTTTTTGCAACATATCTTGCGGCATAGGCGGCACTTCGGTCTACTTTTGTGGGATCTTTTCCTGAAAAAGCGCCTCCGCCATGTCTTGCATACCCACCATAAGTGTCAACAATGATTTTCCTGCCCGTAAGACCTGAGTCGCCCTGAGGTCCACCAATTACAAAGCGACCGGTAGGATTAATATAATATTTTGTGTTATCATCAAGAAGTTCGTGTGGAACAACAGGATAAATCACATTCTCAAGAATATCTTTTTCTATTTGTTCATGAGAAACTTCGGGTCCATGCTGAGTTGAAACAACAATTGTATCCACTCTCAATGGTTTATCATCTTCGTATTCAATGGTAACCTGCGTTTTGCCATCAGGTCTCAAATAATCAAGGATCCCTTCTTTTCTTACTTTTGTGAGTCTCATGCTGAGTTTATGTGCAAGCGAAATAGGCATCGGCATAAGTTCGGGTGTTTCATCACACGCAAATCCGAACATCATACCCTGATCACCGGCTCCGTTATCTTCATCCGCCGAACTTTCTCTTTTTGCTTCATATGATTTATCAACACCAAGCGCAATATCGGACGATTGTTCATCAATGCTTGTAAGCACACTACATGTGTGACAATCAAACCCAAACTTTGCTCTATCATAGCCTATACGTTCAACAGTTTCCCTGGCAACTCTGGGTATATCTACATAACAATCTGTTGTTATTTCTCCCATAATCATTATCATACCTGTTGTAACAGCAGTTTCACATGCAACCCTTGCTTTTGGATCTTTTTCGATTATAGCATCCAACACAGCATCAGAAATCTGATCACATATTTTATCGGGATGTCCTTCCGTAACCGATTCTGATGTAAATAAATATCTGCTCATGATTTTTCCTCCGTAAATTTAAAAAACACTAATTATCCCATCTATAATAGTAGAACCTGTAAGCATAATAATTCCTGCGGTTAATACCCCTGCCGCAATAACCCAAAAAGAATGTTTAATTCTTAAGCCCATCAGGGCAGCAATTGCCGACCCGGTCCATGCTCCTGTTCCCGGAAGAGGTACAGCAACAAAAACAAAGAGCCCGAGAAGTTTTTTGCGATACTTACTTTTCTCATTAGTTATTCCGCTAACTTCATTTTCCATGTTGTTCATTTTTTTATTTGTTCGTGTTTTTAATTTCTTTGCAAGTTTACCGAACAATCTGGTTTTTTCAAGATAATTAATTATAGGTCTGAAAAACCATACAATAAACGGAACCGGTAAAACATTCCCTAAAACGCCTAAAAATAAGACAACATACCATTGCATATCAAGTGTGATAATTCCAAAAGGTATTGCACCTCTGAGTTCTATTATTGGAATCATTGCAACAAGAAAAACAGCAAGTTCATGATTAATACCTGCAAGATATGCTTCAATTGCTTCGACCATAGTTTAACCCCTCAATTTTCAAACGACATCATTTTGTCAACTCTTGTTTGATGTCTTCCACCCTGGAATTCATTTGTAAGAAATTCTTTTACAATATCTTTTGCAAGTTCGGGGCCAATTACTCGACCTCCAAGCGTAAGTATATTTGCATCATTGTGTTGACGTGTCATTTTTGCACTGAAAGTATCTGAACACTGTGCCGCTCTTATTCCTTTATGCTTATTTGCAGCCATATTCATTCCGATGCCTGTTCCGCAAACAAGAATTCCAAGTTTTGCTTCGCCATTTGTAACTGCTGTGCAAATTTTATGAGCAATATCAGGATAATCTATTGAATTTGTATCATATGTACCCATATCATTAAATTCGTAACCTTCTGATTTAAGGTAATCGATGATTACGTTTTTTAATTCAAAACCTCCGTGATCACAACCTATAGCTATCATTTGTTATACCTCCAATAAAAATATTTATGCAATACCGTGAGCAAGATTATATTCACGCTCTGCCTGCGGTAATCTCAGATAAATTGGTGCAACTTCGTAAAGATTGTCATATAAACCTTTATTTGCTCTTTCAAGCGCTACACTTGCAATTGATGATGCTCTTTGCATTGAAAGATTAACCGGGGAAACAAACCATCTTTCGCTGTTAAAGCTCTCTATCTTATCCTTAAATTTTGTTATAGCATCGCCTGCAAACACAACATCTTTACCATGCATCTCAATAAGAAGCTCATCAAAATCAACAATTCTCTCTTGTACTGTTTTTTCACCATTCAGATACAAAGCATTATAAACATCATTACGCCTTGCGTCAAATATGGGGCATATAATCTTTTCGGAAAATGGAAAAGATGCGGCCACACAATCAAGAGAGGAAACGCCGACAATTTTTTTATCCAGTGCTTGAGCAAGGGTTTTCATTGCTGAAATTCCTATACGAAGACCTGTAAAAGAACCGGGACCGAGAGCTACTGCAAATACATCAACATCTTTAACCGTTAAGCCACAATGCTTAAGCATGTCATCAAGCATTGGCATGATAATCTGAGAATGAGCTCTGTCATTACTGACTGTATATTCACCAATAATTTTATTGTCATCTGCAATAGCAACTGTTGCATTAACAGATGATGTGTCCATTGCTAAAACCTTCATATATTTTCGCCTCTGTAACAAATTGTAATCTCACGTGAATCATCGCCGAGATCAAATCGTTTTTTTATAATTATTTCATAATAAAACTCATCAAGCTCGTTCTTGACAATTTCAGCCCATTCCATAAAAATAATACCTTTTGAAGAGGCATAATCATCCCACCCGATATCATAGAGATCATCCATGGATGTTAGTCTGTATACATCAAAATGAAATACGGGGATATTACCGCTTCTGTATTCATTGACTATGGTAAATGTTGGACTGTTTACGTATTCAGTAATTCCGAGTCCTTTGCATACACCCGTTGTAAAGGCAGTCTTTCCTGCACCAAGGTCACCATCTAACGTTACAATGTCTCCCGGTTTCAGATACTTTGCAAAATCTTCACCAATTTTTAAAGTATCATCATATGAATTTGATATATATGTTTTATTTATCATATCAGAAAAGTCCAACAATTTCGCCGTTGTCATTTATATCAATATTGTTTGCAGCGGGAACCTTGGGAAGGCCGGGCATAGTCATAATGTCACCGGTAAGAGCAACAATAAATCCTGCCCCGTTTGAAATATTGATATCTTTAACAGTGATGGTAAAGCCTTCGGGAGCACCGAGAAGTGTGGGATCATCGGAAAGTGAATACTGGGTTTTTGCCATACAAACAGGAACTTTGTCGAGACCGAGTTCTTCGAATTTGGCAATTTTCTTGTTGGCTTTGGGAGCATAATTCACTCCGGATGCACCGTATATCTCTTTTGCAATAATTGCAATTTTTTCTTTAACACTTAAGTCTGTGTCATATAACGGAGCATAGTTTGAAACCGTGTTATCAACAATATCACACACAGTTTCAGCAAGTTCTACACCGCCTTCGCCGCCTTTTGCAAACACTTCTGCAAAGCAAGCTTTTACACCGATATTTTCACAGTAGTCTTTGATGAACTGTTTTTCGGCTTCGGTGTCCGAGGCAAAAGCATTGATAGCAACAACAACGGGAACACCGTATTTTTTCATGTTTGAAATATGTTTGCCAAGGTTTGCAATGCCGGATTTAAGTGCATCAAGATTTTCGTTTTGTAAATCAGCCTTTGCAACACCGCCGTTATATTTGAGAGCACGAACTGTTGCAACAATTACAACGGCACTTGGTGTAAGACCGCCCATACGACATTTGATGTCGAGGAATTTTTCGGCACCAAGGTCTGCACCGAAGCCTGCTTCGGTGATAACATAGTCTGAAAGCTTGAGAGCAAGCTTTGTAGCCCTTATGCTGTTACAACCGTGTGCAATGTTTGCAAAGGGTCCGCCATGCATAAGGCAAGGAGTGTTTTCTAAGGTCTGAATAAGATTGGGATTTATTGCATCTTTCAAAAGAAGTGCCATTGCACCTGCGGCATTGAGCATGCCTGCAGTAACGGGTTTGCCTTCATAGTCATAGGCAACAATGATTTTTGAAAGTCTTTCTTTAAGATCTGAAAAATCGGAAGCAAGACAAAGAATTGCCATAACTTCGGATGCAACAGTAATCATGAAACCGTCTTCACGAGGAACACCGTCAATTTTACCGCCGAGACCGACAACTATATTTCTGAGTGCTCTGTCATTCATATCAAGAACACGTTTGAAAACTATTGATGTCACATCAATTCCGAGAGCGTTCCCTTGTTTGATGTGGTTGTCCAAAAGTGCGGCAAGGAGATTATGAGCACTTGTAATTGCATGCATATCACCGGTGAAATGGAGGTTGATGTCTTCCATGGGAACAACCTGAGCATATCCGCCGCCTGCAGCACCGCCCTTAACACCCATAACAGGGCCAAGCGATGGTTCACGAAGAGCAATAATGGCATTTTTGCCGATTTTGCCCATTGCTTCACCAAGACCTACTGTTATTGTAGTTTTACCTTCACCTGCAGGTGTGGGGTTGATGGCTGTTACAAGAATCAACTTACCGTCTTTTTCGTCTTTGAGTTTATTATATACTTCGGGAGATATCTTCGCTTTATATTTACCATAATAATCTATATCATTTTCGGTAAGACCAAGCTGAGACGCAATTTCTCGAATATGTTTCATCTGAGCATTTTGAGCAATCTGAATATCTGTTAACATTATTTAACATCCTTTCTTTTTTCGATTAAACAAATACAATGCGAAGAAATACCTTCTTCCCTGCCCTCAAAACCGAGTTTTTCGGTTGTAGTGGCTTTTATATTTACAAAGTCAGGGTCAATGCCGAGACATTTTGCAATATTTTCTTTCATCTTTGCCGAATGTGGAGAAATCTTCGGCTTTTGTGCAACTACGGTTGCATCAATATTAATAATATCATATCCTTTATCCTTCAAAAGATCAACCGTTCTTTTTAAAAGAATCATACTGTCAATATCTTTATAGGCAGAGTCGTTATCGGGAAAATGAATGCCAATATCTCCAAGAGCTGCGGCACCGAGAAGTGCATCGGCAATTGCATGAAGCAGAACATCGGCATCGGAATGACCAAGCAAACCAAGTGAGTGCGGAATTTCCACACCGCCAAGAATAAGTTTTCTGCCCTCGGAAAATTTATGAACATCATAACCAAAGCCAACTCTCACTCAAATCAACCTTTCAGATATTCTCCCGCTAAAGTCATATCAACAGGAGTTGTAATTTTAATATTAGTGTAAGAACCTTCGATAATGTAAACATCATTTCCGGCAAATTCAGCCACGGCACAGTCATCCGTTGCTTCAAAACCTTTTTGAATTGCAAGCTCATGTGCTTTGACAATAAGATTTTTGCTGAAAGCCTGCGGTGTCTGAATAAGCCACAAATTGCTTCTGTCAACAGTGGAAACAATTTTACCGTCTGCATCAGATTTTTTTACGGTGTCAATAACTTTAACACCAAGAGCACAAGCTTTCTTTGAAAAAAGATTATCGGCTACAAGTCTGATGTCTGACGGTTTAACACAACACCTTACGGCATCGTGAATCATAACATATCCGCAGTCGCCTGCTGCACCAAGTCCCGCACATACGGATTTCTGACGTGTATCGGAGCCTTCGACAATTTTTATGTCAAAGTCTACACCTTTAAAAAGATTATTGCAATGAGTTATATAATCCTTATGACACACTATTATAATTTTATCAACCGCTCCGCTTTGAATAAATCGGCTGACTGTATGTTCTATTATTTCGCAATCACCAAGCTTAAGAAACTGTTTCGGGCAGTCTGCACCCATTCTTGTTCCGGTGCCGCCTGCAACAATTATTGCTGTAATCGAAGTGTTGTTCATAATAAATCTCCGATAAAACCTTAGCTAAGAAACTTATCGGTTTCTTTTATCATATTTTCTTTGTCGCAAACAGAACTGAAACGAACCTCTTTTGATTTGAGTTCGGAAAGCTGAACAGGAATCTCGATATTGCCTTTTTTTGCAAGAATATCAAGAAGTTCAAATTCATCTTTATCATCGAGATTGAGTTCGGGATCTATTGCAGAAATAACAGCTTTGTTAAACTTGAAGGGATTTGCTGTTGATGCAATAACTGTGGGAGTTTTATCGCCGGTTTCTTCAACATATTTTTCATATACATTCAGAGCCACGGCAGTGTGTGTGTCTGCAACATAAGAATATTTATTGAAATATTTTGCAATTGTTTTTGCTGTTTCCGTGTCATCACAACATCCGGCAACAAAAATATCAGAAACTGCTTTTTTGATTTCTTCGCTAACGGTATATTTGCCATTTTCGGAAAGCTCTTTCATGTAAGAAGCAACAAGCGCATCATTTCTTCCCGAAATATGATGAAGAAGTCTTTCAAGGTTACTGGAAATAAGGATATCCATTGAAGGTGAAACTGTTGTGAAGAACTGTCTGTTTCTGTCATATACACCTGTATTTATAAAATCGGTCAAAACATTGTTCTGATTGGAAGCACAAATAAGCTTATTAACGGGAAGTCCCATAACCTTTGCATAATAAGCCGCTAAAATGTTACCGAAGTTACCCGTGGGAACAACAATATTGATTTTTTCGCCGTTTTTAATTTTTCCTTCGCAAAGCAAATCGCAGTATGCAGAAATGTAATAAACAATCTGAGGTGCAAGTCTTCCCCAGTTAATTGAGTTTGCAGAAGAAAATGTGTAACCGCGTGAATTAAGTTCGGCTTTATATTCATTGTTGGTGAAAATCTTCTTAACGCCGGTCTGTGCATCGTCAAAATTCCCTTTAACAGCGCATACAGACACATTATTTCCACTCTGGGTTGTCATCTGAAGCTTCTGGATTTTCGAAACACCGTCAACGGGATAAAACACCTGAATGCAGGTGCCGTCAACATCCTTAAAGCCTTCGAGTGCAGCTTTGCCTGTATCACCCGAGGTTGCAACAAGGATTACAACTTTGTTGTCTTCTCCGGTTTTTTCGATTGCTTTTTTGAGAAGGTACGGAAGAATCTGAAGTGCCATATCTTTGAATGCACATGTGGGACCATGCCAAAGTTCAAGAATATTGAGACCATCTTCAAGTGAGCAAAGAGGTGCTGTATTTTCACCGGCGAATTTTGATGCATGATATGCATTGTCGGCACAGAATTTGAGTTCATCTGCACTGTAGTCGGTAAGGTACATTCCGAGAATTTTAGCGGCACGTTCTTTGTAGGAAAGCTTTGAAAGGCTTTCAATCATTTCAGCAGAAAGAGCCGGAATTTCACAAGGAACATAGAGCCCACCCTCGGAAGAAATACCGTTTTTAATAGCGTTTGCGGCATCTACTGATATTGTGTTATTTCTTGTACTCTGATATTTCATTATTATAACCTCACAAACTGATTATTTTAAAACGATTCTGTGGAAAACTTTCTTGCCTTTTTTGATAACAGCTTCGCCATTTTCAAAATCAGATTCGGAAAGAGTGTAGTTTGCATCGGCAACTTTTTCGCCATTAAGGCTCACGCCACCTTGCTGAATAAGTCTTCTGCCTTCACCTTTTGATGCAATGATTCCTGCCTGAACCATAAGATCAAGAATCTGAATGTCGGCAGAATCAATTTCGGTTGAAGGCATATTTTCGGAGCTTGCACCTGCACCAAACACTGCTTCGGCTGCAGCCTTTGCTTTTTCAGCTTCAGCTTCACCGTGAACAAGCTTTGTAACTTCATATGCAAGAACTTTTTTGGCTTTGTTAATTTCGGCATCTTTATACTGAGCCATAACTTCAATTTCTTCAAGGGGAAGGAATGTGAGAAGCTTAAGGCATTTGATAACGTCAGCATCATCAACATTTACCCAGTACTGATAGAAATCATAGGGTGATGTCTTTTCGGGATCAAGCCAGAGAGCACCGCTCTGTGTTTTGCCCATTTTCTTACCTTCGGAATTGGTGAGCAGAGTAAATGTCATACCATAAACCTGTTTCTGGTCTTTACGACGGCAAAGATCAATACCGCCAAGGATATTGCTCCACTGGTCGTCGCCGCCAAGCTCAATCTTACAGTCATATTCTCTTGAAAGCATGAGAAAATCATAGCTCTGCATGAGCATATAGTTAAATTCAAGGAATGAAAGACCTTTTTCAAGTCTTTGTTTGAAACATTCGGCTGTGAGCATTTTGTTAACAGAGAAGCAAGAACCGATGTCTCTGAGAAAATCTACATAGTTAAGCTTCAAAAGCCAGTCGGCATTGTTAACCATAATAGCCTTATCATCTGAAAAATCGATAACGCTTGAAAGCTGTTTTTTGAAGCATTCACAGTTGTGATCGATGATTTCTGTTGTCATCATCTGACGCATATCGGTACGACCGGAGGGATCGCCAATGTGACCTGTACCACCGCCAACGAGGGCAATGGGTCTGTGACCGTGCATCTGCATGTGACGCATAACAACCATCTGCAAGAAATGACCAACATGGAGGCTGTCTGCAGTGGGATCAAATCCTATATAAAATGTAACTTTTTCTTTACCTAAAAGCTCTCTTATTTCTTCTTCGTGAGTAACCTGAGCAATGAGGCCTCTTTCTTTTAATACATCATATACGTTTCTCATGTTATCCTCCTGTATATCAATTAGAAATTAATTTTTATTTTTATCTTCAGCCCTTATATCCGCTCTTTTGATTTTACCTGAAATTGTTTTGGGAAGTTCGGTAACAAATTCAATTATACGTGGATATTTATAGGGAGCGGTTGTCTTTTTTACATGATTCTGAAGTTCTTTTTTTAGTTCATCGGAAGGCTTGTACCCTTTTGTAAGAACGATTGTAGCTTTAACAATTTGTCCGCGAATTTCATCGGGCACGGCAGTGATGGCTGTTTCAAAAACTGCAGGATGTTCCATAAGCGCACTTTCAACTTCAAAGGGGCCTATGCGATAACCCGAGCTTTTTATAACATCATCGGCTCTTCCTACATACCAGTAGAAACCGTCTTCATCACACCAAGCAAGGTCTCCTGTGAGATAGTAGCCATGAGAAAAAACAGAATCGGTTTTCTCCTGATCTTTGTAATAACAATCAAGAACACCAAGTGGCTTACCTTCGGTAATGTCAAAACCAATCTGACCAATTTCACCGGGCTTACAGATTGTAAAATCATCGTGCAGGAGCGTAGCCTTAAAACCTGCAGCCGGTCTGCCCATTGAACCGGGTTTGGGAGTATCCCACATATATGTACCAAGAAGAATGGGAGATTCGGTCTGACCGAATCCTTCATATACTTTAAGTCCGGTTGCGGCATAAATCTGATTGAAAACTTCAGGATTAAGCGCTTCACCTGCAGTTGAAATGTGAACTAGTGAAGAAAGGTCATATTTTTTCATGTCTGATTTGATGAAAAATCTGTAGATTGTCGGAGGAGCACAGAAAGTTGTAATTCTGTATTTGACAATCATTTCAAGCAAATCTGTGGGAACAAATTTATCACTGTAGTCATATACGAACTGTGCCGTACCGGCAATAAACTGACCGTAGAGTTTTCCCCAGGAGCATTTTGCCCATCCGGTATCTGCAACGGTAAGGTGCAGACCGTCATCCACAACATTATGCCAATATTTACCTGTGGAAATATGACCGAGAGGATATGTAAAGGGATGCAGAACCATCTTGGGGTTACCGGTTGTGCCCGATGTGAAATACACAAGCATGGGATCGCCGTTGTGTGTGCGTTCGTCGCCCGTGGGTCTTTCAAATACATCAGATTCTTTTTCGGATTCCAAATCGAAATTATACCATCCCTCAAATTCTTCATCACCAAGAATACAGCACGCTTCAACTGTCGGACACTCGGGAAGACTATCTTCAACGTGCTGACGAATTTCACCTTTGTTGGAGCAGATAATCATTTTAACATCTGCACAGTTGCATCTGAAAATAATATCTTTTTTTGTCAGAAGATGGGTTGCGGGGATTGCCACCGCACCGATTTTATGAAGAGCATATATACTTATCCAGAACTGATAATGTCTTCTTAAGATAAGCATGGCAAAATCGCCTTTTTTAATACCTATACGTTTAAAAAAGTTTACAGCTTTATTTACTTCTCTGTCAAGATCGGCAAAAGTAAATATTCTTTCTTCGCCTTCATCGTTACACCACACCAAAGCTCTTTTGTCAGGGGCAATCTTTGCATATTCTTCAATAACATCATAGGCAAAGTTAAAATCCTCGGGAACTTTAACTTTAAAATTGTTGTAATAATCGTTATAGTCTGTAAATTCTGTTTTATCCAAAAACTTGTTAAGTAAATTCATTATATTATTTAACCTTTCTGTATCATAATCAATCGCTTACAATAGCAAGAAAGTGAGCTTCTTTATTATCAAGAGCTCTCATTCCGTGCCAATGCTTTGAATCGAAGATTAAAGAATCTCCGGGTTCAAGAATAATTTCCTTTCCATTGATTATGATGCAGACTCGGCCATCAAGACAATAGTTGAATTCCTGACCGGGATGACTTGTAAGTTGGACTGTATCATCTTCGTTTTCAGCAGGAGGAACTGTAACATAAAAAGGTTCTATGGTTTTGTTAGCAAAATTAAACGCAAGATTATTATATTGATAGGCTTCGCGTCTTTTAACACCAATACCCTCTCCCGCTTTGACATATTGATACACATTAAGTTTAGGAGCATCTCCGGACAAGATAGCAGTGAAATCAACATTGAATTTATTAGCCAATTCATAAATAATACTGATTGGCAGATCTTTTTCGCCATTTTCATAGCTAACATACTTGTCAGCGGGAATTCCAAGATAACTTGCAACTTCTTCCACGGAAAGTTCTGCAATTTCTCTGAGATCCTGAATACGCTGACCGATAAGCTTTACTTGTTCATTCATGTTAATAGCTCCTTTTATTTTCTTTAGACAAGTATACCACAATACAATATACATAATCTATTGTATTGTATATAATTTATTAAAAAAAGTAAATATTAAAAATCAAAATTCATGGAAAAACAACAAAAAATCCAATGCATTAAAATTCAAAACAGTGCAATAATATATTTGAAAGTGAGTTGTTATTATGAATTTCAAAAAATTATTTATCTCCTTGACACTTATAAGCTGTCTTGTAACGGGTTTAACAGCATGCTCATCCAAAAACAACAAATCCGATTCCAAAACAAATACTAATTCAAATAATACAAACTCTGATGTTGACAGCAACACTGATGAATTAAGAGATGACATAAAAGATACAGTGGACGACATAGGAAGCGATATTGCTGATACGGGTGAAGATATAAAAAACGATATTGAAGATATGACTGATACAGATAAAATTAATTCAGCAAATGATACTTCAAAAAACAATTAACCACTTTACAAGCGCAAGAAATTAAGGTATAATTAAATAATCCCGATAAAATCGGGGTTATACATATTAAAACATATATATTGAATAACCCCTTAAGGAGTACTAATGATATGAAACAGAAAACAGTATACATATGCAGTGAATGTGGTTACAATTCACCAAAATGGCTCGGAAAATGTCCAACGTGCAGTAATTGGAATACATTCAATGAGGAACCGGAAATCCAATCATCAAGATACGACATAATAACAGATAAAAATTCTAACATAAAACAACATCCGCGAAAATTATATGACATCTCCGAGGAAAACGAAACAAGGATTTCATCAAAGATGCATGAACTTGATAGAGTTCTTGGCGGCGGAATCGTAAAAGGTTCATTAATCCTTGTTGGCGGTGATCCCGGAATCGGAAAATCAACACTGCTTTTACAAATTTCAGACAAAATTGCCAATGATAACAATGTACTATATGTATCAGGCGAGGAATCTCTCCAACAGATCAAAATCAGAGCAACGCGTCTTGGTGCAAATGGGTCAGGATTATACATATTGCCAGAGACCGATCTTGATTGTATTTTAACAGCTGCAAGTGAATCAAAACCTACAGTTATGATTATAGATTCTATACAAACTATATTTAAAAGTGATATTCCCTCAGCTCCGGGAAGTGTTACCCAAGTACGCGAAGTAACACACTATCTTATGAGATTTGCCAAAGAAAACAATATAACAGTATTCATAGTCGGTCATGTTACAAAAGATGGAAATATTGCCGGCCCAAGGATGCTTGAACATATGGTTGACTGCGTATTATATTTTGAAGGCGAGAGAACACAAAGCTACCGTATTCTCAGAACTGTAAAAAATCGTTTTGGTTCAACAAATGAAATCGGAGTTTTTGAAATGAAAGATAATGGTCTTGCCGAAGTAAAGAACCCATCACAAATGCTTCTTGAAGGAAGACCCGAAAATGTAAGCGGATCAACTGTTGTTTGCACCCTTGAAGGAACACGTCCTATTCTTGCTGAAGTTCAGGCTCTTTGTTCTCCTACAGGTTTTGGTAATCCAAGACGAATGGCAACAGGCATTGATTTTTCCAGGGCGGTGCTTCTTACAGCCATATTGGAAAAGCAGCTTGGTTATCCAATGCAGAATCATGATGTATATATAAACGTTGTCGGCGGAATCAAAATTATTGAAACAGCAACTGATCTTGCAGTTATAGTGGCCATAGCATCAAATATTAAAAATTTTGTTATTGACTCAAAAACAATTATTCTCGGAGAAGTTGGCTTGACAAGCGAAGTCAGGTCAATCGGTTATTGCGAACAGCGTATTAATGAAGCTGCCAAAATGGGCTTTGAGTATTGTATTGTGCCATCAAACAATCTTCAATCCATAAAACAAAGAGACGATATAAAATTACTACCTGTAAAAAATGTTAGCGAAGCAATAAGATATCTCAAAAAAATTGAAGACAAAAGAAATAAAGATATACAAAATCAATAATAAATATATTCTGACGGGTTAACAAAATACCCGTCTTTTTTTATGGCAAAATGAAGATGTATACCATCACAGAGTTCAGATACAGCACTGTCTGAAATTGTACCTATGTGTTGACCTCTGATAACATAATCACCGACTTTGACGGATACATCAGGAGATAGAGACATGTAAATACATTCAAATTCATTGTTTTTAATTATTATAGTGTATCCCATATTCAAATCAAAGCCAACATAATCTACCATACCGGATTGTGCAGCTAATACAGATTCTCCCTTATTGGTTTTAATATCTATTCCTTCATGTATACGCCAATCATCCATTGTTTTACTATACAAAGGATAATTCGGTGAAAATTCTTTTATAACCTCACCACTAATCGGAGGAGCAAAACTCATGTCATTCAATTCGGGCATTCTTTCATCTGATGTTTTTTCATCAACATGATAAACACCAGACACAATTTCAGGTTCAACAGAGTTCTTTTTGGATTCATCCCCACTTTTATCAAATAAATCCTCATTTGATTTTTCCACATTAGTCGAAAATGACATAGGTTTACTTTCTTCATAACTTGTTACAATCAAAGTAAGTACACATAGAAATATTATACATATACAAAAAGCTATACGATATAATCCTTTTTCTTTTTTAATAAATGAAATAAACTTATTCATAATATCACCCATATAATATGATGCACATAATTATGATATTTAGTCATAATTTTCAGACTAAAACGTAAAAAATGCCGCGTTTTCCGATAGACAAATCAAACAATATATGATATGATAGAAATATAAAGAAATTATATTAAAAATACTTACAAGGAGATATTTTATGATAATCAAAACTGCACGCCAAGAAGAAACAGCCATATATGCGGCTGAAGAATTACAAAAATATCTTAATATGATGCATACGGATTTTTGCGAAAGTATTGTATATTCAAATTCTATTACTCCAAATAAAGTATATGGTGAAATAAAACTTGGACTCATGAGCGAATTCGGCTTAGACACAACTGACGCACCGGATGTATCGTGTGATGATATAGTTTACATTGACATTGAAAACGGTAGCGGTATAATAGCCGGCAATAACATAAGAAGTATTTTACTATCTGTATATGCATATCTCCGCCAAGCAGGTTGTGCATTTATACGTCCCGGGAAAGATGGTGAATATATTCCAAAACGTAACATGGCTGAATTTTCATATACATATCGAAAAAAAGCAGATTATCCTTTCAGAGGTGAATGCGTTGAGGGTGCAGTAAGTGCAGAACATATCAAAGAAACAATTATATGGTCACCAAAAGTTGGCATGAACATGTTCATGATGGAACAAATTATCCCCTACAACTATATGAGCAGATGGTACATGCACACAAATAACACAGTTTTGGAAGACGAAAATGTTTCTTTTGAAAAAGTCGGGGAATTTGTAAAAGAAATTGAACTTCTTATTAAAAAATGCGGACTTCAACTACATGCTCTTGGACATGGTTATCTTCTGGAACCATATGGTATTCATTATAAAACCTTTAATGATACATATGACTTAAATGACGAAGCAAGAGCTGACATTGCTCTTGTAAATGGAAAAAGAGAATTGTTTCATGGCTCACCAAACTTCTCTCATCTTTGTTACTCCAACAAAACAATACGCAAAAAACTCATCGACTGGCTTGTAAGCTATATGAGAAAAAAACCATATATAGATTTTCTTCATGTATGGCTTGCTGATGCAACAAATAATCAATGCGAATGTGAAAATTGCAAAGATAAACGAGTTTCCGACTTATATGTCATGCTTCTAAATGAGCTTGATGAAGAATTTACACGCCAAGGAATTGACACAAAAATAGTGTTCATTTTATATGTTGACACTCTATGGGCACCACTTCATGAAAAAATCAAAAATCCCGACAGATTCTATCTCATGACAGCAATCGGAGGAAGAGATTTTTCAAAGCCTTATGATCATACTCCATATGAAGGGAATACACCCCCATACATCAAAAATGATTACAAGGTTGAACAGTCATTCCCACTTCGAATGAGATTCATGGATGACTGGAAACCATTCTTCGATGGAAGAAAACTTGTGTTTGAATATCACATGTATGTTCAACAGTATAACGACCCCGGCTTCATGATACTTCCAAAACTTTGGCTTGATGATATTAAAAATCTTGATGATTTTAATATTCAAGGAATGATGAGCGATCAGACACAGCGTTCATTTTTCCCTAACGGTCTGCCGATGTCTACATATGCTGCAGGTATGTTTGACAAATCAATCAATTTTGATGATTTTGCTCTGGATTATTTCAAAGGTGCATATGGCACCGACTATAAATTTGCTATGGATTATCTGACAGAAATTTCAAACCTTATGGGTCCGAAATATCTTGAAATGAAAGCAGAAATCGTTGATCTTGACGGAGACCTTGGAAGCAAAAAGAAAATCAAGATTAAGCCGTGGTTAAATAATAACGAAGCACAGAACAACTTTGAAAAGGCAATTAAAATTGCATATGATTTTGAAAGCATTGCGAAATCTCATTTGAACGAAGAAAATAACACCCACAAAAAATCATGGAAGCTTTTGTGGTATCACACAGAATTCATAAAACGATACGCAGAAATTTTACTCGTTCATTCAAAAGGTGATGAAGAAAAAGCTGACAAACTTCGCGCTGATATGATAGATTATTTTTCAAACTATGAAACAGATATTTCTCTCGAATTCGACTTGTTCCTCTTTAATATGTCGGTTGAGAGAAAACTCAAATAGCATACCGGAAAGGAAGATTAACCATGATTATTACAATTGGCGGAGACGTATGCGTTACAGACGGTAACAGAGAAATGTTCGCAAATAAAGAAACAGACAAACTGTTTAATGATGTAAAAGATGTTTTTTCAAAATCCGATATCAATTTTGTAAACCTTGAATGTGCAATAACAGATTCCGAAAACCGCATAAAAAAATTCGGACCTAACCTTAAAGCTCCCAAAGGAACTGCATCTGTTTTAAAAGAGGTCGGAATTGATTATTGTTCACTTTCAAATAACCACACGTTTGATTTTGGTATTGAAGGGCTAAAAGATACAATCAATGCGTTAAATGAACAAAATATCGTCTACACAGGCGTCGGAGAAGATAACATTGATGCCAGAAAAGATTTAATTATAGAAAAAGGCGGGAAAAAAATAGCGATTATTGCTGTTTGTGAACATGAATATTCATATGCATTGACCGATCGGACAGGTGCAAGAGAATATGACCCGTATGACACTACAGAGGACATTATCGAAGCAAAAAAAACTGCCGATTATGTTATTGTTATTTATCACGGTGGAAAAGAAATGTGTCGTTATCCATCACCAAGACTAATAAAGTTATGTCATTCCATGGCTAACCACGGTGCAGATGTTGTTCTTTGTCAGCACAGCCACTGCATTGGATGTTACGAAAATTATAACAACTGTCACATTATGTATGGTCAAGGTAACTTCCACTTTACCAAGCTCAACGATAATGAAACAGAAATGTGGTCAACGGGATTACTTTTACAGTTTGATACAGAAAACAAAGAATCAATTAAATTTATACCAACTTATGCATTGAATGGCGGTATTCACATCGCAAAGGATGACTTCAAAAACAAAATTATTTCGGAGCTCGACAAAAGGAATAAAGAACTGGAGAATGGTGAATGGAAAAAAGGATGGCATGAGTTTTGCGAAAGTGTTAAAGAAACATACACCAATGCAATCACAAGCGGAGACATGGATTTTTTTGCACACTATCTCGATTGCGAAGCCCACACTGATGTATGGCGTGAGCTCTACCCTACCTGGAATATGACAAACGAAAAATAAAATTATGATCATTGAAAAAGGTTGCTCAAAGCGAGCAACCTTTTTATTTGAAAAATATTAATGATGGAAAAGTCTCATACCGGTGAAGGAGCATACCATGTCATTTGCATCACAGCAGTCGATAACAGCATCATCACGAATCGAACCACCGGGTTCCGCAATATATTTTACACCGCTTTTGAGCGCGCGTTTAATGTTGTCATCAAATGGGAAGAACGCATCAGATGCAAGCGAAACACCGTCAATTGAAGCAAGATATGTTTCAATCTCTTCATCTGTAAGAGGAGCCGGCTGTGATTCAAAGTATTTCTGCCAGTTACCGTCTGCACAAACGTCTTCTTCGTTTCTGTTGATGTAACCGTCAATAACATTGTCTCTTTCGGGGCGACCAAGGCTTGCTTTAAAAGGAAGATTCAGCACCTTTTCATGCTGACGCAAAAACCATGTGTCTGCTTTGGAACCTGCAAGTCTTGTGCAATGAATACGAGATTGCTGTCCTGCACCAACGCCGATAGCCTGACCATCAACTGCATAACAAACAGAGTTTGATTGGGTATATTTGAGTGTGATAAGAGCAATAATCAAATCACGAACAGCAGTTTCGGGAAGATTTTTGTTTTTGGTAACAATATTTGACAAAAGCTCTTCATTTATTTCAAAATTATTTCTGCCCTGTTCAAATGTAATTCCAAAAACCTGCTTGTGTTCAACGGGAGCAGGAACATAATCGGGGTCGATTTTTACAATGTTGTAATTCCCTTTTCTCTTCTGTTTAAGAATTTCAAGTGCTTCGTCAGTATATCCGGGAGCAATAACTCCGTCTGAAACTTCTCTTTTTATCATTTTAGCGGTTGTTGCATCGCAAATGTCGGAAAGTGCAACCCAGTCACCAAAAGAACACATTCTGTCGGTTCCTCTTGCTCTTGCATAGGCACATGCAAGCGGAGAATCATCAAGACCTTCAATATCATCAACAAAGCATGCTTTTTTCAGATTATCCGAAAGCTTAATGCCAACTGCGGCAGATGTGGGGCTAACATGTTTAAAAGATGTAACAGCAGGGAGGCCAAGAGCTTCTTTAAGCTCTTTAACAAGCTGCCAACTGTTGAATGCATCAAGAAAATTGATATATCCAGGTCTGCCGGAGAGGATTTCAATTGGAAGCTCGGAGCCGTCTGCCATAAATATTTTAGCAGGTTTCTGATTGGGGTTACATCCGTATTTTAGTTCAAATTCTTTCATGTTTATTCTCCTTGAATTATTTATTTTTATTAATCATTCTTTCATCAATTTCTCCTGTTTCTAAATCTGTATAACGAACATAAAGAGAAATTTTATTATCTTCATCAAGTGCATTCCAGAGTTTATCGGTAAATTCATCAATACAATTTCCTACCTCAACTCTTTCGGGTTCACCGCAGAATGTTGGAATGGGATTTCCGTCACAAATGTAAGTGTGAATAAAATGACCGAGACCGGGAAGTGAAGGATAACTGAATGTGTAACGATTGCATGCCGATCCATTTGCATCGGCACTTTTTAAAATGCTCATTTCATATGTAAAATCTGCATTATCAAATGTGAGCATAGCACTAATACGTGGTGTAAGATTTGGAGCATCGGGTTCAAACTCTCTTTTTGTGAGTGCACCGGAAAAGCTTTCTCCGTTTTTGATTCCTTCATAAATTGTGTCGGTCTGATCACCGTTTGTAACAATAAGTTTATTCTCAAACTCTCTTATTGCCGCGTAAATAATCAAACTTGGATCTTCAACCTTTGATGCATCAAAAGGTTCTGTAAAAATGCTGCCGTCTCGCTTTGTGAAAACACGGTTACGGCTGTTGGCACTTCTGCCCATGATAAAATATGCCGAGCAGGCTTTTTTGCCGTCTTCGGTTTTTCCGACAACAATACCTCTGCCAACGTAGGAATTTCCTTTAATGAGTTCATCAATTTTGTTAATTTCGTAGATATTCATTCTTTTTCTCCTTTTATGATATTAAAAAGGCACACATACCCCTTTTCGTGGAGATGTGTGCCCAGACGGTCGGCTGATAAATAAATTATCTCATTTCTTTGCTCCTCTGTGGTGCTCCACATATGATTAACATATTTCCGTCAGTTACAAAGAATTATAAATTAAATATATCATATTTCAAAAACATTGTCAAACAAATTATGAATCAATTGTCGAAATTGTAAGAGTTGTTTCTTCAAGAACATCAAGCAAAACTTTTACAGTGTCCAATGCAGTGAAAATTGTAACGTTGTTTTCAATTGCATAACTTCTTATCATGTAACCGTCGCTTGCCTGGCCTACACTACCTTCATCACGGGTATTAATTACATATGCAATATGTCCCATTCTGAGTCTTTCGTGAATTTCGTCACTATCCTCGCTGATCTTGTTGAGAACATGAGTACGGATACCGTTTTTCTTGAGAAATTCTGCCGTGCCGATGGTTGCTTCAATGTTAAAGCCAAGATTATAGAAGCGTCTGATAAGCGGAAGAGCTTCTTCTTTATCTTTGTCGGCAATTGTTGCAAAAACAGTACCGTAGTTTTGCAAATGCATTCCCGATGCCTGAAGTGCCTTGTAGAGTGCACGGTTTAATTTATCATCATAGCCGATTGCTTCACCTGTTGATTTCATTTCGGGAGAAAGATAAGCATCTAAGCCTCTGATTTTGTTAAAAGAGAATACAGGCACTTTTACATACCAACGATTTTTCTCTTTGGGATATATTTCAAATATGCCCTGCTCTTTGAGTGATTTGCCCATAATAACTTCAGTTGCAATATCGGCAAGACTGTAGCCTGTTGATTTTGAAAGGAATGGAACAGTTCTTGAAGAACGTGGGTTAACTTCAATAATAAACACATTTTCGTTTTCATCAACAATAAACTGAATGTTATAAAGACCGACAATACCGATTCCAAGACCAAGCTTTTTAGCATATTCAAGAATAATACCTTTAACCTTATCCGAAATACTGAATGTTGGATATACACTTATAGAGTCGCCGGAGTGAATACCTGTTCTTTCGACAAGTTCCATGATACCCGGAACAAAAACATCTTTGCCGTCACAAATAGCATCAATCTCTACTTCTTTACCTCTGATATATTTATCAACAAGAACAGGTTTGTCCTCATCAATTTCAACGGCAGTTTTGAGATAATGACGAAGCTGGTCTTCATTGGCAACAATCTGCATTGCTCTTCCGCCAAGAACAAAACTCGGACGAACAAGAACGGGATAACCGATTTCTTTTGCAGCTTCAATGCCGTCTTCTATTTTTGTAACAGCTCTACCCTTTGGCTGGGGAATGTTGAGTTTATCAAGAATCTTTTCGAAGCTATCTCTGTTTTCAGCTCGTTCAATGGCTTCACAATCTGTACCTATTATCTTCACACCACGTTCCATGAGTGGCTGAGCAAGATTGATTGCTGTCTGGCCACCGAGGGAAGCTATAACACCAATCGGTTTTTCAAACTCAATTATGTTCATAACATCTTCGGGTGTAAGAGGTTCAAAATAGAGCTTGTCCGCTGTAGTGTAATCAGTTGAAACGGTTTCGGGATTGTTGTTAATGATAATAGCCTCATAGCCTGATTTTTTGATTGTTGTAACAGCATGAACAGTTGAATAGTCAAATTCAACGCCCTGTCCGATACGAATAGGTCCTGCACCGAGAACAACAATTTTCTTTTTATCCGAAAGAATTGAGGCATTTTCATCGGAATATGACGAATAGAAATAAGGAATGTATGCATTTGTATGGCAAGTATCAACCATTTTGTACACCGGGAAAATGTTGTTTGCCTTACGAAGATTAAACACATCAATCTCTTTCATATTCCAGAGTTTTGCAATGAACTTATCACTAAAGCCCATTTTCTTTGCTGATTTCATAATATCTAGATTGCCAACGTTGTTTCTGACTGCTTCCTCCATATCAATAATTCTTTTGATTGATTCAAGGAAATACGGTGTAATCTTTGTTACATCATGAAGTTTTTCAATTGTTGCGCCTCTGCGAAGAAGCTCTGCAACAGCAAAAATATTATCATCTTTAAATTCTTCAAGATAAGCATAAAGCTCATCAGTTGTTTTTGAATCAAATTTAGGAAGATGGAAATGACAAGCTCCTGTTTCCAATGAACGAACAGATTTAAGCAAACATTCTTCAAGATTTGAACCAATGCCCATAACTTCACCTGTGGCTTTCATCTGAGTGCCGAGGGTGTTTGGAGCAGTTGCAAATTTGTCAAACGGAAAACGTGGAAGTTTTGCAACAATATAGTCAAGACTGGGTTCGAAAGCAGCCGTTGTGTTTGCAATTGCAATATCTTCAAGAGCCATGCCGACAGCAATTTTTGCGGTTACTCTTGCAATCGGATATCCGCTCGCTTTTGAAGCAAGTGCGGAAGAACGGGATACTCTGGGGTTAACTTCAATGAGGTAATATTCACTTGAATGAGGATTGAGTGCAAACTGAACATTACATCCGCCTTCAATTTTGAGTTCACGAATTATTTTGATGGCACTATCGTTGAGCATCTTAAGATCGTGATCGTTAAGTGTGAGGATTGGAGCAACAACAAGTGAGTCACCTGTGTGAACTCCAACAGGATCAATGTTTTCCATGCCACAGATTGTGATGGCATGGTCGTTTGAATCACGCATAACCTCGAACTCAATTTCTTTGTAGCCTTTTACACTCTTCTCAATGAGAACCTGATGAACCGGCGAAAGTTTGAAAGCGTTGAGACCAATTTCAACAAGCTCTTCTTCGTTATAGGCAAAACCGCCACCTGTTCCTCCGAGCGTGAAAGCAGGACGAAGAACAACCGGATAACCGATGCGCGAAGCAGCTTCTTTTGCTTCTTCGAGAGAATATGTTATTTCAGAAGGAATGGTAGGTTCACCAATGGACTGACAAAGTTCTTTAAACATCTCACGGTCTTCAGCTCGTTCAATGCTGACACTGCTTGTACCGAGAAGTTCTACACCGCATTCTTTGAGAATCCCTTTTTTCTCAAGTTGCATTGCCAAGTTGAGACCGGTTTGTCCGCCAATTCCGGGAACAATGGCATCAGGACGTTCATAGCGAAGAATTTTTGCAATATATTCAAGCGTGAGAGGCTCCATATAAACCTTGTCAGCAATAGTTGTATCAGTCATAATTGTAGCAGGATTGGAGTTGCAAAGAACAACTTCATAACCTTCCTCTTTGAGTGCAAGACATGCCTGTGTACCCGCATAGTCAAATTCGGCTGCCTGGCCGATAACAATCGGACCGGAGCCTATTATCAGAATTTTTTTAATATCAGTTCTTTTTGCCATTGTGTTAACCTCCTGAATTAATTAAATGTAATATGTGAAATTTGCCATGTAAAAATTTATAAAAATTTTTTTCAAAAAAAATCCCGAGAAATCAAATGTTAAAAAACACTGATACAATCGGGATAATAATATTTATTGTTAATTGGCGGTAATGAAACAACTTGAAAAACAAGAATAGAATCAGCAGTTGAAAAATCGGAAATACTTTTTTGAGTTATTCCTTTGCATGCTGTCATTTTGTTTTTCTCCTTCCTTCAATTTGAAAATATGTTCTACAAATATTTATCTTATAAAGAATAACATATTTTATTAATTTTGTCAACAAAAACATTACGTTTTTTTGACGAAAAACCTCAACTTCAATTGAAGTTTTTCGTCAAAATTTTCAAACATCAATACTTTCGTCAATATCAAATAAATATAATATCTTTCTGCGAACTTTTTTACCGAGAGCTTTTTCGAGAGCCTTGGCATAATATTCAAGCTGAGAATGATATCTCTCGGCAATAAGCGAAGAATCACCGTCTATAACCTTGTCAGTTTTATAATCAACAATTACAATTTCTTCGTCTTTTGTTTCGAAAAAGGCATCAATTGTTCCCTGAACAATGATTTTTTCATCAGACTTAAAATCAAAAAGTTCTTCTGCATCAGCAAGATATTTAAATGAAAACTCTCTTTTCAAAGTATCTGCATTTTCACACATAAGTTTTCCTGTTTCAGAATGAAAAAACATCAAAAACTTTTTTGCATCAAGAAAACTTCTTTCATCAGATGAAAGAATACCATCATTCATCATCTTATCAAGTTCATCTAAAACAGACTGCAGAGTGTGTGAAGCATCAAATTTAATATGTTCCATAATCAGATGAACCAGACTTCCCAAGGATGCGCCTGTAATTTTTTTTCTGAAACCAAATTCTTTCGGAGTAACCAAAGTTACATCTTCAAAAGGATTGTAAACAGCTTCATTTTCCATTGTCATCTTTTTCAGTTCGGTAACAGTCATGTTTGAAGGAAGCAAAAAAGCATCACGATGGGGATATTTATAATCAAGACTGTCTTTGATAACTTCAAAACCCGAGCTTTTATTGTCAAACATTGTCTGCCAATCAACAGGTATGCTTTTACTGTCAGACATAAATATATCCTGAATGTTTATGTGCGAAACATTAATATTACAACCATTCGTATTCAAGTTGTTCTGTTTTTTGTAAAGTGCCTTGTATCCATCCATACGTGCAACTCCCAAAAGCACAGTGGTAATAAAATTCGGAGAAGAAAAAACGTAATACGGTTTTATTGCACCTATATGTCCGAAAGCAGTTTCTTCAATATCATGTATTGTATCGTAAGCTTTATCAAGACATGCTGTAAGAACAAGTTTTTCGGTTGCTCGGGTTAGTGCAACATACAACACTCTAAGCTCTTCGGATGCAGCCTCATATGCCAGTTTCATTTTAATCGCAAGCTTGTTTAAGGATTTAAACGATGATGAACTTTCACGGTAAACACAATCAACACCTATGCCGTAGGATGTATGCATAACAAATTTCTGAGTAAGATCTTTTTTGTTAAACCGTCTTCCGAGAGCAGACACAAATACAATTGGAAATTCAAGACCTTTGGATTTGTGGATACTCATGATTCTGACCACATTATCATTTTCACTGAGTACCTTTGCACCGTCTATATCTCCTTTTTCTTTGAAACTGTCAATATATTTGACAAAGCTGTATATTCCGCGAAAATTATTTTTTTCGAATTCTTTGGCTTTTTTCAGTAAAAACCTGACATTTGTTTTTTTGACTTTGCTGTCGGGAAAAATTGAAAGATAAGTATAAAAGTTCATGTCGGCAATCATATAGCACATAAACTCTGCAGTATCCATATATCTTGATTTCAAGTAATATTTTTCCAAAGTCTGTAAAAAGCCGCAAATTTTAATTGCAATATCATCATCTTTTGAAGCCGCATAATTTTTTATGCAATTATAAAACGAGACATCACGAAAAGACATCCTTATTTTTAAAAGCATGTTTTCATTAAACCCAAAAAGCGGACTTCGCATTACCGAAACAAGAGAAATGTCATCATCGGGATTATCAACTATCTTTAAAAAAGAAAGAATAAGTTTAATTTCTTCGCTTTCAAAATAGCCGCTTCCTCTGTCACTGTATACAGGTATGCCCATGTCTGAAAATACTTTTTCAAAAACAGGTGCAGGAACCCTTGTGCTCCTGAGCAAAACCACAATATCACCATAGTTTGCAGGTCTGGTAATTTTGTTCTTCTGATCATACAAAAGATATCCGCCATCAACATAATTTTTTATCTTTTTGGCAACATGAACAGCCTCCGCCTCAAGAGACGAAAGTTTTTTGTAATCATGCGGTTCAGCAGAAGAAGCAAAACCGTTATTATTATCAATAATATCAATATCAATAAAATCAGTATCGGGATTAACATCACAAAAACTGCTTCCGTAATTGAGATATTCATCAGCGGTATAATCAAGCTCACCGCATTCGGTACTCATTATCTGCGAAAAAAGTGAATTTACAAATTTCAATATAGCCTTTCTGCTTCTGAAATTTGAATTTAAAAGTATTTTATTATACAGCTCGGGATAAGAACCGTCATAAAGTTTATATTCATCACACTTATTTTTAAAGAGCAAAGGATTTGAATCTCTGAATCGGTATATGCTTTGTTTCATATCTCCGACACAAAAGACATTAGGTTTTCCTCTCAGTTCACCGGAAATATATTTGAATATTGTATTTTGAATATTGTTGCAATCCTGATATTCATCCACATATATTTCTTCAAATCCTTCAGAAACAGTTTTTGCAATATCGGAAGGCGTACCGTCGGGATTAGAAAGTATTCTGAGTGCCATGTGTTCAAAATCACTAAAATCAATTATGTTATTTTCTTTTTTCTTTTCTTCAAAACTCCGTGAAAATTCTTTTGTAAGCTCTGAAAGCTTAATTATATGAGGTAAAACTTTTTTGTTATCGGCTTTAATCTCATCAGAGCTATACAAAAAATACTTCTCCATAATATCTTTTGTGATAAGTTTTTTGGCAGAGTCTCTTTTCTCTTTGCAAAGATTTCTAATTAAAGCATCACCTTTTGCTTCACGCCAATTAGCGAATTCAAAATTTGTAAGTCCCGTAAAAATTTCATCATAATTTTCATTAGACATTATTTTTTTAAACTCGTCATGTTCTTTTTGGAGAAAATTCTTCAAAATTATGCAATCCGAATTATCGGCACATAGATTAATGGCGCTTTCATATCCGAGAAGAGCTACCTCGGCAACAGCCCTTGCGCATTGCGTGAGAAATATCTGTCCCGGAGCAGAATCAGATGTATAAGCATCAACAAGAGAATCAAGCCACTTAAAAGGGTTTGGCATTGTTCGAGAAAAATCATACAATGAAATCACAGCTTCTCTTAATGCCAAATCACTTTTTTCAGTATAATCCGTTAATAGATATTTAAATTCTTCATCATCATTTTCGTAATACTTTGAAAACAGCTCCTGACACGTATTGACTTTAATCATTTCAACCTCGGCTTCATCTGCAATTTTGACTGCAGGGTCTATTCCGAGAACATAAAAATATTTTTTAATAATATCGAGACAAAAGCTGTGAATTGTGGATATGTGTGCATAAGGAAGTTTGATAAGCTGATTTGACAGTCGGTCATTTTCATCGCCGTCGGAAAGTTTTTCAATTATTTTTTTCATAATTCTTTCCTTGATTTCCGATGCTGCTGCAGAAGTATATGTAACAATTAGAATTTTATCAATGTCAACACCGTCATCGGCAGTAAGTCTTTTTATGATTCGTTCTGCCATAACGGCGGTTTTGCCGGAACCTGCCGCCGCAGAAACAATGAGATCGGAAACCGGTAAATCAATTGCATTTTGTTGTTCATTTGTCCACTTCAATTCATTTACCTCCTATCGCAATATTTTTTCAAAAACAGATTTTGATGAGGAAAAACTTTGTAATTTTCTGAAATCGCCGTTTTTTCCATCTTCAAAATTACATATGCTGCCATATGGACAAAAATTGCACGAATTGTTATCTCCGCTTTTACAATACGGGTTAATGTCAATTTCACCTTCAAAAATTGCATTTGCACTTTTTTCCAAAACACTGTTTATATATCCGGTGAGTGCAGAAAACTGTGTTGATGAAAGTTTGTTCCTTGTGCTGAATGAATTTGGAGAAAAAGCATCAATAACTTTGGGATTATCAGAAATAATACCGTCCATTTTGGAAAGCGATACCATGTCTGCGGATAATTTCTCGTCATCAGGATGTGAATCATATTTATTAAGGGGATCCTGAATTTTAAAATACAACGCTCCGGCGGGGTGAGAATTTTCATTTAAAGTAACCAAAGCATTGAGATATACAATCAACTGAACATCCAGCCCATAAAATGCATCTGTAAAACTGAATGTTTTATTACCCGTTTTGTAATCTATTACCCTTATGTATGTTCCATCATCATTTGTATATGAATCAGCACGGTCAATTTTTCCTGTTATTTTGACACTTTTGCCGTTTGAAAGCGGAATCTCAATGCACCCAAGATTATCTTCTCCGAAAATAATTTCATGACCAAGAGGCTCAAATTTAGAGCAAAGAATGTGTTCTTTTATGGCAACAAGCGATTTTACAATAGACTTTTTAAGTCTCATAACCGAAAAAACTTCACCTTTGCTAAGCTCACCTGATATATCCGTGAGCTTTTTTACATATTGATTCAAATATTCATCGGCTTTTTCTTCAAAAAATGCATTATCCGCATTTTTCAATGATGAACCTGAGTTTTTCAACTCCACAAAAACCTTTTCAATAATTTCATGTATAAGACTGCCAATATCAACACTTTTAACACCAAAAACATCCTTTTCCTTAAGACCAAGCATATATTCAAGATAGTAGGCATATCTGCAAGTGTTATATTTTTGAATGCGTGATATGGTTGAATAAAAACCGTTGCTGTATAGTTTTTGAGTAAGTTCAGAAGAAAGTTTGGTAACATGTGATGTATTATTTACGAAAAAATTTATTTTGCCGATAACATCATCCGAATCGTTTTCGGAAAAATACTGATATATATCTTTCCATGTATCAGACGAATTATCACCTCTTGAAACCGCCGCAGCACTTGAAGCCAAAATTTCGCATGCACGAGCTCGTGTCAAAGATGAGTAGTCATCAGCATCAACGGAAGATGCATTAACAGAAATTTGAGGAAAGATTTTTTTTACCATATTTATAACAAATGCAGGTCTCAATGAAGAAAAATCAGCATTTGAATAAGAATATGAAATTATGAGTTCTTTTTGCGGATGAGTTAAAACCGTATATTCAAGGAATCGGTCAAAATATGCTTTTTCATCAGAACTGCGTGAAAGTTCAATTCCAAGTGCGGAAAGCGAAAGTTTATCTTCATCTGTTATGGCACCTCCTGTTTGTGTGCCGGCAGGAAACAAGGAATCATTAACACCCAAAACAAACTGATATTCAACATATTCACTCTTACTTCTTTTTACATCACCTACAATCACTTCATCAAGTGATGTAGGTATGATTCCGGTTTTCTGCTGCCCCAAGGCGGTAGTCAAATATGTTTTATACTGATTCAAATTAACAGTTTTTTCTCCGATGATATATACGAGTGTATCAAATGCATCAATTAGTGTTTTCCACACTCGCTCATACTGCTTTGCAAGATTAAAATCACCATCTGATTTAAAAAGATGAATATAATCGGAAATTTTTTTGTCAAATCCGATGTGAATCAGATAATTATACAGTTCGTTAGTAATATATTTAACACTATGGCGTCCTTTAATGCAATCATGAAGCTTGGCGAGTGTAAGAATGTGATTATTACGTATACTGTTTAATGCTTTAATTTTTTCTGCATCGCCGTCGCAGAAAAGAGCAACACTTTTATTCCAACGCTCATCATCTAACCATGTATTCTTTGATGCCTGTGTAGCCAAAATATAGTTTTCAGCTATATATATATCTTCCCTACTTGCATCAACACAACCCGATTTAAGATAATTAACAATCGCTTCAGCATTATAATTACCTGTATAAACATTCAATATGTTAACAACAAAACTAACAATTGAATGATCAAGTACCGGCGCCTTTTCATCTATAAAATACGGAATATCATACAAATCAAAAACAGAGCGAATTATAAAACTGTATGATTCAATGTCGGAACATACTATACCTATATCTCTGTATCTTACAGAATTTTGGCGCACAAGCTTTACAATCTTCTGTGCTACAGATTCTACCTCAGAATAAGGATTTTCAAACGAATTTATTGAAATAAAATTACATTCACTGTTTAATGTCTTAACCGGATTAATGTACAAATACCTTTCAAGATGACAAAGTTCATGATTTGCATAGAAAGAATTCACAAGATGAACAGAGTCTTCGCATTTACATCCTGCCTTTTCACATTCTTCCTTCACAAGTTTTCCGGTTTCGATTGTCGGTTTAAAAAGCATTCGGTATTCACGGTCAATGTCACAACAGAGTGTAAGATAAATCTTTTCAGCTTGAGAAGAAAGAGCCGATATAATTCTCCTTTCCTGAGGATTAAAGCTGGAAAATTCATCAAAGAAAAAAGTCACTCCACTGTATGGCTTATGTTTTTCAAGATTTTCAGACAATATTGTCAGCAAATCATCAGAATCGTTATATTTACCCGACAGAGCTTTTTCATATGCCGAATAAATAGCAGAAAGATCTTTCAACTTCATGGAAAGCTCAACACTGTCTGATTTATTTGATGCATCATCAATAATATCCGGCGAAAGAAGATATTTTTTAAACTCACTGATTTCTGACAAACATACTTCAGCAAAACCCGGAGTTTTGGACGCAGCTTTATAATACTTAAGTTCAATATCAGAAAGTATTTCGGAAATAATTAGAGTTTGTCCAACGGCAGAAAGATGCTTTTTGTCAGAGTGATAAGATGAATTAATCCTCTTTGCAATTCTATCAAAAGAAAGCACTTCACAAACACCTTCACGAATTGAGCCAAGCTTTGTAAGAACTCTTTTTTCAGCAAGATGTGTAAACTGTTCAGGCACAACAATAACAAGAGGCTTTGACATATCATAAAGCTCCTTGGCTTTGTCAAGAATATATTGAGTTTTTCCGCTATGAGCCCTTCCATATACTATCTGTAATGACATAAACATCACCTTTTCTGACAATCAAATCTATTTAAAACTCTTAACCCAGGTTAACAGAGAGTTGTGATAAACATTTTCATACACGTCTTTACGCATTTGATCTGTAACAGGACCGTTACGACTCATACGTTCAAGTATTTCTTGTTGAAGCTCTTCAATACTCATTTCTTCATATGGTATATTCTTTACAGTTCTGACTTCAATATTATTTAAAACTTCTTTATTACAAATTAAATCTGATACTTGTGTATCAAATTCATAATTTTCATAATTAAATGTATCTTGTGATTGTTCATAGGGCTCAGGTTCAGAATACATACATGAATCAAACTGTTTTGAAGGAATTAATATGTCTCCGGAGTTAGACTTTACAACAAACGAAACATATCCATCATTACAAATATAATGATTTCCGGAAATAGCTCCGATATAATCATTTGCTATGCCTGCCGGAAGATTCATAACATAATCATCATCACTGTTATTTACGGCTACAATTATTGAATAACCATCAAATGTTCTGGAGAATGCATAATGACAATTGGTAAGAAATAATTCTTTATAATCTCCGTAAGTCAACGCTTTATTTTCTGACCTGATTTTTCCGAGTTGAGAAATCAAAAGAACAAATTCATTTTCTTTAATATTCTTAAGATATTGGTCGTATGTTATCTCCGGTCTTAAACCTTCATCAGAACCATGTTCTTTTATTCCTTCAATACCATACTCCGAACCATAGTATATTGCAGGAATACCCGGTAATGTATAAAGCAAAATATGAACAGGCACAAAATGTTTTTTGTTAATTAATTTAGTGTAAATCCGATCAACATCATGGTTATCTACAAAGTTATAAAGATGTAATTTCATAGGATTACATCCACTCATCTCATATAAACGTTTGACTGTATGGGCAATTTCAAAATAATTGTGATCGTTATGAGCTGAGTAAAGTGCTTTATGAAGATGATAATTAGTAACAGAATGTAATATATCTGAGTTTACCCAACGATTATAATCGCCATGAATAACCTCTCCCATTAACCAAAACTCAGACTTGACTTCGTTAGCAATACTACGCAGCTTTCTCATATATCCGAAATCCAACACATCTGCAGCATCAAGGCGAATACCATCAATATCAAACTCTTGAACCCAAAAACGGATTACATCACATATGTAATTTCGTACTTCATCATTATGTTGATTTAATTTAACTAAAAGATTATAGCCACCCCAGTTATCATATGAAAATCCATCACCATATTCATTATTGCCATTAAAATCAACATTACAGTACCAGTTTTTATATTTGGATTTCTCTCTGTAGTGTTTTATATCTTTAAAAGCAAAAAAATCACGGCCTGTATGGTTAAATACACCGTCTAAAACAACACGAATTCCGTTGTTATGACATTCGGACACAAAAGATTTCAAATCATCATTGGTTCCAAGTCTTGAATCCAATTTTTTATAATCAGTTGTTTCATAGCCATGTCCTACAGATTCAAAAAGAGGACCTATATATATAGCGTTAAAGCCCATCTTTTTAATATGCACAATGAACGGAAGTAATTTATTTAGACGATGCTGAATCATATCATATGAATTTATTTTGGGCGCCCCGGTCATTCCTAAAGGATAAATATGATAAAAAATAGCCTCTGAATACCACGACATTGAAATACCCCCTATATTTTTAATTATTATAACATAATATTAAAAAAAATACAACTTATAAAAAGCTGTATTCTTTCAAGGATTTTGGACATGCAATTCATATGGTGAGTAAAGTAAACTTGCTGGATTTAACAAAATCAATAAATCTTCTCATAGTATTAAACGGTATAGTATTTTTATTCCATACAAGACTTATGTCTGCAATCATAGGATGTTCCGCCGGAATACAAACAAGATCTTTTCTATTCATGACGAGTTCCTGAAATACAAAACCTACAGCAATATTGTTAGAAATCATGCTAAGCATCGTTGAAAGTTGATTTGTTTGCATTAATATATTCGGAGTAACTTGTGAATCACTAAACCATCTTTTTAATTCTTCAGTCTGAAAAAAACTGTTTTCAAACAAAACCAGCGAAGAATTTCTTAGAGAATTACAATTGACCATGCTTAATTTTGAAATCGGATTATGAACAGATGCACAACATACAATTTCAAGTCGGGAAATATGCAAAGAAGAAAAATTCTTATCTATTTCTCTATTATGAGGCAAAAAAACCATATCAAGGTAATTTTCAGAAAGCTTATGTATAAGTTCGCTTCGACCACCTTCTGTAATATCCACGCTGACATCTTCATTCTTTGATAAAAAGCAATCAAAAATCTCGGGTAAAATTAGAGAGCCTATCATAGGAGGAACTCCAAGTCTTAATTTTTTTCGTTCTGTTCCCAAATCTATCATAATCTTTTCTGTCAGCTCACATCTTTGAAGAATATCTTTAGCCATTGTACGTAATATCTCACCCTCAGCTGTAAGACTCATTCCCTTGTGATGTCGTTTGAACAAACAAACACCGAATTCGTTTTCAAGTTCTTTTATGGAGCTTGACAATGACGGTTGAGAAATATGTAAGGCATCAGCAGCATAAGAAACCGTCTGATAAGTACAAACGGCCAGGAAATATTTTAATTGAACTATATTCATTTACTCACCTCACATAAATTATATAGCTATTTCCTATATTTGTCAATGAATTATTTATTTTACAAATACATTTTTACAAGTTATAATCATAAATATCAACAAATCAGGAGGTAATAATATGCAAACACATAAAATAGCCGTAATTGCAGGTGACGGCATAGGACCAGAAGTAATTAACGAAGGAATCAAAATACTTAACGAGATTTCAAAAATTGACGGATCATTTAACTTTAAATTTACACACTTTCCATGGGGATGCGAATTTTACAAAAACACCGGTAAAATGATGGACGATAATGGTATTGATATACTCAGAGAATTCGATGCAATTTTCCTTGGAGCGGTTGGTGCGCCCGGGGTGCCTGATCATATTTCGCTATGGGATTTACTCCTTATTATAAGAAAAAGTTTTGATCAATATATAAATTTGAGACCCGTAAAACTCATCAATGGTGCGCCATGTCCCTTAAAAGATGTTAAAACCGATGATGTTGATATGGTCTTTGTTCGTGAAAATACCGAAGGTGAATATGCAGGAAGCGGCAGTTGGCTTTTCAAAGGAAAAGCGAATGAGGTTGTTATTCAGGACAGTGTTTTCTCAAGGAAAGGATGCGAAAGGGTTATACGATATGCTTATGAGCTTGCAAAAAAAGAAAACAAAAGCTTAACAAGCATAAGCAAAGCAAATGCGCTTAATTATTCAATGGTGTTCTGGGATCAGATTTTTGAAGAAATCGGAAAAGAATATCCCGAAGTTGAAACACACTCGTATCTTGTTGATGCTGCCAGCATGTTTATGATTAAAGATCCAAAACGATTTGAGATTGTTGTAACATCAAATCTTTTTGGTGATATTCTCACCGATCTCGGTGCGGCAATTGCCGGTGGAATGGGACTTGCAGCAGGAGCAAACTTAAATCCGGAAAAGGAATTCCCTTCAATGTTTGAACCAATTCACGGTTCAGCACCTGATATAGCCGGAAAAGGTATGGCTAACCCACTTGCAACTATGTGGTCCGCAAGTCAGATGCTGGATTTCTTCGAACACGAAAATTGGGCAAAAAAAGTAATTTCTTGCATTGAAAAAATTCTTACAGACAAAAAAATACTCACCCCGGACCTTGGTGGCACAGCTACGACAAAAGAAGTTGGAGATGAGATTGTAAGACTTTTAAAAACAGAAATATAATTATTCCCAAATTATAGAAAACGGCAATATCAGGCGCGTTGAGTGAAAAAATTGATATTGCCGTTAATTTTTTATGAATATGTCGTGTGTGATTATTTCAATTAAAGCTTCTCAATTTCAGTCATGGAATGACCTGATAATTTGATATCAAAAATTTTGTTTTTATTCTCAAGCTTTACAAACTCATTATAATAACGCACACCAAATTCACGAAGAGATTTTGAGTTAAAATGAAGTTTATCGGGATTAGATGTCAATCCTTTTGCTGAAACAAAAGCAGTCATGGGATTTTTATTCGCATAATTTTCAAGTGCAGAATTTATTTTTAAATAACTATCCCCACCACACCATTCATTCTCTATTAAGTAGTCACCGAGACCGCCAAGCAAAAAAGGAACATCATGGAGATTAAGCTTATCTCTGAAAGCTTTCATGATTACTGCCAGTTTATTTTCATATGTTAAATACAAATCGTCACGGCAATCCGATTCACCTTGATGCCACAAAACCCCTGCAATTGTTGATGTCCGCTTAGCCAGCTCTGCCATGTAAAGTGCATGATCAAAAAGCGGTCCGCCAACTTCCCACTGATCAATACACGTCCCTCCATCGGCACATGGAATAACACCAACATCAACATTTCTTTCACGCGAATAAAGATCAACAAAGCTTTCGGCAAGACATGTTCCCGCCGTTGAACGATCGGGATTGAACGGAACATACATCCCTCTCCAAAGACCATTGCGGAAAAGTAAAATTTTATCATTAACAATAGGCTCCACTTCGCCGGGATAACCTCTACCTGCCATATTTGATTGACCAATTAACAAAAAAGAATGTATCATAATTACAGCTCCAAACACGCATGTTAAATATTTTTTATATTATAGCATATTAATAGTATATATGTCAAACTAAATAAAACTATTATCTCCTATTCAAAAAATCCGCACTTAATGGAGCTGACCAGTTATCTTCAAGTTCAGTCCCTTTTCTTATTCCGGATACGTTTTAAATATAGAAGCGTAAAGACAATGTGTACCAACGGAATCAGCATGATAATTTACCGGATATATTCAGGTTTAAAAATCATTTTCTGAAATCATCTCTGATAAACGGATACTCTTTATTATTATCAAGCAAAATCTTATATTTATCAACTCTGCGATAGCTGTTACCGTGAACTTCGCTTTCACGGTATGCTCTTAATATATCCATATCAAATTCTGCTAAAAATATACCTTCGTTACCATCAGCCTCAATAAGGCAAGTATCTCGCGAGCCCGAGAGATTTGGCAAATATGCAACACCGTCAAAAGCACTTGAATGACCGTTACAATCGGGAACATTATCAGGATAATTGCATGTTGCAATACCAAGCATGTTTTCATAGGCTCTGCCTCTTAGCTGGGAGAGTCTGTTGATTTCCATGGGACATGCATTTGGCACAAGGATAATTTCTGCTCCTTTAAGCATAAGAATTCTTGCACTTTCCGGAAATTCACGGTCATAACAAATCATAGCTCCGACTTTAATATTTCCAATTTTCGTGTCAAGATTTTCAACATAAAAATCATCTCCGGGAATAAGGTTTCTTTCATCAGCAAAATCGCATGTGTGAACTTTAGCATACGTCAAAACTTCATTTCCGTGACGGTCGAAGAGTGTCATTGTATTTCGAAGACCTTGATTATACTTTTCAAGAAAAGTAATTCCTATTGCCATATCAAGCTCTTTTGAAAGTTTTTTAAAAGAATACACAAAGTCACTATCCGACTCTATGCCATCTTTTGACCAGTCGTCAAACGTTCGGTCATATATTGCATAACCATTAGAATACATTTCGGGAAAAAGTGCGACATCTGCACCCAGTTCCTTGGCTTTTTTGCAATAATCAAATCCTTTTGTTTTGTTTCCATCAAGACTGTCTGTCGGTGAAATCTGAAGCAATGCAATTGTTAATTTTTTCATGTAAAACCTCCACTACCGAAAATAGAGAAAAATATTTATTCGTCAATTACTTCAATATAAAAACTTACTGGTCTGAAACCGTCATTACACGAAATCATTGCAGAATGTTTATTCTTCATCCATCCGTCATAAAAATCCTGGGCTCCGTGACCGAGAGCTCTCACAAAGCTTGACATACTCTCCCATGCACTGTCACAAAGTCCATCCGGCTTATTCCACCCATCGGAAACAAAGATTTTTCCAACAACCATGTCACACGCATGTTCAATGGGATTTTCATACTTTTCAATTAAATCGTCATAACTGGTTTTTCTCATTACGGTTATTCTACACTTTTTCAATGTTAAGCCCCCTTTTCATTCATTCTTCTTTTTAATAACTATCACAGAATATATAACACAAATTACGGTGTAAGGTATCAACAAGAATATGCACCACAAAGTTGCAGTTCCCGGCAAAAAAACAGAAACAAGGAAAAACAGTCCCATAATTACAGACAAATAGCCAATAAAACGGTTGATTTTTCGTGTTTTTGAAGAATCAACTTTAGCGTTTTTAAAATAATCAAATTTTGGCAAATAATTCCCGATAACCATAAATATACATCCGACAATCAATGAAGCTACAGCACCAACATCAATATTCCACCCCAATGCATATCCCAAAGTAACAATTTGAAGAATAACACTCATTGCAGGAATAATCCATTTTGTTACAAGTTCAAACTTTTTACGTTCACCGTGTTTATGTGCATTAACATCATTTATTAAACAACAAACAACCTGAAGTAATGCCATGAGAGCCGGAAGACCAAAAACAGCAATTTCTTTTGAAGCAAAATTATCGGGCTTATTATGAACATCAAAATGAATTGCAATGCTTTGGGGAAGTCTATCCCAAAGGGCAACTCCGAATATAATTGGTAAAAGACAAACGATACAGGTTACAGTAAGTATCTTCCATTTTATAAATTTCATTATTTTTTACCTCCCAGTGTATAAATCCATGTAAGAACTTCTTCAAATACAGATGCGTTCAATTCATAGTATATATAATTTTTGTATTTTTGTTCAGCAATAAGATCTGCACCTTTAAGCTTTGAAAGATGATAGGACACAGTTGCTCCGGTGAGATTAAAATGATCCCCTATTTCTCCGGCTGATTTTCTTCCTGATTTTAAAAGTTGAAGTATATCGCGCCTGACAGGATCAGATATTGCTTTTAATGTTTCATTAATTCCCATTTTATCACCCTTTCAAATCTATTTAGAAATATTTCTAAATAGATAATAACATATATTATCACAAAAGTCAACACCTATTTAGAAATAAATCTAAATAGGTGTTGACAAAATGTAAATTTAAAATTTGCAATAAATAACGATACATTATAGTATACAATTATTTATCGGTGAAGCTCTCCAATTCTGCAAATTTTGCAGCCATGGTAGGATTTCCTTTCGTAAGGCGTTTAATTGTCAAATCTTCGGCTTTATTATTAGCAAGACGAAGATTATTTTCTGAAGAAAGTAACGCTTCTTTAGTTTTTTGAAGATGATCAATAGTCTTATCTATTTCTTCAATAGCCTTATGAAATCTTTCGCTTGCGAGTCTGTAATTTCTTGAAAATTTATCTTTAAAATCATTGATATCTTCCTCAAAATGTGTTATATCGATATTTTGATTGCGTATTATTTCAAGTTCACGTTTATATTTTAATGAGTTTAGAGCAGCATTCCTGAGCAACGAAATTATAGGTATAAAAAACTGTGGTCTAACAACATACATCTTCGGGTATTTATGTGACACATCCACTATACCGCTATTATAGTATTCGTTATCAGCTTCAAGTAATGTTACAAGGACAGCATACTCACAATTCTTCTCGTTTCTGTCTTTGTCGAGTTCTTTAAAAAAATCCTCATTTTTATGTTTTGTTGCAGTTGTATCCATTTCATTTTTCATTTCAAACATAACAGAAATAAATTCAGTTCCGTCATCCGATGATTCACGATAAATATAATCACCTTTACTTCCTGTTTTTACATCGTTATCTTTTTCAAAATATGCATTTGGAAACGCAGTTGATCTGAGTTTATTAAACTCTATTTCGCAGTGTTGTTCAAGACTTTCACCTATCATTTTTGTTGACTGACGAGCTTTAAAATCTTTATAGTAAGCAATTTCCTCATCTTTACGTTTGATTTCATCTGTATATCTCTGATCAATTGACTTTTCTCTGAGTTCCCACTCGCTTTTCTCAAGTTTAATACGATTTTCAAGTTCAATTATCTTTGATTCGCTGTTCTGAATAGCAGTTTTTATTGCAAGTTCGGTACCTGCCTTATTAATATCAAGCTCGCTTTTTAGCTTAGAAATTTCAAGATCTTTACTTGCAATAATTTTATCTTTATCCGAAATAGCACTGTTTACAGCATGATTCTTTTCAATCTCTTCAGTTTTAATTTTAGCGTTAAGTTCAGATATAATTTTATTCTTTTCACTTTCCATCTTCGCTACAGCAATTTGAACTGCAGCATTTTTTTCGGATTTATATGTACTTTCTCTTTCAAGAATCTCTTTTTCAAACTCTTTGTCTCTAACTTGTTTAACAATAGCCGAATAACCGGATTCATCAACTTGAAAAACCTCGCCGCATTTCGGACATTTAATTTCCTGCATAATATTTTCTCCTTACATAGTTAATCAAAAATTAATACTATATCATCCATGGTGATATTATCAATTCACCCCACCTAAATTCAATACATGCAGTATTTACAGAAGTATCTCTTTGGTTAAGTGTGAAGAATCTATCCAAAGTCCTTTTGACTGTTAACTCCATATTACTTTTTAATTATAACATATTATCATCAATCTTTCAACTAAGAAGTTTTTAACTTTAACAATTATGTTATTAAAAACATTAAAAATAATTTATTATCTAAAATGAAAAAATAAAAAATACGACCATTCTACTTGAACAGTCGTATTTTAAATAGCGGCAGACGGATTTGAACCATCGACACTGCGGGTATGAACCGCATGCTCTAGCCAACTGAGCTATGCCGCCAAATATTTTTGTGGTTGCATCAGCAACAGATAATATATTACAATAAAAACTGTCATTTGTCAATAGTTTTTTTCAAAAATTTTGAATTTTTCGCAAATTTTATCTATTGACTAATCATATTTAAAAATAAACATCTGTAATTAGATATTTTGACAAATATTTCGAAAATTATACATGGTCGAATCTATGTTTTGGATTCGACCATGTATAAATAATATTATTTCCCTTCGGCAATCCATTTTAGCATTTCTTCTTTTTGATATTGCAAAAATCTTTTCCACTCTGCAGGGTCTACAAAAGCATCTTTATCGCCATCAAGAATTTTTTGATATTTTCCTTTTGTGTCATTATTCCACACATGATTTCCAATGAAAATATCTACAGGACGGTCAATGATGCGGTCTATTGCATCAACAAATTTTTGTCTGCAATCATGACATAGACCGTATTTATCGAGAAACTCGAGCGACATGGAGTTAAAACCTACACCGCCATGCATTGCAACCTTATATTCTTTTCCTTCATCGGTGATATTAAAAAATATTGCAATGGTACCCGGAGTGTGACCGGGAGCAGCGGCAAATTCCATCTCTACCTCACCGAGAGTAATCTTGTCACCGTCATGCAAAATAAAATCAGGTTCAAAAGCTTCGTGATAAGCATCATAGCCAAGTTCTTTTGCCCATGTGAGATCAAGCTTACCGTTGGCATAGTCCTCATCCCCTGCTCCGATAAAGGTTTTTGCACCGGTAAGTTCAACAAGAGCTTTTGTTCCACCGAGATGGTCATAGTGACCATGGGAATGAATTATATACTTAATGTCATAGGGCGAAAAACCAAGCTTATAAATTCCGTCTATAACCATGTATAGATTCTGGGGATAACCGGTGTCTAAAAGAATGAGACCTTCGGATGTTGCAATGAGATGAGATGATGCTGCAACACAACCGACAAAATAGAGATTACCTTTGATTTTGAACGGCTCCATATACTCAGTCCATGGAGTATACATTTTTGACATTAAAACCCCTCCAATCGTTATATTATCGGAGGAGTATTCAATAATGAATACTCCCCCAAAGCTTTTTATTTAATATAATCCTTAAGTTCTTCAACTCTCTTCTTGAGAGCGGAAATATAATTTTCCTTACCTTTTGAATAGTTTTTCATATCCCAAAGAACAGTAAATTCTTTTTCAATTTTTTCTGCAAGAGAAGCCCACTCGTCATATTCGCTTTGTGAAATTTCGTTTCTCACACGAATGTCATTGAGCATGTTTGCAAAAAGAACCATTTCGGCATTGAGAAGAATTTCACGTTTGAGAACAGGTTCGCAGTCAACTTTTTCGATTTGGGACATAACTTCCCTTACATAACGATCTACATTGTTGAAATAGAAGCTGTCGCCGCATTTATCAAGGTTAACGAACTTTGTTGGTTCACACTTCATTGGCATGAAGAATGTTTCGCCGCACATTGTTCCAACATGAACTCTTTCAGGTTCCAAGAGATAATAGTTTGCAAGTCTGTAGAGAAGTCTTGAAAGCTTTGCACCACCAAACACAAATTCGTCACAATAATCCTCTGCACCGTAGATATATTCTGTTTTAAAAGTTTCACCGTCTTGTTCTACACCAACATTCCATGCATACTGTGCCGCAAGTGCTCCGGGGAGAATTGCGGTATACTGGAAATGAGGGCAGGCTGTGTTTGACCAGTCTGTGAGTAGATAACCGAGAGCACCGTGTTTTCTGCCCACTTCACCGCAAGTACGTACATTGAATGACGTAACGTCAAATCTTCCGGTGAATGAAAGGTGGGTATTTACCGAAGGACATACATAGTATTCTATGCCTCTTTCATGCATATCACGGCAACGATCTGCCATTTTTTGAGACTGAATATATTCATAATCCCATTCAAGAGCAATTGCATCTTTGGGAATACGGTGGAAACAATCGGGGTTTTCAACAATCATATCATTCCAAAACATAGAACGTTTGCCGTACTTTTCGCGGATGAGATCGGAAAGCTTAATGAAATAATCAAGAAATACATTTTCTCTGCCATATTTTTTGCAAGCTTCTTCCGACTGATATTTACCAAGTTCCATTGCTTCATCAAGGCCTACATTTACAAAACCCGATTTGAAGTTGGGAAGAAGCGATTCATAAAAACCATCAACAAACTCCAAAGATTTTGGGTCGTGAGGATTGAGAGTGCCGCTTTTGTTTGTACCATCGGAAAGAGCAAGGTGTTTGAACTCATCCTTGGCAAGCCATGCACCCATGTGACCAAAACCGTTTTGATTGGGAACAAGCTCAATAAAACGATCTTCACAATATTTTTCAATCGCTTTTATGTCTTCGGCATCAAGGCAGTCGAAGTCTGCAGTGTATTTTGCATAACGGTCATATTTGTATACAAAGCTTTCCATATAAAGCTGGAATTCATTATATTTGAGACCTGCAAGATAATCTATGTAGCCAAAAATTGTTTTAACAGTCGGCATTTTGGAACGACTGATATCAAGCATATAACCTCTTTTTTTGAACTGAGGTTTGTCGGCAATTTCGCAGTGTTTGATGTCGGAAGATTTTGCAACCATTTGGAAAACAGATGTGAGTGCTCTGAACTTTCCAACCTCTGCCGAAGATATTATTTTGATACCATTTGCATCAACAATAATCTTGTGTTCTTCTTCACCAAGCGAAGAATCTGTTTCATAGCAAAAATCTTCTTTTGCATCTTTTGCCGCCAGATAAAATTTATAGAGATCATCTGTGGGATATGATGCTTTAAGTTTATAGAAATCGTCTTTTAATTCAATTTGAACCGGTACCGGAAAAATCATTTTTAAATCTCCTTTGTTATATATTCGTGTTTATAATTCTTGCTTCGTTGTAGAATCTCTTATCACATGCATCGCCCATTGAAAAGGTTTTTCTCGGAAGTGCGCCATCTATGATTACTGTTTTGAAAAGATCGTTTTTGTCCATGGCATCGAGAATGATACCGCAGGCATTGCCTTTTGAAGAAAGCTCTTTAACAACATCGTCACCATGAATATAATCTACTCTGCCACCAAATTTCTTTATGTAAGAGTCAATAAAGTTTTGAATTGAACCAACCGTGAGGTTTGCTGTGGGCGAAGTGAACGAATATATTTTTTCGCCCTTCGATGTTACAAGTACAAAACTCTGCTCACCCTTACCCTCATTGCAGATTGTCGAAAGTTCTTTTTCGAAGTTGTCTTCATCAATATCAAAAATCACTCTGTGAATTGCTTCAAAAACAAGAGATTCATCGTGAAGATTAACAAGCTCTGCAAGTGCATAGCGTGCAGGTGAATTTTCATCTGCTCTGCCAAGCTTTTTCATTTCATTATAATATTCTTTTGCAGTAGCAAGAGAATGATTTCCGTCACCTACTGCAAAAGTGAGTGGTGCAGATTCGCTAACATCGTATTTTTCGTTGAAAGCATCAAGATCGGCAAGCTTTTCGAGTTCATCTTCAAGATATGCACTCCATTCATCATTTATGAGCCAACCCGTAAGATGACCGGAATTTTGCATAAGGTCAAAATCATACACCTTTTCAAAGTCGGATGTGTGTTTCCCGATTTCTTCGATAATACATTTTTTGCGGTCATCTATGAGAAGCATAACATGAGGAAGCTCAAGTTTAGCATTCATTCGAACCTTGAGTCTCGGTGGAATACGTTCAACAACAGTTCCTTCGGTTGCTCTGACAGCAGACTTTGAACCCTTTGTATATTCATAATCTTCAAGGTCAACAGCACCAACAATGCCTCGTCTCACCTTGCCGTTACGCTGAATTCTTTCTATGTAGAAATAAGCATTGGGATACTCGGCAAAAATATTGTCACTGCAATATTTTGTCATGGTTTCATTAACCTTTTTTATACGCTCATCAACACCGGATTCTTCGAGATAAATCTCGGGCAAAATAAGATGATAAGCTGAAATTTTGCCTTCAGCAATTTTTTCCACTTCTTCCCAGTATTTCGGTTCAGAGGTGTACTGATCACAAGCAACAACACTCCATGAAGTGAAATCCCTTGTCTTAGGGATTAAAATATCTGCACTTTTAAATGTCATTATAAAAGCCTCCAATAATTAATATAATCTTATTATACACGACAAAAAAATTTTTTCAAGTAATTTTCAAAAAAATATATCTTTTTTTGAAAATTATGGTATAATAGGATATATAAATCATATAGAAAAAATTTGAGAGGAATTATGACAAGAAAAGAAAAAATATTGGGTTTTATGTCTCAAAAGGAATACAAACCCATGAACCTTAAAGAAATCATGTCTTTGCTTTGTGTTCCGAAAAATGACAGAGCAGAGCTTGAAGAAATTATCCATACTCTTGAAAATGAAGGTAAGATATATAAGAATCAACGCAACAAATATGTTCTTTTGGAAAACAGCGATTTTCTTACAGGTACTTTTTTTGCAACAGACAAAGGCTACGGATTTATAAACGACAGCCAAGGAGAACGCTATTTTGTTTCACCGCATGATGTTTCGGGCGCAATTAACAAAGATAAGGTTCTGTTTAAAATAACACGAAAATGCGACTCATCAGACAAATGCAGTGAGGCAAAAATCATCAAAATTCTTGCACATTCAACCGATGGAATTGTCGGAACTTTCTTCAAACAAAGAAATTTCGGTTTTGTTATTCCCGACAACAAGGTATATGCAAATGACATTTATATTTCCAAAAAGCATTCTGATGTCGCCCAAGACGGTCAAAAGGTCGTTTGCAAGATAACCGTCTTTCCAAAGAATAACGAAAATCCCGAGGGTATTATTGAAGAAGTTCTCGGTTTTCCTGAGGATAAAAACGTTGATATTAAATCCGTCATAAGAGAATTTGGCATTTGTGAAGATTTTTCGCAAAAAGCAGAGCTTTCGGCTCTTTCTTTCGGAGATAGGGTGTATGAAGAAGAGCTTGAAGGCAGAGAAGATTTTAGAGAAAACCTGATTTTTACAATTGACGGAGACGATTCTAAAGACTTTGACGATGCAGTTGAAATTTCGAAAACAGAAAACGGGTACAGACTTGGAGTTCACATTGCAGACGTTTCTTATTATGTTTCGGAAAACTCCGCTCTCGACATTGATGCACGCAAAAGAGGTACAAGCGTTTATTTTCCAAATTATGTTGTACCCATGCTTCCCCAAAAGCTTTCAAACGGAATATGCAGCTTAAATCCGGGTTGTGACAGGCTCACGCTTTCGGTCATAATGGAATTTGACAGCGATGCAAATCTTTTGTCACATAAGATATGCGAAGGTGTCATTTGTTCAAAAGAACGCATGACCTACAACAATGTTTCAAAGATTTTGGATGGGGACAAAGACCTTTGCAAAAAGTATGAACACCTTGTTCCGACTCTTGAAACCATGCATGAATTGAGTGTAAAATTAAAATCAAAACGAATGTCAAAGGGAAGCATAGATTTTGATTTTCCGGAGATTAAAGTTATACTTGATGAAAACGGAAAAGCCGTTGATGTGTATAAATATCAAAACACAAAGGCACACTCACTTATTGAAGAATTTATGCTTGCAACAAATGTTTGCGTTGCAGAAGAAATGTTTTGGTGTGAAATCCCTTTTATATACAGAATTCATGAAAAACCTTCGCCGGAAAAAATTGTGGCATTTTCAAAATTCATATCGTTTTTGGGACTAAGACTAAAAGGAAGCACAGACTCCCCTCACCCGGGAAGCTTTGCTGAGATTTTGGAAAAAATTAAAGGCAGTGATAATGAACTGATGGTAAGCAAGGTTATGCTGCGCTCGTTGATGAAAGCGAAATATTCCGAAGAAAACATGGGCCACTTCGGGCTTTCTTTTTCGCACTATTGTCATTTCACATCACCTATCAGGCGTTATCCGGATCTTGCAATTCACAGAATAATAAAAGAACACATAAAATTTGGAATAACTCCCAACAGAATACTTTTTTTAGAAGGATTTGTTAAAAAAGCGTCGAAATCATCTTCAGAGGCAGAACTGAGAGCCATGGAAGCAGAAAGATTTTGTGACAATATGAAAAAAGCTGAATTTATGTCTGATAAAATCGGTGAAAGATATGATGCCACAGTGACATCTGTTACACACTTTGGAATGTTTGCCCAGACTCCGTTTGGCATTGAAGGCCTCATTTCAATGTCTGATTTAAAGGATGATTATTACGAATATGACGAAAGAAAGCTTATGCTTGTGGGGATTCATACAGGAAAAACATATTCAATAGGTGATAAAATCACAATTAGTGTTAAACGAGCCGACAAAAGATGCGGCGAAATTGATTTTTTGACAGAAAGCAGTGACGAAAATGAATGAAACAGTAAAAGTTATAGCACAGAACAAAAAAGCATATCATGATTATTTTATCGAAGAAAAATATGAATGCGGAATAGAGCTTGCAGGTACGGAAGTTAAGTCATTGAGACTCGGGCAGGTTAACATCAAAGATTCCTATGCCTCAGTTGACAAAGGCGAAGTGTGGCTAAAGGGAATGCACATCAGTCCCTATGAAAAAGGTAACATTTTTAATCGTGACCCTCTTCGTGAAAGAAGACTTCTAATGCATAAGTATGAAATACGAAAACTCATAGGAAAAATAAAGGAACAAGGTTATTCTCTTGTTCCTACATCGGTATATCTCAAAGGACAACGCATTAAAATTGAGCTCGGTCTTGCCAAAGGTAAGAAAAATTATGACAAGCGTGAAGCAATTGCCGCAAGCAGTGCAAAAAGAGATATTGAACGCAAGATGAAAGAATATAACAGATAATGGTATGTATGTGTATTTGAAAGAACTTTTGAGAATTAATTAATATATATGATTTAATTCAAAAACACAATCTCTCAATGGATAATATCCCAACTAACTGAGATTGTGTTTTTTTGTATTTATGTGTATAATTTTTACGAAGGAGGTTTTAAATTATGCGAAAATTTACATGCATTGTTATTACATTGGCATCTCTTGTGTTTTCAACTACTTCTGCATTAGCTGAAAAAGTACTTAAATTAGGCGCAGAAGACAGTGAAATCACTAAAATACAGCACGAACTAACCCAACAAGGATATATAACTTATGATGATGACGGTTATTTTGGACTTACAACGCTTGCTGCAATAATTAAATTTCAGGAAGACAAAAACATATATGTGAGCGGAACAATAAATAACGAAACAAGAATATATTTATATAACAATGAACATAACAACAATTTATATAGCGAAGAAGATCTATATTGGCTTGCAAGAATTGTTTACGCTGAAAGCAGAGGAGAGAGCTACGAGGGTAAGCTTGCAGTTGCAAACTGTGTCCTTAACAGAGTAAAGTCAAAAATATATCCAAATACAGTCAAAGAAGTTATATTCGATCAAAAACACGGCGTTCAATTTCAACCTGTATCTAACGGTACCATTTATAATACTCCTGACAGCGAAAGTTTAAAAGCAGCAAAAGAAGCAATTGAAGGTAAGAATATTATAGGAAATTGTTTATTCTTTTTTAATCCTGAAATATCGACAAACTCATGGATTTCGCAAAACAGGAATTATTATACAACAATTGGAAAGCATAGCTTTTATCTTTAAATAATGATTATAACACCAAAATCCGCTGTTCACAAAATTAACAGCGGATTTATTTTTCATTATTTACACATAACACTACATTTTTAACTTTTAAAAGCATATATATGTATTATTAAACCGGGAGGTTAACATGTACATATTATTTTCATTTAACACATTATTAAATATGATAAACAGCTTAGTATTAACTCCTGTTATGATAATTGCACTTATTGGTACAGGTGTATATCTGTCAATTATAACAAAATTTTTACAATTCAGAAAGTTTAAGATAATGATAAAAGCAACCATCGGGTCATCATTCAAGAATAAACCTAAAGAAATACACAAAAACGGAGTAAATCCATTTCAAGCTGTCAGTACAGCATTAGCAGGAACCCTTGGCACAGGGAGTATAGCCGGTGTTGCAACAGCTATAACCGCCGGAGGTCCCGGAGCAGTATTCTGGATGTGGGTAAGTGCAATTCTTGGAATGGTTACAAAATATGCAGAAATTCTTTTATCTGTAAAATTCAAAGAAAAAAATAACAAAGGAAAATGGACAGGCGGACCAATGTACTACATAAAAAATGGTATGAAAAACAAAGGTTTAGCAATCTTTTTTGCAATTACATCACTAATAGCATGTATGGGTATAGGAAATGCTGTACAATCAAACGCAATAGCAAATGCACTTAATAATTCTACACTGAAAGTAAGTACGGAAATGACCGGCATTATACTTACAATTGCAGTATCAGGTGTCATTATTGGCGGAATTAAACGAATTGCCTCGGCAAATGAGAAGCTTGTTCCTTTTATGGCTATGTTTTATATAGTTTTTTCTCTTTTGGTGTTAATAATAAATATATACAGAATCCCTTCCATTTTTGTCACAATTTTTCGTGAAGCATTAAAATTTCGATCTGTAATAGGCGGAGGAAGCGGTTACTGCATAATGTCTGCCATTAAAAACGGATTTTCCAAAGGTATTTTTTCAAACGAAGCCGGACTTGGAAGTGCTCCGATTGCCCATGGTGCTACATACACTCAAAACGCAGTTGAGCAAGGACTTTGGGGTATGTTTGAAGTATTTTTTACTACGATTGTTATATGCACTATGTCAGCATTAGTAATTTTATCAACAGGGATATGGGAAATAGGTGAAATATATGGTTCTGCTTTGTGCATTGCATCTTTTAACGAATCTTTTCCCGGAATCGGTGAAACAGTAGTTACAACCTCCACAATATTATTTTCACTTTCAACAATCCTGGGTTGGGCATACTACGGAGAAGTTTCTATTAAATTTCTTTTCAAAAAGAGTGAATTTGCAATTCTGATATATCGTATTATATACATTATTGTTGTATACATAAGTGCAATATCCTCTTTTCATGTCATTTGGAATCTGTCGGAAATCATGAACACTTTTATGGCTCTCCCTAATCTAATTGCTGTAATTTCATTGAGAAAAGTAATATTAAAAACAACAAATGATTACTTCAAAAAATAAGCAATACATATAAATATTTAATTTTCATCTTGACTATTTTAAGATATCGTTTATAATTAAATTATAAAATTTACATAGGAGAAGGTTTTGTGAAAAAATTTTTATGCATTTTGTTTTCTTTTTTTATTATAACAACAAACGTATCAGCATATTCCAAACCAAAAAGCATTTCAGTAACTGATTATGCAGGAATTTTGTCTGACAGTTCAAAGAATTATATAAAATCAAAAAATGAAATTCTATATTCTCAAACACAAGCCAAAATTATTTTTGTCACTGTTGAAAATATCGGCAACACTGACATTGGCAGTTACACAGAAAGTTTATATAATGAATGGGAGCTTTATTCATTCGGCAGAGAAAACAGTGTATTTTTTGTTTTAGATGCTCAGAATAAAGACTATGATTTTATCATTGGCGAAAATATTCGGCTTGCACTTACTGATACCGAAATATACAACTACATTGTATCGGATTTTGAGCCTCATTTCAAAAACGAACAATACGAAAAAGCAGTTTTAAGTTTGTATAACGCTATAGGCAAATGGTATGAAAGTCATTATAACAATTTAAATCTTGATATTGATTCAAATCTTGATAAATATCTTTTGGGAGAGAAAACCCGTGATACAGAAAAAAAAGAAAGTAATCTTTTGATGTGGATTGGATGCTTATTATGTTTAACAGCAATAATAATCGTACTTAAAATCAGAAGAAATGTTAATTTGAGAATCAGGAAACACGAACGTGAAAAACTAAAAAGAAAATATAAAATTGATATTGACAAAATAGTGAATTCGTGATATAATGTTTCACGTTTGGATTCGGGATATAGCGCAGCTTGGTAGCGCGCTTCGTTCGGGACGAAGAGGCCGCAGGTTCGAATCCTGTTATCCCGATAAAGCTTCAAGTTACACATTTGTGTGACTTGGAGCTTTTTCATTTACACAGGATTCGAACCTTGAGAAGGTGCGGAGTGTAAAAATAATCATAACCACCCTATTCAACATTCAACCTTCATCATCCTGTATCCAACACCAATATGCGTTTGGATATACTGCGGAGAGTCAGGAAGCTTTTCAATTTTTTTCCTGAGTGTTGTCATAAATACACGAAGTGAACCTATATCCGTTTCCCAGGCGCTGCCCCAAATTTTTTCTGCAATAAATTTATGCGTAAGCACCTTTCCTACATTTTGCGACAACACACAAAGCAGCTTATATTCTGTCGGGGTAAGGTGCATTTCCTCCTCATCAAGATATGCACAGCCTGCAGCATAATCAACTTTAAGCTTTCCGTTTGTAAACATTGATTCTGATACTGCCGCTTGGTTTTGATAGCTTAATCTTCTTTGTGTAACTCTGAGCCTTGCAAGGAGTTCTTCAACAGAGAACGGTTTTGTCAAATAATCGTCAGCACCACAGTCTAATGCCTCTATTTTGTCTGTGTCCTCACTTCTTGCACTGATAACAATAATCGGCATGTTCGACCAAGAACGGATATTTTTAATTACTTCAATTCCGTCTATATCGGGAAGTCCCAAATCAAGTAAAACAACATCAGGATTATGTGATGATGCCTGCATAATAGCATCGTTTCCGTCTTTTGCAGTCAAAAACTTATATTCGTGAGTTTTTAATGTTGTTGAGATTAAGTTTCGTATAGGCATATCGTCTTCAACAACCAAAACCGTCATTGTCTTATTCATTTA
>JAFQBA010000074.1 GCA_017416845.1 Clostridia bacterium
ATGGAAAGCTGATAAGAAAGACCGCCGACTAAAGAAAGCACAACTAATACAAGTACAAACATAAGTGTTGTGTACCATATTGTTATTCGGGTTTTTATTGAAGTTGGCTTTTTCATACTAATCTTCCTTTATCACATATCCTACATTTTTTATGGTATGGAGTAGTTTTTTCTCAAAGTTATCATCAATCTTTTTCCTAAGATGATGAATATAAACCTTTATAACATCGCTTGAACCTTCATATTCATAGTTCCAAATGTTTTCCTCAATTTTCTCTTTTGAAACAACGATGCCTTTGTTTCTCATAAGGTACTCAAGAACAGAATATTCCTTTGATGAAAGCTCAATCACGGTATCGCTACGCTTTACAACTCTTGTGGTGGTATCAACACTTAAATCTGCTATTTCAAGCATGCTACTCGTTACATTTTCTTTCACACGGAGCATTGCTCTTATCCTTGCACAAAGGACATCAAAAGAGAAGGGTTTTGTTAGATAGTCGTTTGCGCCAAGGTCAAGTCCATTTATTATATCCTCATCTGAATCCATTGCCGTAAGCATCAAAACAGGAGTCAGAATTTTCTTTTCACGCATAATACGAAGAACCTCAAAACCATTGATTTTCGGCATCATAACATCAAGTATAATTCCGTCATACTGTGTGTTTTCTATATAGTATAAAGCATCCTCACCGTCAAAACAACTGTCAACCGTATAACCGATTTTAGTGAGTCGTTCTGTCAATGTCTTATTAAGATGTTTTTCATCTTCACATACCAAAAGTCGCATAAAATCACCTGCCTTACTAATATTTTACCAGGAGTAAAAATGCTTGCTTGCAAGGGCATTTTTACGACGCCGTCAATAATGCAAAGATGTGTATAGCACATCTGCGACGAAGTCGCAAAGGATTACAACGCAAGACTTATTGCAATTATTATACAACATTTTTTATAAAAAGTAAATTGACGGCTTTACCAAAAAAGCAAAGCCGTCTTTTGCACTACTGCATTCTCTGTCCTCTGTCGAAGCCCATACCACCGACTGTTTGTGTTCCGATGGTCGTGCTTTGCTGTGTAATTTCCGATTCAAAAGTTTCATTGCCTATTGCAATTTTATATGTTTCTCCTGTCTTGATTTTACTTGATGCTATTAAAACTGTTTTATAGTTTCCGTCAGGAGTATATTCAAACACCAAATTGCCCTCACTGTCTGAAACCTTAATCGCATCTCCGGCTTCATGATTGGTTTCACAGTTAACTGTAATTGTGTTCTGTTTAAGTCCGAGACTTCTTGCATTACCATTTCCTGCTGCAAAGATAAGAGTTGCATTTTCTCCGATTGTTGTCTGTCCGTCAGGATCAACGATTCCGAATGCTCCGTAAATAGAGCCATTAGGCTTTATAGCTTTTACTGTTCCGCCGTTGATGGTAAGGTTTCCATTTGCATCAAGGCAATCATCCTCGGCATAAAGCTCAATATATCCGCCGTTTATGATAAGGCATTCTTTCATATTTCTGCCCATTCCACCGCCCATAAATCCACCGGGCATCCGTCCTGTACCCATTTCCGGCATTGTTCCTTCAGGTGGAGCAAACTCACCGTTTTCGGGCATTACTCCTTCCGGCAGAGTAAACTCACCATTTTGAGGCATTTCAAAATTAGGATTCATATTGCCAAATTCGCCTCTTTGCGGCCTTGTTCCTTTTCCGGCCTGTGCTTCACCGTTCTCGGTTGTCTGACCATCCGCAGGATTTCTCTGACCTCTTTCAAAGCCTTCAGGCGGTGTAAACTCTCCGCCTTCGCCATTCCCGCCCGGCATAATCATACCGCTGTTTCCGCCCGTTGCATTAAGTGCGTCATCAGTTGAAACAACCTTTATAACACCGTCATTTATGGTCATCACATTTTTACTCTCAATTCCTTCGGTTGACTTGGTTACATCAATCAGGGTATCTTCACCGTTTATGGTAAGATTTCCGTGGGCAGATATGCCTTTGTCATATTTTGAACTTAATGTGAACTTGCCACCTGTTATTTCGATTTCATCCTGACAATGAATTGCGTGTGATGCAGAATTTACAATTATTTCTCCGCCCGATATAACCATCATCCATTCGGCATTGATACCCTTAGTTGATTTTTCAAATTCCACATCTGCCTCATCCATTTCCCACATACCTCTGCGAGGAAGTTCTTCTGTAGTCTCTGTTGTAGTTTGCGTGTTCTCAATTGGAGTACCATTAGTTTCGATATTTATTTTTCCTGCTGAAATATTAACAATGGATTCACAGTCAATTCCATCGTTTACAGAAGTTATATTAACTGTTCCCCCTGTCATCTTAAAGGTATCGTTTATATGAATACCATCGGATGTGGCATTGATAGTAATAATGCCATTTTCAATATTTAAGTTATCCGATGCCTTTATTCCGTGACCGGCTTTTGATTCAATGTCGAGACTTCCGTCACCTTTGATTTCAAGATTTTCTTTTGAATAAATCGCACCATCATCGCTGTTTTCGGCAATAAGATGATTTTCAGTTCCGTCTGTTAAAGTAATATATGATTTATCAGCATCTTCTACAAATATACAAGGATTGTTGCTTGATGTGATTTTAGCTCCACTTAATCTGATTTTAACCTTTTCTTTTGTAGAAATTGTGATATTTCCGTCAGAAAGTGTTCCGCTTACGGTAAAATCACCGCCCTGTGTGATTTTAATTTGGTTATCGTTAATCTCAACACCTTCACCTTCATAAGTTAAG
>JAFQBA010000007.1 GCA_017416845.1 Clostridia bacterium
GGGTTATGCAGACAGGCACACGGAATCGACCGTGTGCCTGTTTATTGAATAATAATAAAAAATAAGAATACTATTTCTCAATTGAGCAAGTTATAAATGCTTTTCAAACAGCAGATATTCCCTTTGGTAAAGGATTTTATTGTCAATATATTTTTCGGACACCTTGCCCTTTTTAATAAGAGCACCTATTGATGAAGATCTTTTTCTGCGAAGCTCTTCAAACATAGCTTGTGACAAAGCAGATCCAAGTCCCAGATGCTTTTCGTCAACGCCAATATACAGAAGAATGTAATTATCACATCTTCTTCTGTTTTTAAGCATAAATAAAATCTCAGGAAGTCCTATATTTCCGCAAAGTCTATTTCCGTAATCGGGAACGCTAATAAAAAATCCTGCCAGCTTATTATTTTTATATCCAAGTTTGACCATAGAAAAATCAAGAACTGTTTTGAGGTCCTTATACATCTCTCTAAACTCTTTTTCGGTAATATGCGAGAAAACAGGGAAATCACTGTATAGCTTAACAAGCAGAGTGTAAACCTCACCGATAACCTTGTCCCAGTCTTTTCTTGACGGAGAAACAATGCTGTAACCTCTTTTGGTAAAAAAGTTATATCTTTTTATATAGTTTTCGTCATCTTCCTCGTTCTTTGAAAGCTTTTTATAGATGTTTGATACATACACCTGGGAAATTTTATAGCCGTTTTCCTTCCATAGTTTCGGGTAATAGTCCTTGCCATAGGGTTCGGAAAAGAATCGCTTTTCATCAAATTTGTTAGATTTCATTCTGTATCCAATCCAAAAGCTTGCGTCAACAGGACCTGTAAGCTTTCTTATTCCGTTTTCTCTTGCAAAGTTTTCGGCTGCTTCCATAATAGCTTTTACTGCTTCAATATTATCCTCGCTGTCAAAAAAGCCGAGATAAGCTTCATCTTTATCGGTATATATTGTTACAGCACATCTTGCAACAACCTTGCTGTCACAGTAACATAGAAAAGCTGTAAATGTGAAATAATTGCTCAACGTATGTGTACCTTTGAGCAATGCAATTTCATCGGAACGCTTCTGCATAAGCTCTTTTTTTATATGTATGCGTGAGGGGAAATCTAAAAAATCTTCATAATCATTTTCGGTCACTTTTTTTACAAGATACATTCTATTTCTCCTTTCCGCATATTTTTATTATTCCGCTATTGCCGTCAAGCTCTATTATATCGCCGTCTTTTATCAGTTCAGAAGCGTTTTTTACTCCGACAACAGCAGGGATTTTCAGCTCCCTTGAAATAATAGCAGTGTGCGATAAAAGAGAACCTTTTTCGCTGATAATTCCCTTTGAATTTGACAAAAGAAACACCCAGCCCGGGTCTGTCATTTTTGCAACAATTATTTTACCCTTGGTATCAGGAGGATTGCAGGCATCTTTAACAACAACTGCTGTTCCTTTTGTTATTCCTGCAGAAGATGGCGTTCCGTAAAGCGTTTTTTCATCTGAAGCAACGCCTGAAACAGTGTCTGTGCGGATGATGTTTTTATCGAATTCCTTGCCCGCAAAGATTATTCTTGAAAATGCGGGAAGCTCATAAAATCCTTTGTAATCACTTTTTCTTTTCTCTATTATGTCAGCAAAGGTATCAGGATTTCCGTTAAAAATCTCATCTTTTGTAAGATAGAAAACATCTCTTTTATCACATATTTTCCCATCTGAACAAAAGATTTCTCCTGCTCTCAAGAACATTGAACGCACCATTCCGTAAATTCTTGTTCTGTTAAGGCGCGAAATTTCTCTGTTCATTATTCCCACAGAAGCCTTTTCAGCAAAATACATAATTCGTTTTTTTCTCTTTTTTATATCAGCTGTTATGCTTTCTGTTGATTTCTCTGTTTCATCGAGCAGAGAATTTTTTGTTTTTTCAAATATATCCTTATCAGAAGAAAGTTCGCTGATTTTTTTCATAAGCAGCAACGGACTTTCCCTGAACGTAACAGTTTCCATTTTCAATTCCTCAGGCGAACGGTCACCGTAAAGTAAAATATATTCATAGAACTTTTCTTTAAATTCAGGGTAAGCGTCAAGCTTTTCTTCAAGTTCTTTTTCCTTCTGTGAGCCGTTCAGTTCATCAAGCATTTTTCTATCATAGTCAGCAAGCTTTATCATTGCCCTTATTGGCTTCATACTTTCTATATTTGAAATACCGCTTATAAATTCGTTAACTGTTTTTTCATAGTCTGTTACACCTGATTTTTTGATTTCAGCTTTAAGCAGTCCCGTGAAAACAAATGCGTAAAGATCATTGAGAAGCGTTATATCCCATACGGAAAGAACCTTTTCTGATATCTCATCATAGAGTGATTTTACATCTTTGAGAGTGATATCTGCGGTGAAATTCTCCCTGAAATATTTTTCTGTTGCAGGAAATGAAGCGTTGAGCTTTTCCATATTTTTTCTTACAGAAAAGGCTTCGGAGATAACATTTACATATGTAGAAAGTTTTTTGAAAAATGAAAGCTTTACCTCATCGCTGTCAACAGATTTTTCCGTAACACCCATCATATCCTGCCACACGGGAATTATCTTTTTTGACATTGGAAGAAATGACAATACAGTATACCAATTACTGATTTTATAATATACTCTGCCGTTTGCTGAGCCTATCATATTATAATAAGTTTCGTTATATCTGTTTACAATTTTTTCATCACGAAGAACTCTGTTGGCAAGCCCCTTGAAGACACCGCTGTACGCTTCTTTCACAAAAGAAATTGTTAACGGCAGCGATATTCCGGGATAGCTTTCCACTATGTTGCTGTTATCAAGAATAAGTGGAGTTTTATTATTTATTGTCGTTATTGGTCTGACCTGAAGGATAAAAACTTCATCGTTCTTTACAGCAAATTCAATATCAATAAGCTTCCCAAAGATTTCTTCTGTTTTTTCGCATAACGAAATAAGCTCTTCTATCAAATTCTCTGTCATAGACGGAGATTTTTCACAGCTTTTTTCGGTATAATATTTTTTATCTGTTCTGTTGTAATAACAGGTTGTAACGTCTGTTTTTTCTTCAACAACATTGTCTCCTGTTCCGCTTCCCATAACAATAACGCTTTCGTTTAAAACGCCCTGCGGATTGGAAGAAAATATAACGCCTGAATAATCAGAGTCAATCATTTCCTGAACAATTACAGACATTTTTATGGTGTCAGGATTTATATTGTTTTCCTTACAGTAAGAAATAACATTTTCCTTTTCGGCAGACAAAAAGCAATCCTTTATTTTATCGTATACATTTTCTTTTTTTACAAAAAGAAAGCTGTCAAACTGCCCTGCGAAAGAGTTATCAGAGGAATCCTCACAAAGTGCAGATGAACGCACCGAAAACTCCCTTCCGTCATTCAAGAATGAAAGGAGCTTTTCTTTTTCGGGGATTTCATTTATACAAAAAAGCGTCGGAACATTAAATCCGTTCTCTTTCATAATAAAAAGACGTTCTGCTTTTTTTCCGATTGTATATTCCTTGTAATTATCTGTTGTAATAAATGTATTCATATCTTTCCAAATATCATATAGGCGGGAATTATCAGAAGCATTGTAGCCTCTGTAATGTATGTGTAAATTTCAACTCTTGTTACAAGCTTGAATCTTTCGGGATTCTTTATAAACATAATAAACTCTGCGGTCATTATTGTAACATTGATTATGAGGATAAAGAAACCGATTATATTAAGATTTATAACAAGGAGAAGATTTGTAACTATATCCACAAGCGTGAGGATAAGGATAAACAGCGTAGATTTTTTATGTCCAAAAAGCTTTGAATATGTTGTGTATTCCGTTTCATCCTTCGGCGCACGGATTTTTCTTGCAATCTCCCATATAAGCGCAGGAAAATAAAGCGTCATAAGAACAAGAAAGGATGTTAATGTAAATGGCTGAAGCTCGTACTTTATGCAGCAGAATGAAATGATATACAAATTCAGTACCATCTGCACAGGGTTGTGCGTAACCAGTGCAAGCGGCAGACTTTTACTGATTTTATGCTTCTGGAAAAACCACAATGACATAAGAATTCCATAAGTCATAAGAAACAGATAGAATAAAATGTTATTCATAAAAATAACATTCAGAATTGTCATAACGGCAAGGTCTATGGCAACAACAGTGTTCAAGTCTTTTTTATAAACCTTTCCGCTTGGGAATGCTCTGTCGGGGAAAAGTCGTTTATCTGATTCGTAATCCTTGAAATCATCAGCAATACGCAAGAACATCAGAAAACCGAAAATCGTTATTCCGCCAACAATTTCCTGTATGCCTAAAGAGAAATCCGTAACACCATAATTAAGCAGCAAAATAAAATATATCTCGCCAAAGACTATAAAGCCAAGCAGAAGTCTCGGAATAAGCGGATACATTTCCTTGAAATAAATATTAAGTCGCCTGAGCATTTTTCTTTCCTATCCTTTCTCCGATAAGGACTTTGGTTTCAATTCCTTTTTCAGAATTTTCAAGTATATCGGCATCAATAGTCACGGTGCCTTTTTTTACCATAACAACGCAGGTTGAGCCTCCCATTTCAAAGTATCCCTTTTCTTCACCCTTGAAGAAACTTTCTGCGGAGTAATTTATTATTTTGCCTACAAGCAAGGCGCCGATTTCAATTTGATAGCAAGTGCCGAAGTTTTCCGTTTCGATATACGAAACACTACGGAAGTTTTCTGAAAACACCTTATATTTTTTCGAAGAAATCGGACTCACGGTATGAAGCTTACCATTTATATATTTGCTTCGGATAAGCTTTCCGTCGTCGAAAAAGCAATATCTGTGGTAATCGTCAACCGTTAATCTGAAAACAAGACAATATCCACCATAAAAGTCCGTTGTCAAATCTTCGTCTATGATTTCCCTTGCAGTATAGATACTGTTTTTTATGGGAATTTTTCCGTCATCTGTAATTCTGTAGCAAAGAAGCTTGCTGTCTGCTACGGATATCAAATCATTTTTTTCGGCTGAAAAGACTCTTTTTCCGTCAGCAAGCTTTCTTGTGAAAAAATCGGAAAAGGAACTGTACTCCCTGTCCTCAAAATCACTCATAACAATTCCGTATTCTTTGACAAAGGGGGCAATTTTCTCTGTGGATTTTCTTGTGGAATTTCTTTTTGCATTGAGTCTTGAATAGCCTTTTCCTGCAATAAAAAGTCTTAGAATAATTCTTCCCAATATATTGCCGTACAGAAAATTAAGAGCTTTGCCACCATACTGTTTATCCTCATAAAAGGTTTTGCTTTTTCTGTCGTAAATCCTTGCCATATTATCCACCAACAAAAATTACTGCAACGGCAAGGGCTATTGCAAGAAGTCCGAGCAGCAGATATGCAATTCCCTTCGGTTTTGCTATTTTTATTTTAAGTATAAACAGAACAGCTGTGACAAAAAGACATACAGGCATTATTATTTCGGTAATGCTTAAAATGCTGCCTGCAATAAAAGCAGATACAACTATCAGAGACGCAAAGGTTACAGGTAATCCTGTATAGAATTTTGTTTCCGATGAAATGGAAGCAGAAACATTGAAAAAGCCCAGCCTTGTTATAGCTGCAAGCACATAAAACACACTGATTGCGATATGATACCAACTTGTGTTTCCCATAGCAAAGGAAATTACAACAGGAAAAACAGCAAAGCTTACCATATCGGTAAGGGAGTCTATCTGTATTCCGAATTCTTTTTCTTCTTCCGTTCTTTTACAGCGTCTTGCTATCATTCCGTCAAAGAGGTCTGCGATGCCGCATACAACAAGGCATAAGACAGCATATTTCATTTTTCCCGAAAGTGCCAATGCCATTCCGAGGACTGCAGCTGCTGCACCTATATATGTAAGTATTACCGATTTGTTATAGTATCCGAGAAACATTTTCAATTCTTTTCACCGCCAATTATTATTTCGCCCGTTTCGCCGTTTATTGTAATAGTTTCGCCATCCTTGATAAGCTTTGTTGCATTTTCGGTGCAGACAACGCAGGGAATGCCGTATTCTCTTGAAACTATTGCTGCGTGACATAGTATTCCGCCGTACTCTGTAACAATTCCGCCCAGCATAGCAAATTTGCTTGTCCAGCCTGTATCGGTGAACTTAGTTATAAGGATGTCACCCTCACATAATCTGTCTGTTTCGTCAAGAGAATGAATTACTCTTGCCGTTCCTGTTGCCTTGAAGCAGGAACAGCCTATTCCGCATAACGCCTTACCTGTAGCATTGCTTGATGTATTTGCAAATTTTGAGCCGATTTCGTTTTCACTTGTAAAATTTCTGAAAGAGGAATAGTATACCTTGTTTTTTTCTATTATTCTGACGAATTCTTCCTTTTTGATATTATTATCAAGCAAGTTTCGTATATCTTCAATTTTTGCAAACCAGATGTCATTTTTATCTGAAATATAATTTTCATTGAACAGTATTTCAGCGAGCCTTAACGTATACGCTCTGATTATGCAGTAAAATCTTGTTGAAACATCTCTGAATTCTTCTCTCCACCAAAGAAGCTTTCGCATTTCAGCTACATTCTTTTCAAACTTTCTGTAAGCTGATGCAGAAAGTTTTTTCTTTACCTTTTCCATCTCTTTGCTGAAATCTTCACGCAGACGCAAAGAATCGGTTTCAGGTGAACATTCATCACCTAAAGCACAAGTTCTTTTTACATCATCTATTACCGTGATTATATCCTCATAAAAAGACGGATATGTAACATCAAGTTCCTTCTTGGAGTGATACCCGAATTTTTCTATATACTCCAGAACCTTTTCGCCACAAGGAACAGAGTTGGTTTTTCCGGCTATTTCAGAAGCAGGCGTGTCGCTCCAGAAAGCAAATGCAGCTTTGTCGCTTCTGATACTTCTGCTTATTTCCCACATATCATAAAAAGGGAGTAGATGTGAAATATTATCAAGACCGCCTATAAGGGTAAAATAACCGCCCTTTGTGGTGTGCTTCAGGATTTTATCTTTATACAATGACTGATGAATTGTGTTGATAAAAATCTGTCGGAAATATGTGCTTTCGCTGTTAAGGTAATCAGTGAAAACAAGCTTTTTCCATTTTGCTTTTATTTCGTCAGCCGAAAAAGGTTTGTCCTTATCTGCAAAATAATCGGAATAAATGTTTAAGAGTTCTGATTTGAATTTTTCGGCATTATCCTTGCGTTCCTTGACAATCTTTTTCTGCGCCAATGCCATTATGGCAATATCCACAAGAGTTTTAGGAGTAACTGATGTAGTAACGCCATCTCCATCATACGTTATTTTAACACCCAATTCACTGTCAAAATCTCTTTCCTTGTATCCAGGAACTTTAGCCATTGCCGATTTTACAACGCTTAAATTCCAATAAGGTCTTCCGTAGAACATATCTCCAAGCTTTTTTTCAAGCTCGGCAGGCTTCAAGATTTTAGATTCAATAAGGAATTTACGCAATTCACTTTCCCAGATATATTCATAAAGACTCCACATATACGGGGTACAAACGGTTGCTGAAACTCCGCCGTCCTTAAAGTCTGCGGTAGTCCATTGGTCTTTTATTTCACCGTAAAGAATTTTTGTTATTGCTCTTGCCTGAAGGATATAAAGAATTTCATTTTCATATGCAAATTCAATATCGCATGGGTAACCGAAAAACTGCTGAATACGAAGCGCTGTATCTGCAATTTCTTTTATTTTGTCGTCAGAAATAAGCTTTCCTGATGAAAGTGTAATTTCTTTATTCCACCAATTATAGGAATATCTTTCGGCTGCAACCTTTCCGCTTACAAGATTTTCGCCCTGACCTTTTGCTGCCTCAATAAAGATTTCTTTATCACAACCGCTTGTAGGATTTACCGTAAATGCGACTCCGCTTACCTCGGAATCAATCATTTCCTGAATAATAACTGACATTCCGATTTCATCGACAGACAATTCATTTGCCGCAATATAAGAAAGAACTGTTTCCGAATATGCCGAAAGATAGCATTTTATAATAGCTGCTGAAATTTCGTCAATACCTTTTGCGTTGATTACTGTATCGTACTGACCCGCAAAAGAAAATCCGCTTAAATCTTCTTTTATTCCGCTGCTTCTTACGGCGTATTTCTTTTGCATGTTTATTTTTTCTTCTATTTCTGATTTTACTTCATCATGTAATTTAAGCGAGGAATAAAGCTCTGAAATTTTATCGGAGGTTCCTTTTGCATTGCTTTTTGAAAGCACCTCCAAAAGCATATCAACCTCGTGCTTGTTATCATTTGCGGAAATAGTTTTCGTGAAAATATCGTTCCCGAGAACAATACCTGTCGGAACATTGAAGCCGTTACGTTTCATTAAGGAAAGAAAAGCTGCTTTGTTGCCGACCTCTCCTGCGTTAAGCTTTTCTTCAAGACAATACATATTCATTCAAACATATCCTTTCGGTCAAAACATATTTTTTCTTAAATGACAGAAATATAAAAGCATATTCAGTATGATATGTGTTACTGCACCAAGCAGTACATATATAAAATAATACCATATTGGCAACGGATAAAAAATGCATACAACGAGAACACAGCCGAAAATTGAATCGGCCTGGTCAAGGAAGATGAAAAAAACTTTTTTTATACCGCTTATATCATTTTTACCAGGAGTAATATCAAGCCTTCTTTTAAAAAAGCTGTTTGGAAGCTCAAATAAAGCGTAGGCAAAGCCCATAAGTGTTCCAATCATAATATTATACAAAAAAGAATTGTTATAATTTCTGTAAAAATAGTTATAGGCTGTAAGAGAATCGCTGTTCAGGGAAATAATTCCCCACAGGACTGAGAACACAGCTCCGAAAATAATCATTCCGATAAAGCCCTTGAAGGTCTTGTTATCGCCGAATATTCTTCTTCCGTCAGAAAAATTCTTTCCGAAATCAACAGGCTTTTTCAGAAAACCACATACATTTACCTTGCACCATACCATATTCATAATACCTGCAAGAATAACGGGTAGCAGTGTTACATACATTTCTGCAAGCTTTTCCATAAAAATATCCTTTCTATATAATATAATAATCTATTGTATTATAACATAAAAGCTGTCAGATTTCAATATCCGACAACTTTTGATGTTTTTAATTCAATTTGGTCGATTATTAGCCAAAACTTGCTA